>NZ_JCANTD010000039.1:0-37275 GCF_059570675.1 Salinispora goodfellowii | reverse complement strand
TAGACGACTGGGTTGATAGGCCGGAAATGTAAGCTCGGTAACGGGTTCAGTTGACCGGTACTAATAGGCCGAGGACTTGACTACTAAGTTGCTACGCGTCCACTGTGTAACTCTTGACAAACAAACATTGCCTGTGGTGTTGGGTGTGTTTGATATGTCGATAAGTGTTACGGCGGTCATGGCGGAGGGGAAACGCCCGGTTACATTCCGAACCCGGAAGCTAAGCCCTCCAGCGCCGATGGTACTGCACTCGGGAGGGTGTGGGAGAGTAGGACACCGCCGGGCAAAACTTCAGTTGAGGGCCGACCCTACCCGGGTCGGCCCTCAACGTGTTTCCCGCCGGACAAGACCACCCGCCAACAGCACCAAGATGCTGCGGCCTGACGCCGGCAGCATCCCCCGGTTACCCGACCTAGGTGACACCTCGGTTTACGGATCAGCCGGGCTTTTGGGGAAGCTCGCGGTTCCGGATCAGAACGGGGGCCGGGAACTAAGGGTCGGAACGCCGCGCCGACAGGCACTGGCCTTCCTCGCCCAGTCCGCGTTCCTCGCCCAGCCCGGGTCGCCGACCGGCGTGCCGTCCGCACCCGGTTCTTCGCCTCGCCGTCGTGGTCCACCCGATCAGCGGCCGGTGCCATCTGCTCGGCCGGTGGCCGAGACGCTCTGCAGCTGCCAGCGACAACAGCGGTTCGGGCGCGGTGCGTCGGTGCCATGCGCGGTGGTCGTCGATGACGCGCCGACCTGCTCTCCAACCTCGGTAGCCCAAGGAGAGGGCCCTGCCGGCGTAGTGCCGACAGGGCCCGGTCCATTCAGGTGGGTGCGGGGGCTCAGGAGGGCTCCGGGCCGCAGATGAAGCGCGGCTCCGCGGCGTAGCGCCAACTGAACTTCTCTCGCTTCGCCTCCTTGCCGTTCTTGTAGAACACCCGGTAGGCGCTCTGGCTGAACCCGTCGCTGCCGTTGGCGGCGATGCAGTCCGGGCCGGGCTCCAGGTAGACCGTCTTCGGCTTGGTGATGTTGCTTCGAGGGCTGTACTCCGTCTTTACCTTGTCCCAGATCTTTGTACTCCAGATCGAGACGGTGATCTTGTTGGACGTGTAGGAGGTGTCGATCAGGAGTCCGTACTCGGTGTTGTTGCGGAATTTGAAGTCGAGATCTGGGTAGAAGATCGTGGACTCAATGACCGCCGGATAACGGCTGAAATAGTACGAGTGGGGCTTGTGCTCAACATCCTCCAGCCCCGCGTAGTAGGTGGCGTTGAAGAGCGTCGTGGTGAACTGCGAGACCCCGCCCCCTACCCCCGGCACGAGCTTGCCATTGAGGATGACTGGAGCGTCCTGGTAGCCCTTCGCGTAGTTTCGTTCGCCGGTGTGCTTGTTCAGGGAGAACGTCTCGCCGGGCAGCACCAGCGTGTTGTCGACGTCCTTGGCGGCAGTGATGATGTTCTGGCTGCGGGGCGAGGAGAGTCCGCCGGGAAATTGGGTGGTGAAGGTCGACACCTTCTCCTTGATGCCCAGGCCGGCCAACTTCTCCGTGGTGAGCTCTGGCTTCTTCGTTTCGAGCGTGCCGGTCACCCGGCGGTCGTCCGCCTGCGGTAGGACCGCGAGCAGGGCCTTCCCGAGATCGCCGGCGTCCAGTTTCTTCCCGTCTTTGCTGTCGGTGATCTTCGGTTTGCCGTCGGTGAGCGTCATCCGAGCGTTCTTCGGGGTTACCTCGACCTTGGTCAGGTCATCGCCGAGTGCGGAGCGGAGTCGTTTGACGTCGACTTTCGCCGACAACGTGCCGGCCTCGTCGGCGGTGAACACCAGGCTCTTCGCGATCGCCTTCGGCGGAATGCTCACCGAGCCCTGGTCAGTCGTCAGGGTTACCGGGGCCGCCACGGCTGGCTTCGCCAATTCGGTCACCAGCTGGTCCACCTCCTCGGCGGTGGTTACCGGGTATGTCTCAACCAGCGGAACGGTGACCGGATCGTCACTCAACCAGCCCTTCCGAACCGCCTGCGCGGATTGCTCCGGGTTGAGCTCCAGGCTGGGCTTCGGGTGGGTTGCCTCCGGGGTAAGGCCACTCCAGGTGATGTCGGGCATGGTCATCTCGCGGCCCTGGTCCCCCAAGACCTCCTCGAGGGCCGCGTCGAGCTTCTCCACGTCCACCGTCACCACCGGTGGCACCGCACGGGAGCCGGCGAGGCGTTCGAAGACATGCGCCTCCACCTGCATCGCGGCACGCACGGTGGCCTCCACGTCAACCTGGAGACCCACCTCCGCCGGCACCAGTTCCGCAGTCTGTTGGCCGACGACCACCGGCAGGGGGGCGGTCAGCATGGCGGTCTGTTGTTCCACCGCCGCGCGCAGCCTCTCGACCGCGGCCGCCTGGCTCTGACCGCCGAGATCAGTGCCGAGGACCGTCGTGCCACGGGGTATGTCACCGGCGTACGCGAAGGTGGCGATGCCGACTGTGGAGGCGAGCACCACAGTGGTGACCCCGGTGGCGAGCAGCAACCAGGCGCGGCGGGTCCGCCCCTCGCCGGGTGGAAAGGACCACTTCCCGCCGGGCGGAAAGGACCACTTCCTGCCGGGTGGAAAGGACCACTTCCCGCCGGTTAGAAAGGACCACTTCCCGCCCCGTTGACGGTTGGCGGGTTCCGCCTCCTCAACGGGCCACTGCACCGCGGTTACCTGCACGGTGGGCCGGTCGTCGGCGGGCAGATCTTTGTCGCCGTACAGGGTCACAGTCACCTCGACTAGGGGCGTCGCGCTCGGGCGGTTATCACACCCGGAAGGAAACTACGGTAACCAACATGTGCCCGGAGCGGCAGGTCGTGTCCGGCGTCGCGTGTCGCGTTCTTCCGATTCTCGCGGGTCGGTCCGGACGTGCGACGGCGGCGGGTGAGCTGGTGCCGCCCAGCAGCACCTGGAGCGGGGTTCCGTACGGTGGGTCCATGCGGGAGGACGAGGCGGCCCTGGCGTACGGCGGTGGTTGGGTGGACCGGGCCGGTGCCCTCCGTGCCGATCCGGAACGGCTGGCGCAACTGCTGGGCGGGGCATCCACCAGAGTGCTGCCGTTGTGGCAGGACCACTGCCTGGTCAACGAGGCGGTGCCGGTGCAACTGAGCGGTGACGCGGCGGAGCGGGTCCGCGCCGCCGCGGCGGAGACGGTCTTCCTCGGGTTCGCGGCGGGGCGGGCGGTCTTCGCGGTGGACCTCTCCGAGCTCACTGAGGACGTCGCACTGGCGGCCGCCGGGGCGACGCGGGTGGTGGGGGTGCGCGGGCTCGTCGGGCGGCTCAGCCCGGCCGAGGCGGCCATCCAGGGGTACGCGCGTGGTCTGCTGCACTGGCACCGGCAGCAGCGGTACTGCGGCGCGTGCGGTGCGGCGACCAACGTCCAAGATGCCGGGCATGCCCGGCGGTGTACGGATCCGGACTGTGCCCGGCTGTACTTTCCCCGGATCGAGCCCGCCATCATTGTGTTGGTCGAGACCGTGGGCTCGCCCGGCCGTTGCCTGTTGGCCCGGCACGCCGGGGCGGCCCAGAACGCGTTTTCGACCCTCGCCGGCTTCGTCGAGGTGGGGGAGACGCTGGAAGACGCGGTCCGGCGCGAGGTGGCCGAAGAAGCGGGCGTAGTGGTGACCGACGTGGCGTACCAGGGGTCGCAGGCCTGGCCATTTCCGGCGGGGCTGATGGTGGGCTTCCGGGCCACCGCCGAATCCGACGAGATCCGGGTGGACGGGGTCGAGCTGCTGGAGGCGCGCTGGTTCACTCGCGCCGAGCTGCGCCAGCGGGCGGCGGCAGGCCATCGGCTCGGCCGGCCGGACTCGATCGGCCACCACCTGCTCAGCGGTTGGCTGGCCGAGGAGGAAGCAGCCGGGTCAGCTCCCCGCTGACGCCCGCCGTGGCGCCGGCACCCGCGGGTCGGCACGCGCTGGGGCCGACCGCCACGTGCGGAGCGTCATGACCAGGGTCGTGACCACGGCGGCTCCCAGGGTGGGCCAGAGCAGCCCGGTGACGGTCCGTGGCGCGGTCCACAGCGCGACCGTCGCCAGCAGGACGCTGCCCACCCACAGCGGCGCGGCGGGCCAGCGGACACCCGTGGCGACCGCCGCGTTCAGCAGGACGAAAACGACGGCCCAGAGCGCTCCGACCGCGGCGAAGAGCGGCGCTAACGGGCCCAGGTGGGCGTAGTCCGGGCCGCCGGCGAGTTTGAAGGCCAGGGTGCCGGCGAACGTCGAGCCGAGAATCAGCAGGACGCCGCAGCCAGCGGTCACGGCGAGCGCGACGGCCCGACTGAACCGATCGTCGCGGGCCAGCCGGGGTAGGGCGAGCACGGTGGCCACCTGCGGCGCCCACAGCGCGCCCTTGGTCAACACCGTCCCCACCGCGTACCCGCCGGAGTCGCCAGCCGGCAGGAGCTGACGGGCGAGGAAGAGGTCCACGTACGAGACGACGAGCATGGCGAGCATCGCGGTGCAGCCGGTCAGGATCTGGCCGGCATTCAGCGGTGGCGCCGTGGAGGGGGTCGGCGGGGCAGCCGACCGGGCCAGGGCGGCCAGCCCGACCGGGGTGAGCGCGGCGGTCCCGGCACCGAGCAGCAGGGATCCGGTTAGGCCGGCGTCCAGCAGCAGACCGACCAGCACTCCGCCGTACCGGCCGGCGGCCAGCAGTCCCATGGCGATGGCCAGTCGAACGAACCGTTGCCCGCCCTGGAGCTCCCCCAACGTCCGGCAGGAGAGCACGATGGCGGCCGTGGTGACCGCGGAGAGGAGAAGCACCTCGACCGGAAGACGCAAGCCTTTGCCGAGTAACGGGGTGGCGAGAATCAGGGCGGAGGCGCAGAGAGCGGCGGTCAACAGGGCTGCCCGGCGGGTCTGGGTGGGACCGTGCCTCGCGTGGTGCACGGCGACGGCGAGCTGCAGGCCGAACCCCGGCACGCTCGCGATGGCGATCAGGCCGAGCGTGGTGGCGAGCGCGCTGAGCTCGGCGGAGTCGAGCTGGCGGGCGGCCAGCACCGGGGCCAGGTAGGCGAGTCCGTTGCCCAGCAGCCCCGCGGCGGTCACGGCTAGGCCGGCAGTGCCGAGTGCCCGGACGCCGGTGCTCGGGGAACGCGTCCCCGAGCCGTCCACATCGTTGGTTGGCCGGCTCACACGGTTCCCGAGGGGTCGGACTCCCGCCGGGCGGCGTCCGGGGTGACACCGCCCGGCGACGGCATGGGCGCATCCACCGCCGACGGCACGGGATAGGGGAGCTGGGGAGCGCGGTGGATGGACCGGCGTCGAAGGCACGTCGACAACCAGAGGCAGCCGAGGGCGAGAACCATCAGGAGCTGCGGAAGGGCGGCGGTGTGCCGCTGCGTGGCGTCCAGGTACGCCCAGCCGGCGAGAAGGACGAGGCCGGCGGGAAGCCAGGACTCGACGAACCGGGGGGCGAGCCGTACCCAGCGGGGGTCGGTCGGCCGCGGTCCGCGCAGCGCACCGGGGAAGGCGAGAAGGACTCCAGCGGCGACGAGTGCCCCGCCGACGAGGCCGCCGAGCAGGATCAGGGCGGTCGCGCCGACCGCCAGTAGGGGCAGGGAGCGGGGGGCCCGGCGTCGTGGTCGCCGGGTCGGCCGGTCCGGGCTGCTGCCGCGGCGTTCGGGGAGCAGCGCGAGGAGCGCGACGCCCAGGAGTAGGACGCCTCCGGTCAGGAGCGCCACCTGGTACGGGCGGTCCGGGGTGAAGCGGAGGACAACCTCGCCCGCCGCGCCGGCGGGTAGCACCCAGCCCTGCTGCCAGCCGTCAACGACCATGGGGCGCAGTGGCTCGCCGGCGAGCGTGGCCTGCCAGCCCCGGTTGGTGTTCTCCCGCACCGCGAGTACCCGTTCGCCGGCGTGTCCGGCGACCTGTACCCGCCGCTCGGTCGCATCCCATGCGGTGACCTCGAGGGCGCTCGGGCCTATCACGTCCGTGGGCTGCTGCGGTACGAGAGCGACCCGGGTGGGCGTGGCGAACTGGCTGGGGCCGGCGACGAGACGGTGTTCGGCGGCGTCGAGCGGTAACTCGGTGTCGGTGCCGCACGGCTCGGCCGGCACCTCCCGCAATTCCAGGAGGTCCCGAATCGTGCCGCGTAGGGCGGTGGTCACGGTCTCTTCGCCGACCGTCAGCGTTGGACCGGAGCCGCAGCCCAGCGTCAACGGTGTGTCCAAGTCTACCGGGCTGGAGGGGGCGCCCGGAAGCACCGTGAGCTCGCCGACCGCGATCGGCAGCGGCTCGGGCAACCGAAATCCGTACGGGTCGATGCTGGTGAGGGTGGGCCGGTCGAGGAACTGGATGGTGAGCTCGCTGGTGCGGGCCGGCGGATCCAGGGTCAGCACTCCGTCCTCGCTGAGCAGGCCGCCGCGGATGCCGTCGTCGGCGATCACCCGTACGCTGCCGAGCCGGGTGGCGGCGACGGCCGGGTCGACGGCGAACCGGAGGCCGCTGATCTTTTGGGGCTTCAGCCAGGTGAGGCGCAGGATCGGGGCGTCATCGCTGATCGCCGGTGACCAGCTGGTGGCCGGATCCCCGTCCCACACCGCGCCGGGGCGGCGGGTTGGGTGTGGGACGCCGGTTGACGAGGCGCTCACCTCGGGTGCCAGGCCCAGTGCCTGTGCGTCGGTCACCGCCTCGTCCAGGACTGCGTGCAGGGCGGAGCCGTCCAACGGACGGGCCCACAGCTGCGGGTCGTAGGCCCCGGCGGTGGGCAGGGTGAGCGTACGGTCGATCGTGCGCCCATCCTCCGAGCCGCGGATCGCGTTGGTGGAACAGTGCGGCTTCCCGTCCACCTGGAAGCAGGCGGGCGTACGGGGATCCGCGGAGACGACGACGGCCGGTGGGTGGTCGGTGGCGGGTGCTTCCGGTAGCCGGAGGGTCCGACTGGTCTCGATGCCGGGAATGCTGATTTCGGATATCCCCACCACCCCGACACCGAGCGGGCGGAGGGCGAAGGTGTCGTCGATGGCGATGTGGACGCGTCGGGTGGCGTGGACGCCGTCCAGGTCGAAGATCATTCGATCGCCGAAGCTCTCCACGGTCTGGCTCTCGTACCCGGCGGTGACGGTCACCGCGGTGGGCACGACGTCCGCCGTCAGGTCGAAGCTGAGCTCTACCCTGGTGACGTTGGTCGGGTTGTCCAACGTTATTTCTATCCACTGTCGATCGCCGCGGTGGTGCGGAGCGGACTGCCAGGAGGTCGTCGGGTCACCGTCCACGGCCGCGTACGGCTGATGCTCGGAGCGGTTCCCGCCCGGAATGTCGACCTGTGAGCGTGCCGTGGCGGCGCGGATCGCGCTGATGCCCTCGAACTCGGCCACTGTGTACCAGTCCGGGGCCCACTCGGGCAGGTAGTCGTGCGCGGGGATCGACGGCGCGAGGGGCTCGTCGGCGGTACGGGTGTGCGAGGCGTTGTCCTGGGACCGACCGAAGGAGACCTCGCGGCGCCGGAGTCCATCGGTCATCGCGACCGGACCGTAGCCGTCGCCGGTATCCGCGTCGCCGGCTTCCGCGTCGCCGGCCAGGACCGTGGGGGCGGGGCTCAACAGGCCCGCCGCAGCGAGGTCGAGCAGGGACTCCGGGCCACCGACGACGGTCGCGACATCCCTCCGGTCGTAGGCGACGACCGGCTCCACCCGGCGGTTGACCTGGTAGACCTCGAGCGCCCGTCCGGGCACATCGAGCCCCTGGTCGTGCCGCTCGTCCACCGCCTCCGGACCACCCCGGACCGGGCCGAAGGTGGCGACCCGGGTCAGCCCCGGTGAGCGCTGCAGGGCCTGGCGAACCACGGCGGGGCGGGTCGTGTCGGAGCGACCGTGGTCGAGGTCGGCGCGGAACAGGACATGGCTGATCCCGGAGCGGGCGAGGAGGTCGGCGAGGCCCGCCGAGCCGGCGCCGGAGCTGAGCGTGGCTTCGATCGCGTCCAGGAGTCGGATAGTGGTGGGCGGGGTGAAGGGGATCGAGTTGCGTACCGCCCAGCCGCTCTCCAGCAGCGGTTGGACGATCTCGTCGGTGGTGCTGCCCCAGTCGTAGGCGGGGCGGCGGGCTCCGGGGACGACGAGCGTCCGTCCCGGACCGGTGTTCGCGTCCAGCCAGTCGGCGGCGTCCTGCCAGTATCGGGGTACTTCCCGCGCGCTTCCCGGAGTGGCGAGTCCGCCGACGATCGCCGGGCTGGCGACCGCCGCGACCGCCGTCATGGTCACGCCGGTGGTGATCCAGGCTCGCGCGACAGCCGGCCGGCGTCGTGCGGCGGGCGCGGTACGGGCTGCCTGCCCGACCAGGCCAACCAGGTGGGCCAATCCGAGTACCAGTGGTAGCCGGAGCAGGACGTCGAACTTGTGGGTGTTCCGCAGTGGTGCGCCCACCCCGTCGAGGAACTGTTGCTGTCCTCCGGTGAGGATATTGGGGAGATCGCTGGCGTGTCCCAGCCCGACCATCGCGGCGCCGAGCATCAGGCCGGTGATGAGGAAGCGGCGGTGCGGCATCCCGCGCCGGGAAAGCCCCAGTACACCCAGGGCGGCGACGGCGAGCGTGGCGAGAATCAGCCCAAGCTCGGTGGCCAACCGGGCGCCGCCGGGGATGGCCTGCTCGACCGGGGAGGCCAGGTACGCCACCCAGTAGGAGGCGCCGCGGAGCGTCGTCACGGCGTCGGTCACGCTGGTGGTGCTCTGGGCGGTTTCGATGTAGTCGAGAAACGGCGGGCTGTACCGCCCGAGAATGAGCAGTGGAACCAGCCACCAGACGGTGGCCAGGGCGACCGCACCGCACCAGGCGGCGATTGCGGTGATCCGGCGGCGGATTGGTGCCAGCGCGGTGAGCCAGAGCAGAGCGAGCGGCACCACCGCGAAGACGGCGGTCGCATTGACCCCGCCCGCGCAGGCCACGGCGAGTGCCGACCCCGCGACCGCCCGACGTAGGGGCGTACCTCGGGCGAGGCCGACCAGGGGGATCAGTACCCACGGCGCCACCGCGCTGGGCCAGGATTCGACCGAGGACCAGCCGAGCTGGGTGAGGATCCGGGGTGACAGGGCGAAGGCGATACCAGCGATCATGCGTCCGGCGGGTGAGCCGATGCCGAGGCTGCCGGCCAGCCGCACCACACCCAGATAGGCGACGCAGAAGAGCAGCGCCCACCACAACCGTTGGATCACCCACGGTGCCAGGCCGAGCTCCGAGCCCACCAGGAAGAACGGGCCCATTGGCCAGATATACCCGTAGGCCTGGTTCTGCAGTTGGCCGAAGGTGCCGGTGGGGTCCCAGAGGTGCAACGAGCGGAGTAGCCACCCGGCGGGATTGACGTTCAGGTCGACCTTGGTGTCGGGGACGATCAGCCCGGGTGCCTGCTGGAAGGCGAGGGCAGTGAGGACGACGCAGATGGCGAGGTGCCGGAATCTCTGGTCCAGCCGTCGGGCTCGATTCGGCCGTGTGCCGGCGCCACTGGTCACCTCTGCACGCATGTCGCTCCTGTTCCGCCGGTGGTACGGGTACCGGCATCCGACGACGGTCGAGCGACGTAGCCGGGACCGGGGATGAGCGGGGTGGCATCAACGAATGGCGTGGCGAATGTGGATGGACGGCCACCCCCCACGGCGTGTAAGCGTGTGGCAGGCTGCCAAGCATGTCAATGCCAGAGGCTGGGGCTGCGGCACCTGCAGAACCCGCTGTCCCCGTGTCCGACCAGCCGAGAGCGTTCGTGCTGCAGGTTCGTCTGGACCAGGTCGGAGCGGTGGCAGTAGCCCTCATCGTGGTGTCGGTTGCCTGGCGGGCCGGCCTCGCCACGCGTGGCTGGTTCTCCCAGGACGAGTTTGTCATCGCCGCCCAGGCTCTTGACGCCCGGTTGGACGCGGACTTCCTGCTACGAACCTTCAACAACCACCTGATGCCTGGTGGCCTGTTGACAGCATGGCTGATGGTGCGGCTGGCCGGCTTCGCCAGCTGGCCCTGGGTGCTGATGCTGGCAGTGGGGCAGGCGGCCGTGGGCGTCGCCGTCTATCGGTTGCTGCGCGACCTGCTGCGGCCGGGCTGGGGCCTGCTCATCCCGTTGGCCCTCTTCCTGTTCAGCCCGCTGACGCTGGAGGTGTCGTCGCTGTGGCTGGTCGGGCTGCTCCTGTTGCCCGTGCAGCTCGCCCTGGTCCTGGCGATGCGGGCGCAGGTCCGGTATGTGCGCAGCGGCCGTCGCAGGTATCTCGCGATGGTCGCCCTGTGGCTGCTGTTCGGCCTGCTGTTCGACCCGAAGGCGCTGTTGATAGCGCCGCTGTTGTTCCTGCTGACTATCTTCTTGTTTACCGACGGCCCGCCGTGGCGAAGCCTAGTCACGGCGGTGCGTCGGCACTGGCCGGTCTGGCTGTTGCTCACCGCGCTCTCCGGCGCCTACCTGGCGTTCTACCTGACCCGACCGGCTCGTGCGCTGGACCAGCTGACCTCGCCCGGTCAGGCTTTTACCTTCCTCGGCGACCTGGTCGGTGCGACTGTCGTGCCGGGCCTGCTCGGGGGGCCGTGGCGTTGGGTGTACGCCGGTGATGGGCCGCCGTTGGTGGATCCCTATCCGGTCGCGATGTCGCTGTCGTGGCTGGTGCTGGCGACACTGGTCGTGGTGACGGTCCGCCGGCGCCGGTCGGCGGCGCGGGCCTGGCTGCTGCTGGCCTGCTACCTCGGCCTGGTCGCGGCACTCTTCGCGGTGACCCGCCTCGGTGGCGTGCTCGGTCCGATAGTGGGTACGGTCCCCCGCTTCGTGGCTGACGCGGTTCCGGTAGCCGCGGTCTGCATCGGGGTAGCCTTGTTCGGGCTCCGCGACGACGGCGAGAAGGACCGGTACGTCCCCGAACCGCTACCAAAGGGGCCGTGGGCATTCGACTCCATCGCGCTCGGTCGGGTTGCGATCGCTGTCCTGGTCGCGGTCGGGCTCGGTACGGTGTGGAGCACCGTTCAGTTCGGGGAGAACTGGAGCACCAAACATGGCCGGGAATACCTCGCCACGACGCAGGCCGAGCTTGCCGCCGCGCCAGCGGACACCGTCTTCCTGGATACGATCGTTCCCGACCAGGTCGTTGCCGGCTACTTCTGGCCGGACAACCTTCAGTCGCACTTCTTCCGGCCGGCGGAGCGCCGGCCGGAATTCGTCGAGGTGGCCGAGCTGCCGGTGACCTTCGACGCGGAGGGTCGAATCCGTCCGGTCCGGATCGACGGAGTTAAGGTTCTGCCGGGCCAGGTGCCCGACTGCGGGCACCTGGTGGAAAGCGGGCGAACGACCCGGATTCCGTTGGAAGTGCCGGTCGAGGAGTGGCCGTACGTGGTGGAGTTCGGCTATCTGAGCTCTGGTGATGCGACCGTGACCCTGCGCCTGGGCGAGGCCACCCGGGAGATCTCGGTGCGGAGTGGATTGAACCAGCTGTTCTTCCCGTTGCCCGGTGCGGGAGACGCCATCGAGGTCACCATCAACACTCCGGACATCTCCCTCTGCACGAGGTTGATCACTGTCGGGCGGGTGGTGCCGGCGTCGTGAGTGGGTGACCGACCAGCCGCACGGGCCCGGGTGGTGCGGGATCGGCTCCTGCTGTACGCCGTCGCGGCGGTGGTGACGGCGATAGTGCTCGCCCCACTGGCAGCACCGGGCTACGCGTTGCGCTACGACATGGTGTTCGTGCCCCGGCAGCCGCTGACCTGGGACCTCGTGGCGCCAGCGCAGGGCCTGCCGCGGGCGGTGCCGATGGACGCCGTGGTCTCGGTGCTCACCCAGCTTGTCCCGGGCTGGGTGGTGCAGCGGATCGCGTTGGGCGGGGCAGTCCTGCTGGCCGCGGTCGGTGCCGCCCGCCTGGTGCCGACCGAACGGATCGGGGTTCGGCTGCTCGCCGCGGTCGGCTACGCCTGGACACCGTACCTGGCCGAGCGGTTGTTGATCGGGCAGTGGGGCCTGCTGGTCTGCTACGCCGCCCTGCCGTGGCTGGTGCGGGCGGGGTTGGAGTTGCGGGCCGGGCGGGCCGGCGCGGTGCCCCGCGTGCTACTCGCCGCCGCGCCGGCTGCGATAACCCCGACCGGTGGCCTGATCGCGTTCGGTGTGGTGTCACTGCTCACACCGCAGCGGGGACGTTGGCGGGGATCGACGATCGCGGTGGCGGGGGTCGCCCTACTCAATGCCCCGTGGGTGACCGCTGCCCTGGTCACCGCCGCGGGCGGAACCTCCGACCCGGCGGGAGTGGCCGCCTTCGCGCCCCGGGGCGAGAACTGGGCGGGTCCGCTGGCGGCGCTCGCGGGCACCGGGGGCATCTGGAGCGCTCAGGCCACTCCGGCGAGCCGAGCACTGCCCCTGGTGCCGCTGGTGACCCTGGCGCTACTGGCGCTGGCCGGCGCGGGGTTTGGCCTGCTGCGGCGGCGGATGCCGCCGGGCGTCTCAGCCCGGCTGTTGGTGCTGGCGGGGGCCGGTTTCCTGCTCGCCGCGCTGGGTACGGCGCCGGGGACCGCTGATGTACTGCGGTGGGCGGTGGCGCAGCTACCGGGGGCCGGGCTGCTTCGCGACGGGCAGAAGTTCCTGGCGCCGTACGCGTTGCTGCTGGTGGTGTGCGTGGCGCTGGGCGCCGAACGGCTCGTGACCCGGGTGGAGCGGACGGACCGGGAGGTGGCGGGGGTGGTGCTGGGTGGCGTGCTGCTCCTGCCGGTCGCGGCCATGCCGGATCTCGCGTTCGGCGGCGCGGGTCGGCTGTGGCCGGTCAGTTATCCGGTGGACTGGCCGGTGGTGGCGGGGCGACTGGCCGCCGACCCCGGTGGGGAGGTCTTGGTGCTGCCGTTGAGCGGCTACCGCGCGTACCCGTGGAATGGTGGGCGGACCGTTCTGGACCCGGCCCCGCGCTACCTACCGGCGACGGTCCTGATCGACGACACGCTCCGAGTCGGCGACGTCGCGGTGATCGGTGAAAACCCGCGTCTGCAGGAGATCCGGCAGCTGATCGGGGCGGGACGGCCGGCGGCGGAGACGGGGGTGCGCTGGGTGTTGGTCCAGCAACACCGCGCGGACCAGGTGGATCCGGCTACCCTCGCCGGCCTCGAACCCGTGCACCAGGGGGAGTTCCTGGCCCTGTATCGCAACCTAGCTGTATCGCCGAGCCCGGTGCTGGCCGCCCCGGCTCGGTGGGCGGTGGTGGTGGCACTGGCTGTTGCCGTCGTGGTGGTCATCGCTGCCCTGTTTCGGCGGTACGCCGGTGGGCTACTGCGTGGTAACCTCCGCTCCGAGGTAGAAATATTGGAGGATTGACATGCGTAAAGCACTGACCCTGGTCGTCACCGGCCTGGTGGCGGCGGTGCTCGGGATCCTGTCTCTCGGTGGGCTGGCAGCCGCTACGACCGCCACCGAGGAGGAGGCGGTCGCCAAGGCGGAAGAGCTCATCGAGAAGGCCAAGCAGGCCAACGAGCCGGACCCCTACGCACCCGCGATCTACGGCAGCAGGTAGGACGGGGCGCCCCGTGAACGTGTCTGGCGGGGCGACTCCGCGCTCTCCAGTAGAGCAGCGAACCGGCTTCCGGCCGCCGGCCAGGTAAAGGTCGCCGCGTGCTCCCGGGCCGCCGTACCCAGCTGTTGCCGTAGCTCGTGGTCCTGCAGGAGGGTCCGCACCTTTGCCACGTAGTCGTCAACGTCCTCGGCGAGAAGCCCCGTGTGGCCGTCCACCACCGCCTCGCCCACGCCGCCCGCGCTGCGGAACGCGACCGTCGGAGTGCCCGCCGATCCCGCTTCCACGATGGTCAGACCCCACCCTTCCTTCAGGGACGGGGTAAGTGCCACCCAGGCCGAGGCGAGGAGAGCCGCTTTCTCCTCCTCCGTCACGTATCCCCGGAACTCCACCCGGTCGGTGATGCCCAGGTCGTTGGCGACCTCGCGGAGCTGCCCCTCCCACCAGCCCTGGCCGGCGACGACCAGCCGCAGCTGCGGCAGCTCATCGGCGAGGGTGGCGACCGCTTGCAACGCCACCTCGACGCGCTTGTGCGGGACCAGCCGGTTGAGCGTGACGAGCAGCGGGGAGGCTGCGCGTTCCCCGTCGGTGGGCGGGAGCGCCGGGGTGCCGTTGTGTACCACGGAAATCTGTTCCGCGGGTACGCCGAGCTGGATCAGCTCCTGACGGGTGGCGTCGGAGACGGTGATGTGGTGGTAGCGCCGGTAGACAAATATGGCGAAGGATGACTCCACCCACCAGCCGAACCGAGCTGCCCATGCCGGAAGTACCACCCCCCATTGCTCCCGGTGAATGTGGTGGATGAGCTTGACGATCGGTCGACGAGCCCATAGTGGGGTCATGAATGGCAGGCCGTTGCAGACATCCACGAGCGCGTCCGGTCGGCCGCCGTGTCGGCGGGACAGGGGGCCGATGCCGAGGGCGCCGGCGAGATAGCAGACGGCGGCCCACAGGTAAACGGTGTGGCGTCCACCCCGTCTGACCAGCCGAATCCCATCCTCGTTGACCTCGTCGGGGATGCCTTGACGATGTGCGGCGCAGAACAGCGTGACCCGGAAGCCGCGGGCTACCAGCTCTGCGGCAATCCGCTCAACGTATACCTCGGATCCACCGCCTTCGGGGTTCCGGGTGTCCCGCCAGTTGAGGAACAGCACATGTCCGGCGGTGGCGGAAAAGTGCTCCACGTGATCCCTACTCTCGAGTAGTTAGCGCCACACTAAAGCTCGAGGGCCGTCTAGGCAATGCCTAGGTGTACTATCGGGGTCAATGTGATGGATTGGCTGTCGGCGCTCTACTCTCGGGTTGAGGGGTGGTCGGTCGAGGGCGGCGGCGGTCACCGAGCGTCTGGGCCGGGCGTTCGACGCCGTAGTAGCTCGCCGCCGCCAACACCAACCCACCCGCCATCGTCAGGCTGAAGGTCTCGAGGAATCCCCCGGTAAACAGTGGACGGTCTGCCACGAGGTAGATCGTTTCGATCACCAGCGGATGCCAGAGGAACAACCCGTACGAGACGAGGCCGAGCCAGCGGACGGAGGCGCTGCCGAATGCCTTGTGTACCCGGGTCCTCCGTTCGCCGAACGCCACCGGAATCATGATCAGGATGCCGACCGCGAGATAGAGGGTGAGCTTCACGGCGAACTCCGCGGCGGTCGGCTCGGTGAGGTCCAGCGGACCGGCGGTGGGTGTCGTCGCGATCGCCAGCAGGCCCGCGGCCGCGGCCCAGCAGGCGGCTGGCGCCGCGGCGAGGTCGTCGAGGATGCGCAGAGCGGCCGGGCCCGTCCCGCTTCGGAGGGCCGCATGTGCCACCGCCAGGACCATGCCGCCGCAGAACCAGGCCGCGTACGAGGGCAGCCACGTGGTCTGGAAGGCGGTGTCAACGATGCCAAGCCCCATCAGGGTGAGCCACCCGGCCGTCAGCAGGACACCGCCGCCGGCGAGCACCAGGGTGCGGACCGGGCGCCAGGCCCGGCCCACGGCCAGCACCGCGACTAGCGGTAGGACCAGGTAGAACACGACCTCGGTGGCGAGGCTCCAGGTCTGGCTGAGGCCAGCGCGGAGCTGATTGGGCTGATAGATCTGCGTGAAGGTCAGGTGGCGGATCCAGTCACCAGCCGAGGCGGGCTGGTTCTGCGGCAGCACGATCAGGCAGACCAGCACCGTCAGCCAGTAGGCCGGCAGGATTCGCAGGGCGCGGCGCCAGAAGTACCGGCGAACGCTGGGCCGGGGGAGCTTGACGGCGGCGTTCAGTGCCCAGGGTCGGAAGAGTAGGAATCCGGAGAGGACGAAGAAGATGGCGACACCGACGTCCATCCGCGCCAACCAGGTGCCCCACTGGCTGTTCATGCTCACGCCCGTCTGGAACCCGACGTGGTGGGCGACGACGGCTACCGAGCCGATCGCGCGGAGCGCATCCAGGGCTGGTAGGCGGCCGGTGATCGAAGGATGGGGCGGGTTCGGGGTAACGGTTGCGGACATCTGGACATCCAGGGGGTTCGCTTTAATGTTGACTGAGGAGTAACCTCCCGCCATGTTATGGATCGATTGCCCCGGGCGACAGGCCGTTGGGGCGGCAGGCATCAAAGGAGGATGAGTGAAGCTTCGGGTAAGTGCCGCGCTCTTCGGGCTCGGCATCTTGTTGCTGGTCCTCGCGGTCGGGCTGCCGCTCTACGTCGCCCCCGCCGTAACCAAGCTCCCCTACGACCTGGAGCCGATGACGTCGGTCGCAGAGGCGAAGAACGCCCAGTTCTTGCAGATCACGGGCGAGGCGGAAACGGTCACGATCGAGGTCCCACGGGCGGATCTACGATCCACCATTGAGGTTCTTCCCCAACCCGGTCTCACCAAGGACGAGCTGCCGAAGGCGCTCAGGGGCGACGCGGTCATCTGGGACGTCTACCAAACGGTGCGGCGGACCGACAATGACCGGGATATCACCGCGTACAGCACGCAACTGGCCCTCTACCGGGTCTCCGGCACCGCCGCCCCCTGGGAAGATCAGTGGCTCAAGCAGGACGACAGCGACGGGACCCCGCAGGGCAACGTCGAATACTCGGGGCTGACCTACAAGTTCCCGTTCGGTGCGGAGAAGAAGGACTATCCGCTCTTCGACCGCGATCTCAAGAAGACGTTCCCGGTGGCCTTCGTCGGCACCGAGACCGTCGAGGGCATCGAGGTGTACCGCTACGAGCAGCGGATCGAAGAGCAGGAGCTGTACACCCCGGAGGAGAGCCTGCAGGTGCTGCTGGGTGCCTTTGCCCCGGAGGCCACCACCGGCAAGGTCATCTACCGCAACACCCGGACGTACTGGGTCGACCCGGTAACCGGCGTCTGGATCGACGCGCGGGACCAGCCGCGCAAGGAGCTGCGTCCGGACGTCGGGCCCACCACCGTACTGCTCGATGCTGACTTCAACTACACGGAAGACACCATCAGCAGCACCGTCGAGTCGGTTAAGACGAACCGGCTCCAGATCAGTCTGGTCAAGCTCTGGGCCCCGGCCGCCGCGGCGGTCCTCGGCCTGATCGCCCTGGCCGTCGGCCTCTGGCTGTTCTTCTCGGCCGGGGGCGCCGCAGGTCGGCACTCCGCCGCCGGTCCGGCAGCCACCAAAGTGGATCAGGATCCGAGTTAGTGGCGTGGATGGTTGACCCCGGGGGTAGGGGCGGGTCGTGCCCGCCCCTACCCGGGCTCCTGCCCCCGGATCGGTGCGGGCAACGTCCGCCCTCAGATCCGGGCGAGCGCCCGACGTAGCGGGTCCAGGCCGAGCGAACCCAGGTCGAGTGCCTGCCGGTGGAACTCCCGGAGGTCGAACTCCGCCCCCTTGCGAGCCTCGGCGTCGGCCCGAGCCTGCAGCCAGATTCGCTCACCAACCTTGTAGGACGGTGCCTGCCCGGGCCAGCCCAGGTAGCGGTTCAGCTCGAATCGCAGGACCGCATCCGGTACCCGGCAGTGCGCCCGCATGAACTCCCAGCCCAACTCCGGCGTCCAGCGCTCACCCGGATGGAAGCCGAACGGGTTGTCGACCGGGATCGTCAACTCCAGGTGCATGCCGATGTCGACGATCACCCGGGCGGCGCGGAGCGCCTGGCCGTCGAGCATGCCCAGCCGCTCGCCCGGGTCCCCGAGGTAGCCCAGCTCGTCCATCAGCCGCTCGGCGTAGAGGGCCCACCCCTCACCGTGCCCGGAAACCCAGCAGAGCAGCCGCTGCCAACGGTTGAGGGTCTCTGCCCGGAGCACCGTCTGGGCAACCTGAAGATGGTGGCCCGGGACGCCCTCGTGGTAGACGGTGGTGACCTCGCGCCAGGTGGAGAAGTCGTCGATGCCCTGCGGCACCGCCCACCACATCCGGCCGGGCCGGGAGAAGTCCTCGCTCGGGCCGGTGTAGTAGATCGCGCCGTCACTCGTCGGTGCCAGGCAACACTCGATCTGGTGGACCTGTTCCGGGATGTCGAAGTGAGTGCCGTGCAGCTCGCTGACCGCCCTGTCGGCCAGGTCCTGCATCCAGCCCCGGAACGCCTCCTTGCCCCGGATGGTCCGCGCCGGGTCCGCGTCCAGCGCGGCCACCGCCTCGTCGACGGTGGCGCCGGGGCCGACGATCCGCGCGGCGACCCCTCGCATCTCCGTCTCCAGTCGGGCCAGCTCCGCAAACCCCCAGGCGTACGTCTCGTCCAGGTCAACCCGGGCACCGAGAAAGTACTGCGAGGCCAGCTCGTAGTGCTCCCGGCCGGCGGCCTGTTTCGCCCTGCCCCGCGGGGCCAGTTCGGTCCGGAGGAAGCGGCCGAACTCGACGGTCGCCGCAGTGGCGGTCGTGGCGCCCCGGCGCAGTTCGGCACCGAGTGCGCCACCCGCGCCCAGCCGTTCGACCAGCCCGTGGAAGAAGTTGTCCCCGTCCGGGTCCACCCAGGTGTCACACTGTTTGGCCACCTCGAGCAGCTGGGCTCGCGCGCTGCAATGGCCGGCCGCAGCCGCCTCGCGCAGCGTGGTCTGGTACTGGTCGAGTGCTCCGGCGAAGTGGTTGAGCCGCGCGGCGATGTTGGCCTGTGCCTCCTCGCCGTCGGTCGGCATCAGGTCGAACACGGAGCGGAGCTCGTGCAGCCCGCTGGTGATGACGTTGACTCCCCGGCCGACCTCTCCCGCCGCGTAGCGGGCGAGCTCCAGGCCGAGCCGCTCCTGCATGGCCTCCTTCGCGGTCTGCTCCGGCAGCGACTGAGGCTCCACGCCGTCGAGGTCGGTGAGGGCTCGGCGATTCAGGTCGGCACGGGCGGTGTAGCCGTCCGGCGAGAGGTCATCGAGGCGGTTGTCGTGGCCGGTGATGCCGACGTAGGTGGCGCCGGTCGGACTCAGCGCGGCCCACTCCGCTACGTACCGGTTCGCAATATCGTCGATTCGTCCCACGAGCTCGACCCTACGTGATCGTGAAGTCGGGCTGCGCCGTGAGTTCGCCGGATCCGGGGTTGCTCCCGAGCCCTGTGGTTACTGGCTGGCAGGCTCCTGTGACAGCCAACACGGCGTCGGAAAATCACCAGACTTTCCTGCCCACGGCGGGCAGAGTGTCAGGGGTGACAGTCGAGTCCGCCCCTGACCGGGCTGTACTGCGGAGCTGGCTGCCCGGGTACCTCGCGTTGGCCGCGATCTGGGGTTCCAGCTTTCTGTTCATCAAGATCGGGGTGCGGGAGCTGCACCCGGTGCACCTGACCCTCTACCGGGTCGGCGCCGGCGCGGCAACGCTGCTGATCCTGCTCGCGGTGCTGCGCGACCGGCTGCCCCGCGAGATGTGCTTCGGCGCGGCGGCCTGCTACGGGGTGACCATCCCGTACCAGAAGAAGTTCGTCGCGGGCCGCTCCCACTCCGGGCTGGCCCTGTCGGCGGCGCAGCTGTTGATGGCGCTGGCGCTGCTCACCGTCGTCACCCCGTTCGTGGCGGGTGCCCCGCCGCTGCCGACCGCTCTCTCCGGCTCGGTCCTGGCCAGCATGGTCGCGCTCGGCGTACTCGGTACCGGACTGGTCTTCCTGATTCACTTCCGCAACATCCGGGTCGCCGGTGCGAGTACCGCGGCGACGGTGACCTACGTGCTCCCGGTCTTCGCGGTGCTGGCCGGTGCGCTGGTGCTCGACGAGCGGCTGACCTGGCACCAACCGGTCGGTGCGGTGGCGGTCCTACTCGGTGTCGCCGTTGCCCAGGGGCTGATCGGCCCCCGCCGCCGAGCACGCGCCGCCGCGCAACCGGCCGCGGCGGCGGGAACCTCGGCCGCCGCAGCCGGCACCTAGACCTCGGCGGCGGGAGCACCGGCCCGCCGTCGGTCAGGAGCGGCTTGCGGCCCACGCCACCAGCCGCTGCGCCGGCCAGGTGTTGACCACCCGGTCGGCGGGGACGCCACAGCGGGCGGCGCGTTCGCAGCCGAACCGTTGCCAGTCGAGCTGACCTGGGGCGTGCGCGTCGGTATCGATCGCGAACCGGCAGCCGGCCTCCAGTGCCTGCCGAATCAGCCGTTTCGGCGGGTCCTGCCGCTCCGGCCGGGAGTTGATCTCCACTGCGACGCCCCGCTCCGCGCAGGCCGCGAAGACGGCGTCCGCGTCGAAGTCGCTCTCCCCCCGGGTGCGCCGCCGGTGCCCCCGGTCGCCCGGCCCGGTCACACCCGCCGGTCGGCTGGAGACCATCCGGCCGGTGCAGTGCCCGAGGATGTCCAGGTGCGGGTTCGCGATCGCGGTGAGCATCCGACGAGTCATCCGCCCCCGCTCGTCGGAGAGGTTGCTGTGTACCGAGCCCACCACCACGTCGAGTTGGGCGAGCAGCTCCTCGTCCTGGTCCAGCGTGCCGTCGGCGAGGATGTCCACCTCAATGCCGGTGAGGATCCGGAACCCTGGCGGTAACGCCTCATTCAGCCACGCCACCTGCTCCAGTTGGCGGCGCAGCCGGTCGGCGGTCAGCCCGCGCGCCACCTTCAGTCGCGGCGAGTGGTCGGTGAGCACCAGGTACTCATGGCCCAGCTCGACCGCGGCCAACGCCATCTCCTCGATCGAGGAGCCGCCGTCGGACCAGTCCGAATGGGTGTGGCAGTCGCCCCGTAAGGCTGTCCGTAACGCTGCCGCCTCAGCGTCCAGGTCGGTGCCCTCGGTCGCCGCCAGCCGACGCAGGTAGACCGGCTCCTCGCCCGCCAGTGACTCGGCCACGCAGCGGGCGGTGACCGCGCCCACCCCGGACAGGTCGGTGAGCTTGCCGGCCCGAGCCAGCTCGGCGACCTCCGTGGTCGGCAGGGCGGCCACCGCCTTCGCCGCCGACCGGAACGCGCGCACCCGATAGGTGGCCTCGTTGGCCCGTTCCAGCAGGAAAGCTATCCGGCGTAGGTCAGCGATGGGATCCCGGGCGGTCATTCCTGCAACCTAGCGGCTGCGGCCGGGACACTCACGGCTCCTTCGGGCAGCCGTGTCGGCGCTGCCAGTCCGTCACCTCCACGGCGGGCGACCGGTTCACCCCACGGCGCCACGCGTCCAGGTAGGGCGCCGGCCACACCACCCCCCGCCGGATCCACCAGCCGTCCTTTCCTGGGCACGGCGGTGAGATGCCGAAGTGCAGATGACACACGTTGTTCGCGTTGCCGGTCCGGCCGACGGTGCCGAGTTGCTGCCCAGCAACGACGCGTACGCCCGGATCGAGGCCCGCCGCGACCTCGGTCAGGTGCGAGCCGTAGTAGCGCACCCCGTCCTCGCCCAGCACCGCCACCGACAGGCCGCCGTTGAACGGACCGCGGGGGCCGCCCGGGTCGAAGCGGTCCACCCGGCTCACCTCCAGCACCGAACCGTCCGTCACCGCCACCACCGGCGCACCGCAGTCGGCGAAGATGTCCGTGGCGGGATACACCGAGTGGGTCGGATGGTAGGCGGCGTTACCGGCCCGTACCGGGAAGACGTGCCGGACCTCGGCGGGCCGCGTCTGCGGTGAGGGCGCCGCCGCGTCCGGCGGAGCCGCTGTCGCCGTTGGCGTCGAGCTGGCCGCGGAGGTGGGGGCCATGGTGCCCGGGCGACTGGCCGTGCCGGTGTCCACCCCGGGACGGGTCGTCGCGCAGCTCGCGGTGAGCACCGCGGCGAGCAGAAGCAGCAGGGGATACGCCGAGCGGCGTTCGGTCAACGGCGCAGGCATCCGGCCATCCTGACAGACCAGTACGGTGGGAAGGTAAAACCGGGGAGGAGGCGAGCGTGACCGACCCGTACGACGGGGGCCGCCCGCGAAACCCGTCGGGGCTCTTCCCCGCCGGGCCGCCAGCGCGGCCCACCTACCGTGAACCCCATCCCGTCCACGGGGCCGCGGTAGTCCTCGGTGGCGTCGTCGCCATGACCTGGCTGCTGCTCTTTGGGCTGCTCGGCACCAGCGTGCGCGGATTCGCCTGGTGGACGGTGTTCGCTGGTGGCGTCGCCTGGCTGGCGGCCCTGCTGTTGGTGCGACACGGCGATCGTGGAGTTGCCACCGGGGTCGCGATCGTCGTCGGTGGCGGGTGGAGCATCGCGGCGGCGGTCGTTGCGAGCCGCTGGATGGTCAGCGGAGACTGGCCCCTCTGGTAGGTAGCTTGGCCACCCGTCGGGGCGTTGGCCGTTCGTCCGGCGACCCCACGGGCTAACGTGCACGCGTAGACCGTCCGGGCATCGCCGGGTGAGCGGCAGGTGGGGCTGGTGGCCTCGTATCGCCGGGTGCGGACGGTCCGAGGATTCGGGCTACGCCGAGGAAGTTTTGGGGGGAACCGTGTCGTACTTTGCTGCGGCCGTGGTGCGGGACGAGAGCGGCTGGACCGCCGCCGAGGTGAACCTCCGCGGTGCCGTTGACGTGGACGGGGTTGCCGACCGGTTGCGCGACGTTGACCCCGGCGCCGACCTGTCGCTGCTCTTCGTCGAGGCCGAGGACGAGTACCTGGTGATCCTGCGGCTCGATGAGGGTGAGGACCTGCGGGTCTTCGGCTCGGATTCGGCGTACGCCGAGGAGACCCAGCTGGGCGCGCTGCTGGTCGGGGAGCTCAAGGCGTCGGTGCCGGCGTTGGACGAGATCGAGGAACCCCGCGCCGCCGCCGGTAACCCGGAGAGCGAACAGCCCGCCGCGGACCCGGAGGCGGACCCGGTCGGGGACGCGGACCTCCTCGCCGACCTGGGGGTGTCCGGGACGAAGCTGATCGCGCTCTGCGGGCACGAGGGGATGCTGCCGGCTGATGTCACCACCGAGGCGTGCACGGTGTTGGGCTGCGCCGACGAGGTCGAGGAACTGCGTGAGGTGTGAGCCCGCCTCCGTGAGCGGGCCCGTCGGCGGGAGCGCGGGCGCGCGTGCGCGCGAGGTCGGCCTGGGGGGTGCCGGCCGCCGGCAGCGCCACGAAGAGTGGATGCGCCGGGCGTTGGCAGTCGCGGTCGCCGGGGCGGCGACTACGGTCACTGCCGCGGACGGCATTCCGGCCCCCGCCGCCGCTGACGACATTCCGGTCGGTGCGGTGCTCCTCGGCCCGGACGGGGCCGAGCTGGCCACTGCCCGCAACGAGCGGGAGCTGACCGGGGACCCGACCGCGCACGCCGAGGTGCTGGCGCTACGCCGGGCAGCTGGTCGGCTCGGCCGCTGGCGGCTCGACGGGTGCATCCTGGTGGTAACCCTGGAGCCGTGCACGATGTGCGCCGGGGCGCTGGTGCTGGCCCGGGTTTCCACGGTGGTGTTCGGAGCGTGGGAGCCGAAGACCGGCGCGGCCGGCTCGCTCTGGGACGTGCTGCGCGACCGCCGACTGAACCACCGCCCCGAGGTCTACGGCGGTGTCCTGGAAGCGGAGACGGCGGCGGTCCTACGCGCCTTCTTCCGGTAGCGCCGACGGGCGGTCCGTCCCGGTCCCGGTCCCGGGCGAGCCCGTGGATCAGGCGATGATGGTGTCCAGGGCGATCTCCACCATCTGGCTGAACGTCTGCTCCCGCTCCTGCGAGGTGGTCTTCTCCCCGGTGCGGATGTGATCGCTGACCGTCAGGATGGTGAGCGCGCGTGCCTTGAACCGGGCGGCGATGGTGTAGAGCGCTGCCGATTCCATCTCGACCGCCAGCACGCCGTAGTCGGCGAGCGCGTCGTAGAGGTCCGGCCGGTCGGTGTAGAAGGCGTCGGCCGCCAGGACCGGCCCGACCCGCATGGTGACGCCGCGCCGCTCGGCTACCTCCACCGAGGTACGCAGTAGCCCGAAGTCGGCGACCGGCGCGTAGTCGATCAGCCCGTCGAAACGCACGCGGTTCATGTTCGAGTCGGTGGCGGAACCGATCGCCGCCACCACGTCACGGAGCTGGAGGTCCTCGGTCAGGGCGCCGCAGGAGCCGACCCGGATCAGTGACCGGACGCCGTACTCGTTGATCAGCTCATGCGCGTAGATCGAGGCGGACGGCATGCCCATGCCGGAACCCTGGATCGACACGTCGACCCCGTTCCAGCGGCCGGTGAAGCCGAGCATCCCGCGGACGGTCGAGTAGCACTGCGCGCCTTCAAGGTAGGTCTCCGCGATCCACTTGGCCCGCAGCGGGTCACCTGGCATCAGGACCCGCTCGGCGATCTCTCCCGGCTTTGCGCCGATGTGCGTACTCATAGCAGGGATTCTGCCAGCTCACCCCCGACGTCGTACCGGTTGGGCCTTCCCTCGGGCGGTCCTGTAGCCTACTCGGCGGTGGTGTGTCCGAGTGGCCTAAGGAGCACGCCTCGAAAGCGTGTGAGGGTTTACGCCCTCCGCGGGTTCAAATCCCGCCACCACCGCTCGTGAACAGCGAGAACGCCCGGTTGATCCTCAAGGATCAACCGGGCGTTCCGCTATCTCGAGAGCGCTGGGCTCGGTGGTGAGGTCAGGGCCGGCGGGCCACGACCGCGCCGTTCGCGCCGGGCGCGTCGAAGGTCACGACCCGGGCGTCCACGAAGCCGGCGTCGCCGAGCCAGGTGACGTACTCGGCGCCGGAGTAGTTCTTGCCGCCCTCGGTTTCGACGAGCATGTTCATCCCCATCAGGGCGGCCTCCGGTGGTCCGGTGCGCTCGTCGTTGAGGAGCAGTTCGGAGATGACGATCGCGCCACCGGAGGGGAGCGCGGCGTGGCATCGGGCCAGTAGCGCCCGGTTGGTCGCTTCGTCCCAGTCGTGCAGGATCATGCTGAGTAGGATCACGTCGTGTCCGGCCGGCAGGGCCGGGTCGGCGAGGAAGTCGCCAGCGACCGCGCTGATTCGACCGGCCAGGCTCGCTTCGGCGATCCGCTCCTCGGCCCGGGCACAGACGTGCGGTAGGTCCAGGATCGTGGCCTGGAGTTGCGGCAGTCGCTGGCAGAGCTCGATCGGGAAGGCCCCGGCGCCGCCGCCGACGTCGAGCAGCCGGCGGTGGGCGCCGAAGTCGTACGCGTCGGCCAGCGCACGGGCGGTGAAGCGGGAGGTGGCGAACATGGCGTCCCAGAACTCGGCAACCAGCTTCGGGTCCGTGGTGTCGAACATGGACTGCTGCTGCTGCGGGTCCCAGGTCAGTGGGCGGTTACCGCGCAGCGCCTCGCCGATGCGGTGCCAGGGCAGGTAGGTGCGCAGGTCGGAGTAGCGGACCTGGGCGCCGAAGTAGTACGGCCGCCCTTCCACCAGGAACTGCTCGGCCAGCTCGGAGTTGCGGTAGCCGGCGCCGGCTCTCTCCAGCAGCCCCAGGGACGCGCTGGCGGCCAGCAACAGGTCGGCGGGGCGTTCGTCCATCCCGAATTCGGCGGCGGCTTCGGTCACGGTGATGGTCCGTCCGCCGGCCAGCCGGGTGAAAAGTCCGAACTCGACACCGATGGCGAGGGTCTTGAAGCCCCAGACGCCGGCTACGAGTTGCATCAGTGGAGTGGGGGTGATCATTAGGAGATAAAAACACAAAGCGGTTCCGGGACCTGGGCCGGCGCCGGCGGCGCTGCGCGAGGCCGGCGAGGTGGCGGACGTGCGTCACGCTAGTAGCATGATGCGCTTCGTCCTGAACGTGCTGTGGCTCATCTTCGGCGGCGGAATCGTGCTGGCCTTCGGCTACTTCGTCGCCGCGTTGATCTGCTTCGTCCTCGTCATCACGATCCCGTTCGGGGTCGCCTCGCTGCGGCTCGCCTCGTACTCGCTGTGGCCCTTCGGCCGCACCCTGGTCACCAAGCCGGGGGCCGGCATCGCCTCCGGGCTGGCGAACGTGCTCTGGGTGCTGTTGGCCGGCTGGTGGCTGGCGCTGTCGCACCTGATCGCCGGAGTGTCGCTCTGCGTCACAATCATCGGCATTCCGTTCGGCATCGCCAACTTCAAGCTCGTACCGGCGGCATTCTGGCCGCTCGGCCAGGAGGTCATCGAGGTCCGCTGAACCGAAACCCGTCCGGGTCGCTGAACCGAAACCCGCCTGGCTCGGGGCGCTGGCTGGCCTCGGCTTCGCGCCGTTCCCACTCCTCGACCAACTCGTCCCAGTAGTCGACCCCCAACCCCCGACGCCCGTGCGCCAGCCAGCCGGCGGTGTTCCGCTCCACGTGCAGCCCGAGCTCGGCGAAGAGGTCAACCCACGGCCCCGGCTCCACCCCCACCTCGACCAGGGCGGCGTTGATCGGCCACCGCTCCCGCGGTCCCTCGAACACTGAGTCGAAGCGCGGTCCCCAGGACCGCTGACCGCCGAGCCACACCGCCGCCGCCTGGTGGCCGACGCCACCGGCGAACTCCGCCTCGACGTACGCCACCGGCCCGCGCTGCGACCAGTAGGCCAGGACCCCGGTCAGCGCGGTGGAGAGCACCAGCGTGAACGGGCGCTCCGGGGCGGTCTCCTCGACGGCGTAGTCCGGCGGCGTCCCGGTCAACTCCTCGACCAGTTGCGAGGTCACCGGCAGAAGGGCGAAGTCCTGGCGCAGGTTGCCGAGGACCGCGTGATCCAGCCCGCGGGTTTCCCCGCGCAGCAACCCGACGTCCGCGATGATCGCGCTGAGCTGGTAACTCATGTATCCACAGGCTGTGGATGAGACATGTGTACGAAGAGCCCGGCTGGCTTCGCCTCCGTTGGTTGCCCGCTGCGCTGCACGCCCTCAGTATCCCTGCTCGGGTGGGATGGCGACGAGTTCCACCTCGAAGCCGTCGATGTCCTCGAGGTAGGCGGCGTAGTGGTTGGGGCCCCCGGCGTAGGGGTGGCGGTCGGAGAGCAGCAGGCGCCAACCGTACTGGGTGGCCTCTTCGCAGAGCGTGTCGAGGAGTTGGGTGCCTTCGACGTGAAAAGCGAGGTGATTGAGGCCGGGCCGGCGCCGGTCATGATCGTCTGCGGTGAGGTCTGGGGATGCTTCCAACACGATGTAGGTCGGGCCCATCCGCCAACTGCGTCCCGCTGGCCAAGACTGGAACAGCGTATAGCCGAGACGTTGCAGCAACCATCCCCAACTGTGGATGGCCCGGGCGAGGTGGGGTACCCAGATTTCGATGTGGTGCGGTGTTCCAGTGGTCGCGCCCGGCATCTACGCTCCCTCGCGGCGGCCGCCATCAACGGTGGGCTTGTGGGTCAGGGCCGGACACGAACCACCAGGCGGCGGTCGCCAGGACCGCGACCAGGCCGCTGAGAATGAAGGGTGCTTCGATCCCGATCGTTGCGGTGAGGACACCGCCGAGCAGCGCGCCGGCGGCGGCGGCGCTGAAGCTGAGGGTGCGGCCGGCCGCGATCGTACGGCCGAGTAGCTCCCGTGGCACCAGTCGTTGCCGTAGCGACACGACCGTGACGTTGAGCACCGCGAACGATGCGCTCGTGACCACGATGACGAGGATCGCCGCCCACAACTGGGTGGTCACGGCGAGTATCGCCGGGATGCCGGCGGTGACCGCCAGTGAGCAGGTGAGAATCATGCGGTGCCGGCGACCCGCGACGAGTCGGTCAACGACGGACGAGCCGAGCAGGCCGCCGAGGGCACCAGCGGCGAGCAGGATTCCGAAACCGGTCGCGCCGATGCCGAGGGGGCCCTCCGCGTAGAGCACCAGGATCGCGAACCAGGCGCTGTCGGCGGCGGCGACCGCGGCGGTGACCAACGCGAGTGTGCGCAGCACCCGCTGGCCTGCCAGCCAGCGCAGACCCGCCATCACACCCGGGCTGGCCTGCTTCGGTGCGTCTTGCGGTGGCCGGGCGGCGATGCTGATCGGCAGAGTCAGCAGGAGCATGACGGCCAGGGCGAGAGATGCCCCGTTCGCCGCGAAGGGCAGCGCGGCACCGGCTACGAAGAGTGCGGCGCCGACCGGCGGGCCGACGAACTCGTTGCCGACGATCTCGCCGGCGACCAGTCTTCCGTTGGCGCGCTCGAGTAGCCGCTCGGGTACCAGGCCGGGAAGTGCTGTCTGCGCGGCCGTGTCGCGTACCGTCTCCCCGACCCCGAGCAGGAAGCTGGCCAGCAGGACCAGGGGCAGCGACGCCCAGCCCATCGCCACGGTAACCACCAGGACGCCCAGGACGACCACCCGGGCGATGTCAGCCTGGGCGAGCAGCGCGCGGGCGCCGCGGCGGTCGGCCAGCGACCCGGCGAGGAGGCCGGTCACCAGCCACGGCAGGGACTGGGCCGCGGTTACCGCGGCCACCGCGACCGGGTTGGCGGTCAGCGAAGCGGCGAGCAGGGGGAAAGCTGCCAGCCGGATGCCGTCACCGACGTTGGCGAGGGTCGAGGCGCTCCAGAAAGTCCAGAAGGGACGTCCCAACGGCATGGAATTGGTGACCATGAGGGGCATCATCGCACCGTCAGCGTTCACTTTTGGGGGCGCTGGCTTTGCTGACGGCACCCGGCGGTCAGCGCACCGCGGCGGTGAGGCGACGTAGGGCGGCGTGCGCGGGTGGGCCCCAGGAGGGTTTGCCGCCGGGGCGGCCGTGGACGCCGTTGTCACCGATGAGGAGGCAACCGAGGGCGCGGGCCACCGCCCAGCCGCGGGCGCGGCGTCGGGTGGCGGGGTCGGGGGCCGGCTCGTACGCCGCGTGGAAGTGGTCGATGCCCTCGGGCAGCAGCAGCCACCCGGCGGCGAGGTCGCAGGCGGGATCACCGGTGCAGAGATCGCCGAAGTCGATCACTCCGCAGAGGGTGCCGTCGGCGGTGAGAACGTTGGCCGGGTGCAGGTCGGCGTGGAGCCAGCGCGGTGGGCCGGTCCAGGGCGGAGCGGTGACCGCGTCCTGCCAGATGGCGCGAAGCGCGTCCGGCTCGTCAATCAGCCCGCGTTCGGTGGTGGCGGCGAGCGCCCCGGCGAACTGGTCGGACTGGTCAATCAGCGGCCCACCCCGGTCCCGGCCGGCGGGTGCCCCGCTGGGTGCGGGTTGGTGCAGCGCCGTCAGGAAGGCGGCCAGCGACCCGGCTGCGTCGAGGGGGCGCGTGATTGGGGCCTGGTCGGCGGGGGCGCCCGGAACCCAGGTGGTGATGAGCCAGGACCGGGGAAACCGTTCGGAGGGTACGCCGAGTCGTTGCGGGACGGGGACCGGCAACGGTAGGCGTGGGGCCAGGGTGGGTACCCAGGCGTGTTCCTTGTGCAGCAGCACGTCCGCGAAGACCGTGGCCCACGGAAGCCGGACGGCCAGGTCGTCACCGAGCCGCCACAACTGGTTGTCCCACCCCCGCGCGCCGAGCCGGATCGGGCGCTCGGCGAGGTCGGGGTGCTGGTCGCGGACCAGCTCCCGGACCAACTCCGCGGTGATCTCATGATCGACGTGGGTCATGCGGAGCAATGTATCCGCTGCCGGGCCCCCTCGCGGGGCCCGGCGTACTCGGACCACTATCCGGCGCAGCCGGGAACCTCGACGCAGTTGTTCGGTCGATTCTTGACCACGACGGTGCCGGTCGCGGTGTTCAGGTTCACCGTGCCGCCCACCTCGTTGTAGATGCCGCCGCCGTCGGCGCCGGCGATATTTTTGGTGACCTTGGTGGTGAAGAGGGCCACGGTTCCGATGGCTTCGTTGTAGATGCCGCCGCCCTGGCTTCCGGCCTGGTTGCCGAAGACCTTCGTGTTTCGTAGTACCAGATCGGAGACGTTGTAGATGC
The DNA here is from genome assembly GCF_059570675.1 of Salinispora goodfellowii. Classification (NCBI taxonomy): domain Bacteria; kingdom Bacillati; phylum Actinomycetota; class Actinomycetes; order Micromonosporales; family Micromonosporaceae; genus Salinispora; species Salinispora goodfellowii. The sequence continues at coordinate 7,856 of NZ_JCANTD010000039.1, read as the reverse complement.
CGCCGCCTTCGATGCTGGCGTCGTTGTTCTTGATAACACTGTCTTCAACCACCGCGGAGGCGCCATCGTCTACCCCCAGGCCGCCGGCGACTGCGGTCAGGGACACGTTGTCGGCGATGGTGACCGAACGGAGCGTTACCTCTGTGCGCAGGCCGGCGAGGATGCCGCCGACCACCTGGGCGGAGGTATTGTTCGTAACACTACTTTCCGTGACTGTGGCGGTGCCGCTTTCGATAAAAAGACCGCCGCTGGATTCCTGGGCGCGATTTTTGGAGATGCTGCTGCGCTCGATCCGAATAGTTCCCGCACTGGTGGCCCCGGCTCCCACCAGGGCGGAATTGGAGTGGATGCCGGACTTGCTGATACTGAGTAGGCCGGAATTCAAGATGCCTCCGCCGGAGGAGCCAGCGGTGTTGCGGCTGACCTTGGAGGAGTGGAGGTGGGTGGTGCCATTGTTGGCGATGCCGCCACCCGCGTCGCTGGCGATATTGCGGGTGATGGTGCTGTGATTAATGGTCAACGCTCCACCCGCGTCCACCAATATGCCAGCGCCGTCAGCGCCAGCGCCGGTGGTCTGGCCGCCGGTGATCGTCAGCTGGTCGAGGGTGAGGTTACCGCCGGTGTTGACGTTGAGGATGCGGAATTGGTCAACCGCGGCGGCGCGTTCGATGGTGGTGTTCTTACTCCCGTTGAGGGTGATCGGGCTGGTGATGGCGGGCAGGCCGGCGCCGTCGATGTTCGCGGTCAGCAGGTAGGTGCAGTCCCGGGCCAGGTTGAGCACACCCCCACCGCGGGCGTTGGCCAAGGTGATCGCAGCGATCAGGATATCCGCGTCGCAGGGCACCGGTACGCCCGGTGACTTCCTGCCTTTCTTTCCCGGGTCGTCCCTGCTCTGGTCGTTGGGTTTGCCGCCGTCGAGTTGGCCGCGGTACTCGTCGGTGGTGGGGCGGTCGGCGACAGCGGCGCGGGTGTAGCCGACCGCCGGGGCGGCTGGGGCGGCGGCGATACTGGTGGTGGTGAGGGCCAGGCCCGTCACTCCGGCAGCCCACCACCGGGACCGCCCCCGGTGTCCACCGGTTCGAGCCGGGCCGGGCTTGTGGGTGGGCTCCTGATGGCTCATCGCAGTCTCGGTGTCCTTTCCCGTCATGGGCGAGAAGCCACCAACCCCGGGCTGGCCGGTGCGATGCTCCTCGGCTACCAGGCCGGCGGTAGCAGCCAGCCTTGAGTTAAACCCGACGTAGAACGCATGGGGACATGAATACGAAAAATATGCCCAAACCACTCAAATGGCCCATGATGGGGGCGATGTGCTGCCGTACGTCCCAGTGGGGCGGTAGCGCCGGCTGGGGCGCTACCGCCCCGGGGCTGGCAGCGCCCGGATCGCGAGGAACCCGACCGGCTCCCGCAACAGGCGTTCGTAGCGGTCTCGATCGACCAGCGCCGTTTCGGCGGTCGGTCGTGGCTCCAGCAGCCGCTCGATCAGAAAGCCCGCCTCGTGTAGCTCTTCGCAGGTCCGTTCCAGCGGGGCCAGCCAATAGCGCACCTGCCAGCCCCGGCTCCAGGTCTCTTCGATAACGCGCACGTCGAAGTAGCTGCCGCCGTGCCGAAGCCAGTCACCGGTGGGGTGCAGCCGGGACAGCACGAGCGCGCCGCCCGGCCGCAACACCCGCCGCAACTCCCGCAGCGCCGAGATCCGGTCATCGACATACTCCAGCCCGAGCGCGAACAAGACCAGGTCCACCGAGGCGTCCGGCAGCCAGTGCAGCCGGTCAGCAAGATCGTGCACGTGGAAGACGCCAGCGGGGACGCGCTCTCGACACAACTGGATCATGCGCGGACTCTGGTCCAACCCGATCACCCGGGCACCCCGGGCGACCAACTCCTCGGCGTAAAGCCCAGGACCACAGGCCACATCCAGCACCGTACGCCCAGCGACCGCACCGAGCAGCCGCAGACAGGTCGGCCGGCCGTAGTGAGCGTTGTAGAAGCCCTCGCGTGCGTGCGCCAAGAACTCGTCGGCGAACGCGTCGTACTGCGGTCCCGGTCCCACGGCGTCCGTCATGTCGCCAGTTCTACGCGCAGCGGCGCGAACTCTCCATGGGTTTACGTGTACGCCAAGCGCGCCGAGGAAGTACTGGACCAGACCGGCCGCCGCGACGGTGCCCCAGAGCGGCATGGCGATCCTCCGGTAGGGCCCCAATGACGGTGTCTGAGCGGGGTAGCGCTTCGCGGTAGCTCTGTGACATGGTCGCGCCGTGAGTGGTGATACGGTGAAGCGGGCGGCGGTACCTGAAAAGCTGGACCAATGGCATGACTTCCGCAAAAGCGTAGCACTGCTTTCGATGGTGCTGTTCTTCTTCTGCCTGGTCGGCCTAGGCTTTTTGGCCTATCAACTGGTCATTGCTGGTGACGACCGCCGTGTGTTTAATCCCTGGTCGTTTTTCCGGGCCGTGTCGGTGACGTTGCCACTTGGTGTGGCTGCGCTAACGGGTATCGGCGTCTACCGGGCCGCCAACAACGTTGAGTCGAAACGGCGTGGCCGGACCATGGCCCTAGCGTTGCTGACCGCTGCGGTGCTACTCCTTGTGACGGGCCTTATCAAGGACGGCCTGTCGTGACCTTCTTCGTCGACCCCAGCATCGTGGAACGCGCCGCGAGAGATATAAAGAACGCGAACGACGATGCGCAGGAAGCCAAGGCGTACATCGTCAAGCACACGGACATGCCTGTACAGGAGCAAGGGCTCCTAAGTGAATTTTGGCCTGCGCACGAGCGACTTGTCAACGCCATGAACGATCGACTAACTCGCCTGGTTGAGGTTTTGAGGCAGTCGGGTGACGGGCTGCAAAGCATCGCGACGCACTACCGGCAGACCGACCTAGACAACGCCGCCCGCTTGGACGCTACCTACCCGGCCGTTGACCGCAGCGCCTTTGAGGCGACCGATGGGAGACCGATGAATGGGCCCCTGCCGTGATCGATCCTACCAACTTTCTCGTCGAGCCTAACCAGCCGGATGCCTCGCTGACTAAAGGCTTTGCCAACCCGCTCGGCATCCTGGACGCCATTAGCGTATCCCACTGGGTGAACCAAATAATCAAGGAAGTCGCGGGCTACGACCTCATCGGCCACGTCACCAACTTCTTCGTCGGCGATTGGGAAGCCTTCTACAAGGCGGGGGATGCCTACGGCAACCTCGGCCAAAGCTTTCAGGCGATCGGTCGCAACGTCAGCTTGGTAGCTTCCCAGATGGACGGCCATTGGGATGGGCAAGCCGCTGACGCCGCCTTCGTCTACTTCCGCCAACTTGCCGTGGCAACCGTCCAGCAGAATATTGTCCTGAGCCAGATCAAGGAAAATTACCACGAGGCCGCGCGTGCTATCTGGCTCTTGGCCGACGTTGTCGGTGGCCTAATAAAGATGATCATTGACAAGGCTATTATTATTGGTGTCAGCGCCGCTGCCGGAACCGCGCTGATCAAGACCGGTGTCGGTGCCTTCGCTGGCTACGGCATCGCCGCCTGGCAGGCCATCGAATTGTCAAAAAAAATAAACGATGCCGCATTGAAGATTCAAACTGGCGGCACCGTCATCATGGGATTCTTCAGCTTCATAAAGACCCTCGCCGAACAGGGAGGCGACTTGTCCCAATTTCCACTGCCGGATCAGCCCTACACCAGTCCGGTGCTCCATGACGCAATCTGAGTCGCGGCCAGAACAGCAGTTCCTCGACCTCACTGAAGGCGACCCCGGCCTAGCCAAGATCCTTTACTCCAGCCTCGCCCACCTACGCGACGGCATCGCCGGCAAGGACTTGCAAGAGATGGCGAGCAGTGTCCTCGCCGGCCACACCGACCTCCGGCAAGTCGCCGCCAGCGATGCCTATGGCGAAGAAATCCTTGGCCGTTTCCACCACTTCAGAGATTGGGAACAAAACCTTGATCCGGAGGAGCAACAACGCCTCGCCGAACAAGCTGCGCAGCTGGCGACGGACCTCACGGGCCATGATCAGCAGTAAGGAATATCTCTGGAACCTTGTAGTACAACCGTAGACCCGGCCGCTGGTTAGCCCACCACGGCGGCATAGGCGAGGTTGACGGTGAGCGCGGCGAGAGCGACCACGAAGAAGAGCGCCCAGGCACCGAGCCGGAAATTGCCGGCCCGCACGTGTACGCCCAACGCGCCGAGGAAATACAGAACCAGACCGGCCGCCGCGAGGGTGCCCAGGACCGGCACGACGAACCCGGCCAGCAGGCCGAGCGCACCGGCACCGAGGAGCACCCCCAGGGGCCGTACCCACGACCGGGGGACCCGGTTGCGGTCCGCCTCCGTCTTCGGATACTCGTGTCCGATCAGGTTGGCGACGGCGGCCGAACCGTTGAGGGCCGAGGCGAGCAGGGTCACGACAAGATACGTTGCGAACATCGTTGCCTCCGTGCACGGGACAGGGGTGTTGGTCAGTCGTTCACGGACGAGACGGTGACCCGAGTTGTGACGCGGCCACGAGTGAGCTGGGTCACCCGACTGTCCCGGTCAGCTTCAGCGGGTTGCTGACCACGTGGATCGTCCGGACCAGACCCCCCACCAGGTGCAGGGTCATCACGAGCACGGTCTCTCCGTCGCAGCGGACCACCACACCGGGGCCACCGTTGACGGGTAGCACCCCGATCGTCGCCCCGACCGGCTGCTGCCGGGAGAGCACGATGATGGCGCGGGCCACCAGGTCCGAACCGTGAATGGGCTTGCGCGGCGCACCCGTGAAGCCGCCGCCGTCGCTGACCATCGTCACGTCCGGGGCCAGCACGCCGATCAGTGCGGTGATGTCACCACCGGAACAGGCGGCAAGGAATCGCTCGGTCACCTGCTGCCGGGTCGCTGGGTCGCTGTCGTAACGGTGGTGGCGGTTCTCCACCGCCTTCCGGGCCCGGTGGGCAAGCTGACGTACCGCCGGCTCGCCGCGGCCCAGGAACTGCGCGATCTCGGCGTACGGGTAGCCGAATGCCTCCCTCAACACAAACACCGCACGTTCCAGCGGGGATAGCGCCTCCAGGACGAGCAGTAGTGCGGTGGAGACGGAATCGGCGAGGACCACATCGTCGGCGACGTCCGGTCGGGTGCGGATGGGCTCCGGCAGCCACGGACCGACGTACGCCTCCCGCCGTACCCGGGCGCTGCGTAGCTCGTCGATCGCCAGCCGGATAGTCACCCGAACCAGGAACGCCTCGGGGTCCACGACGGTGGCCGGGTCGACCCGACTCCACCGCAGCCAGGTCTCCTGCACCACGTCCTCGGCCTCCTTGGCGCTGCCGAGCGTCCGGTACGCGACCGCGTACAACAGGTCACGGTGCCTCATGAAGGGCGCCTCGTGCGGGGCCCCTGCCACTTCCTCAGCCACCCGACCCATGATCCGGGTGTTGCCCCGAAACTCGCGATGGCCGACTGCTACACCCGGCGGTCACATCGCGCCTGAACGTCTTCTTAAGGGCGTTTCTCCGCAAACCTGCAGGATTGGTAGCTGACACTGGCGTCTGTCCTGTTAGTGGTGCTTGCCTGGATGGAGGTAGGGGGTGATGCGGAGACTCTGCCAGCGGCCCGGCCGAAGCGCTGGCGCCGGCCGGGTGGGCCGGGCCATCGTCGGCTGCTTCTTTCTGGTGTTGGCGGTGACGGTCACGCAGCCGGCCGCCGTGTGGCCCGCGGTCGCGCGCGACACCGCAGCACCATCCACCGTGGCGTCAGACACCGTCCTCGCCTGGGGCGAAAACGCCTCCGGACAGCTGGGTGACGGGACCGCCACCGACAGCAGCACCCCCGTTACGGTTGATCTGCCCGCGGGAACCACGGTCACCGCCGTCGCCGGCGGCACCCACAGTCTGGCGCTTACCTCCGCCGGCACTGTCCTCGCCTGGGGCCTAAACACCGACGGCCAGTTGGGCGATGGCACCACCACCGACCGCAGCACACCCGTGACCGTCAGCCTGTCCTTCGGCACCACGGTCACCGCTATCGCTGGTGGCACCCTCCACAGCCTGGCCCTGGTAGCACCACCACCGGCGTCCGCCACCGCTCTGCAGGTCAACCCAGCCAACCCGACAGCGGATCAGGAGATCACTCTCACCGCCACCGTCACCTGCAACGTCGACACCCCCACCGGAACCATCACCTTCCGCACCAACAACACCACCCTCGCCACCACGCCCCTGAACAATGCCACCGCTACCCACACCACCGCATTGCCCACCGGCGGCCACACCCTCACCGCCCATTACACCAGCACCAACACCTGTCCCAACAGCCAATCCACACCGGTCAGCCGTACCATCAATCCACCACCCGACGAGCCCGACCTACCCATCACCGGCCCCAACATAACTACCACCCTCACCGCCGCCGCCCTGCTCACCCTCACCGGTGTCACTTTCATCCACCTGACTCGCCGACGCCGACTGGTATAGCGGGGTCAGGAGGGTCATGGTCCCGCCACCACCGGCGGCTATCTGCGTCTCGGGCGGCAGCGAGGCTGGTGCGATACAGCCTGTCGGCCATCGGAGTGACGACAAGTATCGAAGATTTTCAATTCAGCGAGTGGATTGTTCGGCAAGGACCGCCAGGAACTGCCGGCCGGGTGGAGATTGGCCAACCATCCGACACGGTTCGGCCCCGCCCTCCCGACCGGGGAGAGCGGGGCCGTCTGCTGTCACATGGTGGGCTGTCCGGAGCCGGGGCACCGCAGTGCCCGTCGGCGGGGTTCACGCTGGTCACGCCGCCCAGACGATCTCCTCGGGGGCCCTGCCCTCGGATACGGCCACTCGACCAGGAGTGATCCACATGTATGTGCGCATCGGCAAGTCATACATGCTCACCAACAGCCCGGACCGCCACGCCGCGTCGGCCAGTAGCGGGTGCAGCCGGTAATCGCTGTCGATCGTCACGGCGGAGCCCAGCTGAGATGCCTGCCTGCCGAGGCGCTGATCGATCAGCTCGGCCAGAGCGGCGGCGAACCGGTCGGCTTGGGCGGTAGTGAAGCGTGGCCGTAGCATCGCTGTGCCGTTGGTGAGTTCGTTGGCCCACCAACAGGCGGCGGCACTGGCCTCAGGACTCGGGTCAACAGGTGTCATTGGGTGACTCGGGAGCGCAGCAGCCATCCGAGACTGTCAAAGACCCCGTCCGGCTGGTACGGCCGCCAGTGCGCCTGAGCAGGTGGTACCACCCAGCCGACCGTCAACCCGTCCGGGCTACGCCCTGGCGGTGCTGGTACCCAGGCGTCCGGCCCATGGTGCAGCCGCCCACCGTCGCGGGCTACCTGGTCAGGGTCCAGAAAGCCCGGGGCGAACACGAACACCCAGCGCATCCGATCCGCGGCGCTGGCTGGGCCCAGCAGCATTGACCACCACGGCGGGCGGATCGTGGCGGTAGGTACGCGGGTGAGCAGTCGGTGGTGGATTATCGCCCCGATCGGTGAGGCGATCTCCAGCACGTCGAACCGCAACGCCTGTAACGCGGTCCCCCAGCGGCGCGGTTGTGCTGGCCAGCCGTGGGCGGCGTACTCGGTGATAGCACGAGCCGACTTGGTGGTCACAGTGCGCCCGCCTGCGGAACCCGACTGACTGCCAGTAGGTTCGCGCTGGCGTGGACCAGCTCGGGACACTGGTCGTCCGCCATCTGGGCGGCTAGCACCATGTCGGCCACTCCCGTGTCGTCCAATTCGTACCGGTCAACGGCAACCGCAAGCCACCCGCCCGGCCCACCGACCCCATGCACATTGACCACCTGCAACCCCGCCCCGGTCAGCTCATCGCGTAGACCGTCAACGGTGTGGTAATAGGTGGCTGCCGGCCACCGGTCGTTGCGGCGGCTCC
>NZ_JCANTD010000038.1:0-37634 GCF_059570675.1 Salinispora goodfellowii | reverse complement strand
TCAGGTGCCACGTCTGGTCGGTGAAGCGGTCGACGACCTCACCGGTCGTCGCTAGCTCTCGCCAGGTTCGCCTGCGGTCGCAGGCCCCGTATAGATAGACCAATGCCTCAGCGTTGTCACCGATGAGGTTACGCAGCGTGGCTCGATTGTTTCGGTCGAGCAGCGTCACGTCGAAGCCGTCCGTGCCGTAGACGGCATGCACGAGACCGGCCAGTTGCGCGTCAACGCCACACTCCAGCTCAGCGAGACGGTCATGCACCCGGCACAGGTGGGCGTAGAGAGTGCCGCCGGGGTGCTGGATTTTCTCAGCTCCACGTTGCCCTAGCCAGCGCCGCACGTCAGCGTCCGCGCCCATGGCCCGACCTTACGTAAACCGCGTCCGGCCGTCAGCCCCCCAGCGTGGGCGGTTCGTCACACCGCTGCGCCCTTGTTTCCTCGGCTGTCCAGGCAGTTGGGTCAACGACATGGCTCGAATCGCGTTTGACGATGCGGACGCCGCGGCGTTCGAGGCGACCCGTCACCTTACCGACGTTCTCGACTGTTCGCCGCCGATGGCGCGGGAGTGTGCGATGGCGACGAGGCTGTTCTCCGATGATCAGTTGGAGCGGTTGCGGTCGTTTCCGGACATCAGCACGGAGGAGCTGATCCGGTACTTCACCCTGACGTAGGCGGACGTGGCGTTCCTGGACCCGGGCCGGGGGCCGGCGGACCGGCTGGGCTTGGCGGTGCAGTTGTGCACGCTGCCGTGGCTGGGGTTCGTACCGGACGATGTGCGGGCGGCGCCGCCGGTGGCGGTGGCCCGCCTGGCCGGGCGGTTAGACGTCGACCCAGGTGTGTTGGCCGGGTACGGCGCGCGTCCGCAGACACGTACAGATCATCTGCGGCTGGTCTGTGAGTACCTGGGGTGGAAGGCCGCCCCGGTCGGGTCGATGGTGATGAAGGAGCTGGAGGAGTTCCTGTGCGGGCGGGCGATGGAGCACGACTCGCCGACCACGCTGTTCTCCCTGGCCTGCGAATACCTGATTGCCACCCGGACGGTGCGGCCCGGGGTGGTGACGTTGACGCAGGTGGTCGCCACCGCCCGCACCACCGCGACAACCCTGACATACGAGCGGGTCACGCACCTGCTGACCGGGCAGTTGACCGCCGACCTGGACCTGCTGTTGAAGGTCGACGCCGGGCTGGGGATGACCCGGCTGGCGTGGCTGACCACCCCTGCGGTGGATGCCACCCCGATGGCGATCAAGCAGGCGATTGACAAGCTGATGTGGGTACGGGCGATGGACGCCCACACCCTGGACCTGTCGATGCTGGCCGCAGAGCGGCGCCGGTTTTGGCCACGGTCGGCCGCCGGTCGACGAACCAGGCCCTTGAACGGCGGGAGGACGTCCGCCGCTACCCGATCCTGCTGACGCTGGTGACGCAGTCTGCGGTCGACCTGCTCGACGAGGTGGTGGCGCTGTTCGACCAGGCGGTCTCGGCGCGGGAATCGCGGGCGAAGGCCAAGACCGACCAGGCCCTGGCGGAGCGGGGCAAGCGGGGCGAGGCCCGCCATGCGCTGCTGGAGCTGATCCTGCCGGCGCTGGCCGACCCTGGTATCCCAGACGAGCAGGTCGGTGGGCTACTACGCACCACGATCGGGATGGGCTGGTTGCGGAGGCCGTGTCAGTCGGCTGGTCACCGCTGCCGCGTGACCACGGCCGGCTGTCGCAGATGAACACTTCCTACAACTACCGGCGCCAGTTCGCCCCGATGGTGCTGTCGGCAATCGACTTTCGGGGCGGGCCGGGCACGGACGAGCTGATGCGCGCCGTGTCGATCCTGATCGAGCTCAACCGCACCGGTGCGAGGAAGGTGCCCGCTGGTGCCCCGGACGAGTTCGTGCCGGCCCGTTACCGCGACTACCTGACGCGGGCCCGCCGCGACGGCGACGACACCGCCTACCGGCACTACTGGGAGTTGTGTGTGCTACTTCGTGCCCGGCAGCCGCCGCTACGCCGACCCGGGGGCGTACCTGTTCGCCCCGGAGCGGTGGCAGTCGCGCCGGGACGAGTTCTGCGCCCTGGTCGGCAAGCCCGCCGACGGCCCGGCCGCCCTGGAACAGGGCCTGGCCGAGTTCCACGCGGCGGTGGCCGAGTTGGAGCGAACCCTGGCTGCGGCGTCGCCGGACGATATCGGCGCGGTGCGCCTCGATGAGCAGGGCCGCCTCGTCATCCCGCCGCTGTCGGCCGAGGACATCCCGGCCGAGGCGAACGCGCTCAAGCAGGAACTGGCCGGGATGCTGCCGTTCGCGCCAATCGCGTCGCTGCTGATCGAGCTGGACCACCGCACCGGGTTCCTGTCCTGTTTCACCCACGCGGGCGGCCACAAGCGTGCGATGTCGGCCGAGGCGAAACGCAACATCCTGGCCGTGCTGATCGCGAACGCCACGAACCTGGGCCTGGTCAAGATGGCCGAGGCCTGCGGCGTGCCGTACGAGGTGCTCGCTTGGACGCAGGAGTGGTACGTACGTGAGGACACCCTGCGCGAGGCCAACACGATGATCGTGAATCACCACCACCGGCTGGAACTGGCGAAGGTGTTCGGAGGCGGCACCATGTCGTCCTCGGACGGGCAGCGGTTCCCCACCCGCGGCAAGACAATCACCGCGCGGGCGATGAACGTGCACTTCGCCGAGCAGGGCCTGTCGACCTACACGCACGTGTCCGACCAGCACTCCACGTTCGGCACCAAGGTGATCGTGCCGACCCACCGCGAGGCGCACTACGTGCTCGACGACTTCCTCGGCAACGCCACCGACCTACCCATCCGCGAGCACGCGACCGACACCCACGGCGTAACCCTGGTCAACTTTGCCCTGTTCGACCTGGTGGGCAAGGCGCTCACGCCACGCATCCGGGACCCGGGGAAGATCACCCTGTGCCGGGACGAGACCCCGGCAGCCACCACTAACGACCTGGAACGATTCCCTCCCTGGCTGGGCCGTCCGCCCGTTCTGCCCGCCGGCTTCGGTGACTCGGACTGGGACTTCTGGTCCGGCACCTACGAGATGGGCGGCATCTGGGGGACGAACGTCCCGGACGCCTCCGCGCCCTACGCCGACTACAACATCGCGAGCGACGGCTGCGACGAAATCGGGGTGGAAGTCGGCATCGACTTCCCGCGCCAGCTGGCCCAGGACACGCTGTACCTAGCGTTCTTCGAACTGTACCCAGGCACGCAGAGTGCTTCGCGAATGGCCGCATCGGTGAGCATGAAGAGCAACGACTGCAACGACCTCGGGCTGTCCCCACAAACCGACTGCATGGGACTGAACACCGATCGGGACCCTCCAGCGGGATTCGACGGCAGCGCCACGCTGGTCAACGCCCCCCGGAACTGGACGGTGCCGGCCTGCTTCCTGATGGGAGAGGGGTTCACCGCCCCGATCCGCTACGCCCCAGGTGAAAGCGGCTGCCCAACCGTGATCTACAACTAACATCTTCACTGAGTGACAACCCAGGCGACCACGAAGCAAACTATGCCCCGTGGTCGCCTGGCATAGCAGCCACTGTCAGCCTCGGAGATGATCGGGATGTCGCAGCAGCGTCCTCGGCGCCGGTTCAGCCGGGACCAACTGTTTCTCCTGTACCTCACCACCGGGTGCACAGCCGGAGTGGTCGGCGCGGTCACCGGTGGGGTCGGGCTGCTGGTGATGTCCGCCCTGAGAGTCGGATGTCGCCCAGCCGGCGGGGATGTGCTGCCCGGGGAAGATCTGCAGTGTCCCGACGGCACCGGCAAGGTGCTTCCAGCGCTGGTGCTCGTGGGCCTCGGCTGTCTTGCCGTCCTGGCGGCAGCGGCGGCGCTGATCAGCCGACGGGCCGACGCAGCGACGATTGCCCGGATGTCCCGGCATTCTATGTGGTTGGCCACCGGGGTGGTGGCGGTCCCGGCTTTGATCTGGGTCAGCTTGGTATCCACCCCCGCTGCCACAGCGAGAGGTTCTTGGGGTGTCGCGGCGAGCGCGTTCGCGGCTACCGTTTTCGTAACGATCCCTCTGATCACGTCGTACGTGTGGCCGGCACGCACGACCGCCGTGTTGGCCGCGTGTCTGGCGGTCCCCGTCGCCGTCGTGCTGGTCGGCTGGTGGCTGCCGCTACTCGTGCCCATCGGTATGCCGCTAGCCGCCATCTGGCTGATCGCACTGTGGCTGTTGCGGGCAGCCCGACGGGTGAACCCACCAGCCAATCCGACCGCGGTAGATAGTCCTGCTCTTTTCTGACAACCCAGCCCTGTCAAGATTTTTTTAGACGCCGAGTTGTCGCCATCCCCGCCCGGTGACGGCGATCCGGGTCGGGCCGTCGTGGTCGACCAGGTCCATCCACAGCGTCCCGGGGTCGCCACTGGCTTGGACGATGGCCGCCGCGGCGACGTGCCGGCGGGCCGCCGGCCTCGTGGGCTGCTTGTCGCGTAGCAACGCGAGCAGGTCGCGGTCACCGGCAGCTCGTCGTTCCCGATGGCCAACTAATCCTGAGTCAGGTCGGCGTCGCCGTCGATGAGGTGCTCCAGGCGCTGCGCCGCCCGCCGCACTTGCTGAGCTTCGGCGGCCGGTGGCTGAACTCGGCGAGGTCCGCCAGCTCGTCCAGGTGCCGGGCGGCGGCCTCGGCCTCGGCCGGGTCCAGGTGCAGCGGGGCTGTAGACCCCCCGGCCGCGTGTACTCGTTGCCGGCGGGGTCGAACGTGATGAAGGAGCTGGAGGAGTTCCTGCGTGGCCGGGCGATGGAGCGCGACTCGCCGACCACGCACGCCGCCTCCGACCCGCTGCGCGCCGCCGGGCAGGCCGCCGACGCCGGCCGGACTGTCCAAGGCGATGGACGCCCTCGAACAGGCCGCCGCCGATGCGGCCCTGCACTACAACATCAGGCGGCCTGATCCGCATGACCGACTGACCGACGTCCGGCTGGGGTACCCCAACACCACAGACACCATCAGCATCAAGAAGCGTCGGAATAGGGTGATGTATGGTTTTTCTTGACGCCCGTCCGGTGGCTCCATGGAGTCCAACCTGACAAACCCGGTCAGGAACGGTGGAACGATGCGCGTCGGCTACGTCAGGGTCAGCACCGTCGACCAGAACACCGTCCGGCAGCTCGACGGGATCGAGGTGGAGCGCGTCTTCACCGACAAGGCCTCCGGCAAGGACACCGCCCAGCCGAAGCTCGACGAGCTGATAGCGTTCGTCCGCGACGGCGACACGGTGATCGTGCACTCGATGGACCGGCTCGCCCGTAACCTCGACGACCTGCGCCGGCTCGTCCGGACATTGACCGGCAAGGGCGTGCGGGTGGAGTTCGTCAAGGAGAGCCTGACCTTCACCGGCGAGGACTCGCCGATGGCCACCCTCCTGCTGAGCGTCATGGGCGCCTTCGCCGAGTTCGAACGCGCCCTGATCCTCGAACGCCAACGAGAGGGCATCGCCGCAGCCAAGCAGCGCGGCGTGTACACCGGCCGCAAACCCGCCCTCACCCCAGGGCAGGCTACCCGCATCCGCGAACGCGCCGCCGTCGGCGAACGCAAATCCGACCTGGCCCGCGAGTACGGCATCAGCCGCGAGACTGTGTACAGCTACCTACGTTCCGAGGCGACGCACGCAGAGGCCGGCAGCCAGTAGTCCTCACGCACGGCTATCCAGCCCAGCTCAGGCCATATCCGTTGGTTTTTCGGCGTGTACTACCGGGACCCCTGGCAGACGACACCAGTGTCCGGTCCCGTTTCAGATGACATGTCGGCACTCCTGTGAGCTGGGATTTATCAGTTCCATCGGGGCGTTCACGCGGTTGTTGTCCCGTTGTATCTGATAAGGGCAGAACGGGATCGCCAGCTGTTCTGTCGATAAGGCGAGGCGGCTTACCCATCAAGATTCGCCGTTGCTGTCCGGAGTTGGCTCAGCCACTCGATGCCAAGTCGGCGGCCGTCGGGGAACTGGTCGTCGCGATCCCAGCGCCACACTGTGATCATCGCCAGCACGAGAATCCGGCAATCTCGGAGCAGCCGGTGATCGGCGCCCGGGTAGCGGTCGCCGACGTCGTCGGGCGCGTGGGCCAGGTCGAACTCGATCGGCCCGCGGCAGCACGCCTCGAAATCGATGAAAAGAGGGCCGGTTCGGGTCGAGATCAGGTTGCCGGGATGGGGTTCGCCGTGCAGGAGTTGCTCGGGTCGGCCGCTCTCAGTGACCGCTTGTCGCATCCGGTTCAACGTCCTGGCGAGGAAGATCCGGTCCGGGGCCGACAGTTCCGGCGTTCGGGCGCGGTCGGCCACCAGCGTCTGGGCTGCGGAAGCCCGGTCCGTGAAGTGCGGGGCGGGCACGTCGATCTCGCGCATTCCGGTGTGCAGACGTTCGAGCGCGGTCACGTATTCCGCGTTGGGGATCGGCTGGGTAGTCATCGGTTCGTAGTAGGTCCAGAGGGTGACCACGTAGTCACCTCGGACGAAGACCTGAGGCGATTGGAGCGCGGCCACCGGGCTTCCGGCTTCTGCAAGCCGCTGAGCGACATCCACTTCAAGCTGGGCGCATTGGTGCGCGGCCGGCGCCACCCGGGCAAGCACGTCGCAGGGCTGTAATCGCAGGGTGAGCGTGTTGGAGTTATGCAGGACAGCGGTCTCGCGGGCGATGAGGCCGAGAGAGGTGGCGCTCGAAAGGGCTGCCCGTGTTGCCCGCTCAGTCTCATATGTATGCATCGGAGCACCGTAGTTCCCTGGTCGTGACGTAGCAGCCGCATTTCGGGGTCCTGTTTCCGGTCGACCTCCGTCGAGCTGGGTTCATCGGATCGATCGGAGTCTCCATCCGGCGCTTGCTCCGCTATGTCTGGTGGGAGCGAAATCGGGCTGGTCGCTGCTGAGGCGTGTGTGTCGGTCTTCGGGGTCGATCCAATCGTGGATCGGGTTGCGATGACTCGGCTCCCAGTCGGAGAGCAGCGTCCATTCACATCTGCTCGCAGGCCGCCTCGGTCGCCGTGAACGCCTCGGCATCACGTGGCTTGATCCGCTGCGCTGGTCGGCAGTCGACCACCACCGCGGACCCATCCACCCGCCGCGCGAAAAAGTCCGGCGCATGCGAACGAACCCGGCCACCGGCGGGCCAAAAGGAGCCAGAACGGTTGCGGGGCGAAACTCGTGACCGTGGCGTCGAAGTCCAACGCCATCGCTTCGTCCCGCTCCAACCACGACTCCACACCGACGTGACCGCCGACGGATGCCGACCAGTACAAGCCCGGATAGTTCCGTTGCCCCTTGTAGGACGGAAACGACCGCACCGGAGGAACACGCTCAAACGCCACCCCCAGCACGTCCGCGAACAGCCGCCGTACCTCTCCCTCGTCAGGGTCGACGTAGCCAACCTCGAACTCCGAAGGATCCGAACGCCGGCTGCCCGCCACCGACCAAAGATCCGCGACCACCGTGCTCCCCACCGGCTCAGGGGCGCAGCGGCGGGGAACCACCTTGCGGTACGCGATACGCCACCCGGCGGCTTCTCTGCGGACGACGTCCTCGTAGACCACACTGCCCGCACGGCCGTCGGCGTAGATTCCGATCGCCTTCGAGCGCACCCGCACCATGCCGTCCGGATCCTCGCTCACGCAGATGTTCGTGACGTGATGACCGACCGGGTTCGCGTCACCCAACGCCAGACTGGCCTCGCTGATCGCTTCATACCCGCGCAGCTCGCCCCGACCGAACGCGGACACGTCATAGACGACGTCCGCGCAGAACAGCTCGTCCATACGCCCGAACTCGCCGCTGTCCATCAGATGGCCGTGCAACGCCACCAGCTCATGCACCGCAAGCCTGTCCTCAACCGACAGCCCCACCCTCAGCTCCTCAACGACGGGGAGCGCATCGGCACCCGGCTCCACTGACGTCGATCTTTTTATCAGATCCGGTGGGCCGTTTGTCATACCTGTGGTCCGGCGTATCAGTTGCACAGGAACGTGTCAGCTACAGCGGGACCGGACAACCAGGACAACCAGCACTCGACCACGCGGCAGCGACTGCGGACGCCGATACACCATAACAGTCATTATGATGCATCGAAATTTTGTCCGTCTTGTCCGGTGCTAAGGATTGTCGGATTATCGGTAATAGAAATTCGATAATTAGGGGCGGCCGCAC
The DNA here is from genome assembly GCF_059570675.1 of Salinispora goodfellowii. NCBI lineage: Bacteria > Bacillati > Actinomycetota > Actinomycetes > Micromonosporales > Micromonosporaceae > Salinispora > Salinispora goodfellowii. The sequence continues at coordinate 29,487 of NZ_JCANTD010000038.1, read as the reverse complement.
AGTTAGGGGCGTCCGCGAGAGCCTGATCGGGCTGGCCTGGGTGTCGACCGACGCCCAGGAACTCGCTCGGCAGATCGACGCGCCCAAGGCGGCCTGGCTGCGGCCGGATCTACCTCGACAAGGCATCCGGCAAGAAGGGCACGACCCGCCCAGGGCTGACCGCGGCCCTCGAGCACATACGCTGCGGTGGCACCTTCGTCGTGCTCGACCTGACCCGGCTGGGCCGCGATACCCGAGAACTGCTGGCCAGCATCGACGATGACCTGCACGCTCACGGCCACCACTTTCGTACTCCGACGGCGTCGTGCTCGACACCAGTGATGACATGTCCGGGGAAATGATCTTCACCGTGTTCGCCGCCATCGCCACGTTTCAGCGCCAGCAGATCGTCAAGGGCACCCGCGAAGTTCTCGACGCCGCCCGCGCCCGCGGCCGGGTCGGGGGTAGGCCGCGGGCGCTGAGCGCCGAGCAGGTCACCGACGCGCAGATCCTATTAAGCGCTGGTCAGACTCAGGCCGCTGTCGCCGGCAAGCTCGGCGTGTCCCGGTGGACCCTCAAACGTTCTCTGGACTTCGTCGTGGGGATCTGACGCGCCTGGACTTATGAGCACGGGTTCCTGCGGTGTTCGCGTTCGGCGCTGCGGGTCCTTGCTTGTGTGAGCAGTCGTTCTACCTCGTCCGCGGTGGCCGGGCCTGGGTTGACCACGCTCGCCCAGCCCTGCACGGCATAGGCGGGATGGGGCATCAATCGGTCGATCTGCGCGAAGTCGATCTCGTTACTGTGCACGGCGAATTCCTCCGGGCCGTAGCCGAACAGGTTTCGGAACTCGTCGCGGCCTACTTCGATGTTGAGCCGGTACCGTCCCGGCTCGCACAGGCGGGACTGCTCGTCGAAGCCGGGCACGTCGTGCCCGACGACCGTGGCGAACGGACGTTTCCGGTCCTCGCCAGCGAAGAAGAACCGGTCGCCCCAGGTGTAGGGCGGCATGTCGGAGTCTGCCTGGATCCGGGTCTCGGTCACCCCGGGAAGGCCGGCGATCCGCGCGGCGTCGGCCGCGCCGGGTTCGGAGCCGATGTGCAGGATCGCGTCGCAGGTCTCGATCGTTGCCTTGTCCAGTGGGAAGTGCCCGGGTAGTTCCACCACGCGTTCGCGCAGGTCGTCACCGGCCGGGGGCGAGAAGATCCCCGTCTGTGCTCCGAGCCGGTCCTCGTAGGTGCCGGGCTGCGGTTGCCCGAGGCCGACCGGAGCGCTGGCCCCGAGGCTGCCAGCCACATACAGGTACTTGTCCCCGAGCAGCGGCGACACGATCGAACCGGCACCATTCCACTGGGCGGCCAGGTCCTGGCCGTCCCAATGGGTGTCCCACCGGGACGGGGACCGTTGCAGATGGACGTTGTGGGCGGAGACCAGGACTCGCCCCCGGTCCCGCTCGAGGGCGAGGATGTCGAGCAGATTCTGCGCCATCAGCGCATCACGAACGGCGAGCAGGCGACCGATCCGCTGTGACTGGGTGCCGGGTTCGGCCATGGCGGCATGGTAGGTGAGCAGGCCGATCACGGTGGTGGCGAGCACCCTGGCGCGGTGGAACGCGTACGTGCCGGTCTCGGCGATCAGACGGGGTGCGTCGACGTGCAACTGGGTGCGGAGGTCTTCGGCCAGGCCGCGTAGTGCGGCGGCCTGTGGTGAGCGTCCGGGAGATCGGGTCGCGTCGAACATGATTTCCTGGTCGGTCCAGCGGTTCTCGTCACCGACCAGGCGGTCCAGGTCGGGTGCCGGCACGTCGAGGTAGTCGTACAACTCGCGCAATAGCGGGCCGGGGCTGGGGGCGCCGGTGATCTCGGTGGGCGCGTCGAAGCCGTGGAAGGTGATGCGTTGCTCGGGCGGCAGCGTTGTGTTGTGCGCGCGCAGCCAGTCGACCAGTTCGCGGGTCGCCGGGTGGGCGCCCCAGCCGTGGCTAATACCGGTGTCCAAGTCCACGTCGTCGCAGCGGCCCTGCACGTAGTCGTTGACGGCGAGGCCGGCGGCGCGGTCCGACTCGATCGCGATCGACCGGAAGCCGTGCCCGGCGAGTGTTTCCAGGATCCGGTTACGCAGACGCGGGAACGCCGGTTCGCCGTGGTACGGCTCGCCGATCGCGAGTAGGTGTGGCCGGCGGGTGGCGAGCAAGGACGTCAACTCGGTGTCGAAAACCATGATCTTAACCGTATCGTTGAACCACCGGTTGAACTTTTTCCGTTATCCCCAGGGGAACCGCCGTTTGAAGCCTCAAACCCGGGTATCGGCCAGTGGATCTGGCACGGGCATGGACTGTCGCCGCAAGCGGTCCGCAACTACGAACAGGCCGGGGTGATCCCGCCCGCCGCCCGGACCGCGACCGGCTACCGGGCTACCCCGACGACCATGCCAGGGCGCTGGCCGTGCTCGACAGCGTCCATCTGTAGCTGCACCGTGGCCGGGAGACCGTGGAGTGTGTCGCCTCGGCGGCCGCCGTGCTCACCTCGGGCACACCGGGCCACGCACTCTTGTTGAGATCATGTCAGTGGACCACACGACGGCGGCCGAACCGCCGAACGGGATGATGACGGGATGCCCCACGAACAGAAGATCGTTTACGGCAAGCTCGTGCGTGATCGCATTCCGGAAATCATCACCGCCGATGGTCAGATCCCAAGGGTCCGGGTACTGGACGAACCGGACCTACTTCCTGCGCTGATCGCGAAACTGCACGAGGAGGCGGAGGAGGTCGCAACCGCCGAGCCGAACGCGCGACTTCGTGAACTTGCCGACGTGCGCGAAGTACTCGCCGCCCTGACGATCGCGTCTGGCTTCACCGAGGTGCAAGTAGAGGAGGCGGCTGCCAGCAAGCGCGCCGAGCGCGGCGGGTTCACCCAACGCCTCTGGCTCGACGAGGTACTCATCCCCTGACGGGTGAAACTGGGGTACAGCCAAGGTACGGCGGAAACCGGCAATAGGCGGTAACGCGCCTTGATGGGGTGAGCGCCAAGGTGCGGCCGCAAGGGGCGGTAACCTGCGCTCTGCTTATGGTTTCCGCTGTTCAGATGGCTTCGGCGGGCAGCTTGGCCAGGTGACGGTAGATGGTGGGCCGGGTGACGCCGAACTCGGCGGCGATCTGCTCGACGGTGTGTACCCGGCGTCCGTCGGGTCCGGTCTCCTCATACATCTGCTGGGCGATTTTTGCCTGACGCGGGGTCAGTTTGGGTTTCTGCCCGCCGGTGCGACCGCGGGCCCGGGCGGCGGCCAAGCCGTCGAGGGTGCGTTCGGACATCAGCGCGTGCTCGAACTCGGCTATCGAGCCGAGGATTTGGAAGAACATCCGGCCCATCGCGGTGGACGTGTCGATGTTCTGGTCGAGCACGACCAGGTCGACGTTGCGATCCTGCAACTGGGCGGACAGGTCGATGAGGTTCTCCAGCGAGCGGCCGAGCCGGTCCAGCTTGGTGACCACGAGTTGGTCGCCGGGTCGGTGGGCGACCAGCAGCGCCTTGTCGAGCTCGGGGCGGCGGGCGAGTTTGCCGGACGCCTTGTCGACGTAAATCTGTTCGCAGCCGGCCGCGGTGAGCGCGTCGTGTTGGGCGTTGGGGTTCTGGTCGCGGGTGGAGACCCGCCCGTAGCCGATCCGCATGACCCTGACTGTATCGCGAACCTCTGAAAGCGTTACGAAGGCGCGGACACGGGTTGTGTTACAAGGCCGGCCTGGGCGAACGTCCATGCCGCCAGGGTGTATCGCGAACGAACGTTAGCGTTCACCGTCAGGAGCGACTATGAAAGGCTGACATGTCCCGTCAGGTTTTTCTGTCAAGGTCTCCGTCATGGATCTTGATTTGGCAGGCAAGGTTGCTGTGGTAGCTGGGGCGACTCGCGGTGCGGGGCGCCAGATTGCCGTGCAGCTTGGTGCCCGCGGGGCGACGGTGTATGCCACCGGCCGCAGTACCCGCGCGCATCGATCGGAGATGGACCGGTCGGAGACGATCGAGGAGACTGCTGAGCTGGTGACTGCGGCCGGTGGTAGGGGGATCGCTGTCCAGATCGATCACCTCGTCGCGGAGCAGGTGCGTGCGCTGGTGGAGCGCGTCGATGCTGAGCAGGGGTGCCTGGACATCCTGGTCAACAACATCTGGGGTGCGGAGCTGTTGTTCAGCTGGGACCAGAAGCTGTGGGAACACCCCCTGGAAACCGGCCTGCACATCTTGCGGCTGGCGGTCGATACCCACGTCATCACCAGCCACTTCGCGCTGCCATTGCTGATCCGCCGACCGGGTGGCTTGGTAGTCGAGATGACCGACGGCACCGCGGAGTACAACCGTACGAACTACCGGGTGTCGTTCTTCTACGACCTGGCCAAGACCTCGGTGCTGCGCATGGCGTTCGCCCAGGCTCAGGAGCTGGCCTCGTTCGGTGCCACCGCGGTGGCCCTGACGCCGGGCTGGATGCGTTCGGAGATCATGCTGGAGCACTTCGGGGTCACCGAGGCCAACTGGTACGACGCCACGGCCACCGAACCTCACTTCGCGATTTCGGAGAGCCCCGCCTTCGTCGGCCGGGCGGTCGCCGCGCTCGCGGCCGACCCGGACATCGCCCGGTGGAACGGGCAGTCGCTGTCCAGCGGGCAGCTGGCTCAGGTCTACGGCTTCACTGATCTCGACGGTAGTCGCCCGGACTGCTGGCGGTACCTGGTCGAGGTCCAGGACGCCGGCAAGCCGGCGGACGTCACCGGCTACCGCTGATACAAGTCGGCCAGCCGCTGTGCCGCAACCCGCATCTGCTCGCGCAACGGCTGAGGCGCCAGCACCTCCACTTCCGGGCCCAGGCGTAGCAGCTGGTCGTAGGCGACCTCGGCGGACTCGACGGGCAGGCGAGTGACCACCCAGCCCTGTTCGTCGGGTCCGCCCGCCGCGGCGGTGGCCGCCTGCACCGCGGGCGGCTCGACGGCGAACCGTAACGCCCGCAGCCCGGCCTGACTCAGTCGTACCGTCACCTGCTCGGCGAGCATCCCGCGGACGAACTGCGCCGCCCGTTCAGCCCACACTGCCGGCAGGTCAAAAGACTCCTCGCGGACGAACCGCTGATCAGTGACCTCGACGCCTACGACTCGGTCGACGCGGTATACCCGCAGGTCCGCGCCGACCCGCGCGACGAGGTACCAGATCCCCGCCTTGAGGACCACGCCGTAGGGCTGCACGGTGCGCGTCACCTCGTCATGTCGATGGTAACGAAGGATCACCGTCAGGTCCTGCCACACCGCGCGGACCAAGACGCTCAGCGCAGGCGGCGGGTCGCTGTCGTGAAACCACCCCGGCACATCGAGGTGGAAGCGTTGCGCCGCCTGCGCCGCCGCATCACGCAACTCGGCTGGCAGCGCCGCGCTGACCTTGAGCTGGGCGGTGGCCAGCACATCGCCGAGTCCCATGTCTCGCGCCGGGCCGTACAGACCGAGCAGAAACAATGCCTCAGCCTCAGCCCGGCTGAGTCCGGTTAGCCGGGTGCGGTAGCCATCGACCAGTCGGTAGCCGCCGTGTCGTCCCTGTTCGGCGTAGACCGGCACCCCCGCAGCGGCCAATGCGATGATGTCGCGGTAGACAGTCCGTTCTGAGACGCCTACTTCACCCGCCAACTCCGCTGCGGTCATAGCTCCCCGCGCCTGCAGCAGCAGCACCATCGAGAACAGCCGGGACATACGCACATCCGCAATCTTGGCCGTACAAGCCAACACCCGACACCTCGCCCACCCAGCACGCCCAGACTTGAGGGCGGCGAGCCATCAGGGGACCAGTCCTCCCCGCCCGCGTCAGGATCACGCAGCGGCCGCCGGGCACCACCGAGCTCATTCGGCGACCGTCACCGGGGCTGTCTCGCTAGCGGTGTTTCCGGCGATCTTGGTTAGTAGGTTTCAGCGGCTGGGAAGCGGTCGCTGAAGGTGATGGCGAAGGCGTTCAACGCGGGTTTCCCGCGCATCGTCCATCGGGTTCTGCCTGCTCCGGTGGGGTCCAGGGAGCGAGTCACCAGGTACAGACACTTCAACGCGGCCTGCTCGTTGGGGAAGTGGCCGCGGGCCTTGACCGCCCGCCGGTAGCGGGCGTTGAGCGACTCGATCGTGTTGGTCGAGCAGATGACCTTGCGGATCTCCAGGTCGTAGTCGAGGAACGGGATGAACTCCGCCCAGGCGTTGTCCCACAAGCGGATCACCGCCGGATACCGGCCGCGCCACTTGTCGGCCAGGTCGTCGAACGCCGCTCGGGCGGCGTCGGCGTTGACGGCGGTGTAGATCGGCTTGATGTCGCGTTTGATCTCGTCCCAGTACTTGCGGGAGGTGAGCCGGAAGGTGTTGCGGATCAGATGGACCCGTCAAAGAACAACCTGTCGATTCTCGGTCTTCCGGTCTGCTGCTGATGGATGCTCGACAGAGGCAAGAAGGTCGGTGGAGGTGGCGTGTCGATGCTCAGCGGGGGTGATGGTGATGCGGCGGTCGTCGAGGATGGGTAGGACGTCGTTGATGGCGTTGCGGAGGGTGTTGCGGCAGACGTCGAACAGTTCGGCGAGGGTGTCGAGGCCGCAGACTCGTCGTCGGTAGAGAATCGTGGCGAGGATCCGGTCGCTGTCGGTGATCTTCTGTCGGAAGACCCCGGCACGGGTGCCCAGCCGTCGATCGCCGCCGCGTTGGCGGTGGCGGCGTTCTTCGATCGCGGCGGCGTAGGGAATGATCAGTTCTTCGAGTAGGCCGTGCAGTGCTTCGCGGCTCATTCCGGTCAGCTGTGGGTCGGTCAGCCGGTAGCGGGCTGGCAGCGTGGGCGGGTGCTCGGCGGGTCCGGCGTTGGTGATCCAGGCACGTAGGTCCTCAGCTCGGGTGAAGTAGCGCACGACGGTCGGGGTGATGCTGATCCTCTGTTCGTCGATGAGCTGGCGGGTGGCCTTGATGGCCTGGCCGATCGTGACCGGGTTGATGCCGAGCAGGTCGCAGAGCACTTTCTGCGGGCAGACTTGCCACAGGTAGAGGACGGTGAGCAGGACCTCGTCGGCGTCGCGGAGCAGCGATCGGCTGCGGCCGGTGGTGGCCACGCGCCGGCCGCCGCGCAGCACGTAGCGGTGTTGTTCGCTGCGGGCTGCCTGGGCCGGTGCGAGCCGGGTTCGCAGTGCGTCCAACTCCGTGGTGCTCATGCCGGTCAGTTTCGGGTCGGCGAGCAGTTGCAGGGTTTGAGCCCTGGCCACGGCGCGTTGGTCGGCGCGTGGCGGCGTGATGCCGGCCCTGCTGCCGGTCGGGGCGATGCTGTAGTTCCACTGGCCGTGCTCGGAGTGCGGGGTGATTGGCAGGGCCTGCAGTTGGTCGCGGCTGACTGCCACGCCGGTGGGGTAGGTGCCATGGTCGAGGACCGCCTCGACCCGCAGCCCGGTCTGGGTCGTGGTGGCGGCGATCGTGTTGAGGACGACTTCGTGGCTGGTCAGGGGACGGCCTCGCCAGTTGGTGGTGATGTGGGAGAACAGGCGGTGTTCGATCTTGTTCCACTTCGAGGTGCCCGGTGGGAAGTGGCAGACCGTGACGGTCAGGCCCGTTTCAGCGGCGAACGCGGCCAGTTCGGCTTTCCAGAGCCGGTAGCGGTAGCTGTTCGACCCTCCGGCGTCCGCGGTGATCAGCAGGCGTGTGGCGTGCGGGTAGTCGAGGCGACCTCGGGCGTGCCACCAGGCGCGGATCGAGGCGACCGCGAACGCGGCGACGTCGTGGTCGAGGCCGACGTTGACCCAGCCGGTGTTCGTGGTCATGTCGTAGATTCCGTAGGGGATTACCGTGTCCACTCGTGGGCCGGCGAAGAAGCTGTGGTCTTCGACCTGGATCGGCTCTCCGGACGGACGCCACTGCCGGCCGGCCATCGGCAGCAGCCCCACCTGTTCCTTCTTCTTCGCGTCCACGCTGATCACCGGCTGCCCAGCGGCCTGATGGTCTTTGACCTGGTCGTTGAGATAACGGAACTGGGCGTCCCGGTCGGGATGCTGAGCGCCTTCCAGGGTCTTGGCGGTGCCTTGCAGGCTGAACCCGTTGGCCTTCAACAGCCGCCTGACCGTCATCGCCGACACCGTTCTGCCCTGCCGGCCCAGTTCGGCAGCCAGATTACGTAGCGACTTCGTCGTCCACCGCAGCGGCGAGCACGGGTCGCCCCGCTCGTCCGGCTCCACTAGCCCGAGCAACGCCGGCACCAGCCCCGGATCACGCTCCTCAACGCGGCTGCGGCCGCCGCCAGCCTGACGGATCCTTCCAACCGGCAGCGCGACGGCACCGGCCCCCAGTTCGGACATACCCCGACGGACCGTGGTCTCGCTGACCTCCGCGACCAGCGCCACCGCCCGGATCCCGCCGTGACCGAGCAGCCGAGCCTCGACCCCGAGCAGCAGCCGCCGTTGCCGTTCATTCAGATGAGGCAGCAACGCGTCGAGCCGCGCCGCGAGCTGACCGCGCAAGACATCCAAAATAGCCACTATAGTCCAACGAGGACACCAACGGGAAGCAACAGGTTGTTCTTTGACGGATCCGATGGATCACGCAGGTCTGCACCACCGTGCGGGGCCACACGTTCGTCACGACCTCGGGCAGGCCCTTCAACCCGTCGCAGACGAGGAAGAACACGTCCTTGACGCCGCGGTTGCGTAGGTCGGTGAGCACGCTCATCCAGAACTTCGCGCCCTCACCACCTGCGCCGGCCCACAGACCGAGGATGTCCTTGTCGCCGTCGAGGGTGACGCCGATCGCGGCATAGAACGGCCGGTTGGCGACCTGCCCGTCACGGACCTTGACCACGATGGCGTCGATGAACACCGCGGCGTACATCTCGTCCAGGGGCCGGTGCGACCAATCCGCCATCTCCTCGAGCACCTTGTCGGTGATCCGGGAGATCGTCTCCTTCGACACCGAAGCCCCGTAAATCTCGGCGAAGTGCGCGCTGATCTCCCCGGTCGTGAGGCCTTTGGCATACAGCGACAACACGACCTCGTCGACCCCCGACAGGCGCCGCTGCCGCTTACGGACGATCTGCGGCTCGAACGTGCCCGCCCGGTCCCGCGGCACATCGATCTGCACCGGGCCGTTGCCGTCGGTCAACACCGTCTTCGACCGAGTGCCGTTACGGATGTTGCCCGACCCGACACCGGCCTGGTCGTGCTTTTCGTAGCCGAGGTGCTCAGTCATCTCCTCGTTCAACGCGGTCTCCAGGACCGTCTTGGTCAGCTGCTTGAGCAGCCCGTCCGGGCCCGTCAACGACAGCCCTTGTTCCTTGGCGGCTCGGACCAACTCGACGGCGGCTTTCGCCTCCGCTGTCGACTCGGGCCGCTTCTTACGTCCGGTCTGATCGTTCAGTGTCGCGGTCATCACGGCACCCTCCTCACCAGGCACAACGCCTGGCAAGTCAGGCCGGAAACACCGTTAGATCCACACTCCCCACTTCAGCTGCACCATGAACGCCAGCAGATGACTGTCCGAGCGCACCAGCCCGCTCGTCCACGCGATCTCCTCCGGCTGCGGCGTGTAGAACACGTGCAATTCCCGGGCCGACAGAAACCGCTTGAACCGCGGATACGCGGTCCGCTCGATCGACGTCACGTCACAACCCCAGACCCGTAAAGATCAACCCGGACGGATCGGGAACGTACCAAAAGATCAACAAAGTCGAAGACCGGCATCGATCAGCTCCGAGATACCGGCCCTCACCAGCGCAAAGCCAAAGGACCGCTCACCCTATTGCCGGTTTCCGCCGTACCTTGGCTGCACCCCAAACTCGGCTGCCCGAGTCTCCGGCGAACCAGCGCTGACGGTTCCCGGTGAACCCACCCTTCGGCTCAGCTCAACCCACGGGAAGCCATCAACCAGGTGGCGGATTTTTGGATCATCAGAATCCAGGGGCCCATCTGGCCGGCGGACCGATTCGGACGCGGCGCCGGGCGCAGATCCTTGGTGCGTGGCAGTCATCGAAGTCAGGGATCTTCGCAAGCGGTACGCGGATCTGATGGTGCTGGACGGGGTGTCGTTCAGTGTCGAGGAGGGCGAGATCTTCGGCATTCTCGGCCCGAACGGTGCCGGCAAGACCACCGCTGTGGAGTGTGTGGAGGGTCTGCGCCGGCCCGACGGTGGATCGATCCGGGTGCTCGGCCTCGATCCGATCGAGAACCGGGGCACACTGTGCGAGCAGACCGGCGTCCAACTCCAGGACACGCAGCTGCCGGACAACCTGAAGGTGTGGGAGGCACTGGACCTGTACGCCTCGTTCTACGCGAAACCCTGTGACTGGCGGGAACTACTGCAGCAATGGGGGCTGGAAGACAAACGCGATGCCCGGTTCGGCAAGCTGTCCGGAGGGCAGCGGCAGCGGCTGTTTATCGCGCTGGCGTTGGTGGGCGACCCACGTGTGGTGTTCCTGGACGAGCTGACCACCGGCCTGGACCCACAGGCCCGCCGCGCCACCTGGGCTCTGATCAAGCAGATTCGCGCGACCGGTGTGACCGTCGTTCTGGTCAGCCACTACATGGACGAGGTCGAGGAGCTGTGCGACCGTGCCGCCATCTTCGACCAGGGCCGCATCGTCACACTGGACACCCCGTCCGGCATTGTGGCCGAGATCGACGCCGAGTACGAGATGCGGTTCACGCTCATGGCCGGTGACCTGGCCGACGTGGCCGGCCTGCCCGGGGTGGTCCGGGTGACCAGGAACGGGGACTACATCGTCGTGACCGGCCGGGGTGACTTCGCGGCCGCCGTCACCGCCCAACTCGCCCGTGACCACGTACTGGTCAGCGACCTGCGCATCGACAGGCGCACCCTCGACGACGCGTTCATCGCCCTGACCGGCCAGCCCTTCGACTAGCCCTGTTTCGAACCGACAAAGGAAGGCGATTATGGGCAAGCTTGCCGTCGTCGAAGTGAAGCTGCTGGCCAGGGAGCCTGGGGCGATCTTCACGCTGCTGATTCCGCTGTTCATCCTGCTGGCGTTCGGCAGTTCTATCGAGCCCGGCGACACCGTTCTCCTACCGATGGCGTTGGCGATCGCCGTGGGACTGGTGGGGCTGTACCTACTGCCGACGACCCTGGCCACCTACCGCGAGCGAGGCATCCTACGTCGGATGTCCACCACGCCGGTCCGGCCCGCGAACCTGCTCGCCGTCCAGGTCATTCTGCAGCTGGTCCTGACGCTGACCACGGGTGCGCTACTGATCGCGATCGCCGGTACCGTCCTCAACGCTGATCTGCCCACCGCCGTGGGGCAAATCGCGGTGACGTTCCTGCTCGGCACCGGGGCCATGTTCGCCGTCGGCCTGCTCATCGCCGCACTCGCCCGCAGCGGCCGGACCGCCAACGGCCTCGGTGTGTTGCTGTACTTCCCGATGGCCTACCTCGCCGGGCTCATGCAACCCACCGACCAAATGCCGAAACTACTCGCCCGCGTCGGCGAGTACACACCGCTTGGCGCCTTTCGACAGAGCATGCACCAGCTGTGGACGGACACCACGCCCAGCCCGGTCCTGCTCGCGGTCCTCGCTGCCTATGCTGTGGCGATCAGCGCCGCGGCGGCCAGGTTCTTTCGTTGGGAGTGACCATGACGGAGCGGCCGGAACGGTGGGAGCGGCCGGAACGGTGGGAGCGGCCGGAACGGCTGGAACGGTGGGAGCGGCTGCAGGAACGGCAGCTGGCCCTGGCGCCCTACGTGCTGCTGGCGGTCGCCGTCGCTCTGTGCCTGGTGACAGGGGAACGGCCATGGCCGATGCTCGCGTTGGCCGCGGCCGCGGCCGGCTGGCTGTGGCTGGTGCCGCGTGGCCCCGCGTACGTCGCCGGGCTGGTGGCGTTGATCGGCCTGCTGTGCACGCAGGGGACCTGGTTCGCGCCGTTCTTCGGCTTCGTCGGCTACCTACACTCGTGGTGTTACCTACGAGGCCGTTGGCGCTTCGTCGGGGTGAGCGCTACTGCGGCGATCAGCGTCCTGACCTGCATCGGCGGGCCGCCCGAGGCCACCCCGGCCAGCGTCCTCACGTTCCTGTTCTTCACCGCGGCGATCGTGGGTGGGGTCGCGATGTTTAGCTTCATTGGTGACATCACCCGGGAACGCAGCGCCGAGCGCACCCGCATGGTCAAACAGCTCCAAGACACCATGCGAGAGAACGCCGGCCTACAGGCCCAACTGCTGATCCAGGCTCGTGAGGCGGGCGTCCTGGACGAGCGGCAGCGGATGGCCGCCGAGATTCACGACACGCTCGGCCAGGGCCTGACCGGCATCATCACTCAGCTACAGGCGGCGCGGCGGGCCGAGGACTGGCAGCGACACGTGGACATCGCCGTCCGGCTGGCCCGCGACAGCCTCACCGAGGCCCGTCGATCTGTACATGCGGTCGGCCCCGGACATCTGGCGGCGGCGCCGCTGGACCAGGCGCTGCGGGCAGTCATCACCGAGTGGGGGGAGCACAACGAGATGGCCGCCACGTTCACCGTCACTGGTACGGTCCGGCGCATGCATCCAGAGATCGAGGAGACGCTGCTGCGTACCGCGCAGGAGGCGTTGGCCAATGCGGCCAAACACGCCGACGCGTCCCGGGTCTCACTCACCCTCTCGTACATGGAGGATGTCACCATGCTGGATGTGCGTGACGATGGTGCCGGATTCGACCCGACGCAGGTCCGCGACGGTGGTGGTTTCGGCCTCAACTCGATGCGCAGGCGGGTGGACCGCCTCGCGGGCACCCTGGAGATTGAGTCGGCGCTGGGCGCCGGCACAGCGATCTCGGCCAGTGTCCCGGCGGTGGCCCGTGATTGAACCGCCGATCCGGCTACTCATCGTTGATGATCACCCCATCGTCCGGGGTGGCATCCGCGGGATGTTGGACGGCGACCCGCAGTTCGAGGTACTTGGCGAGGCCGCCAACGGCGCGCAGGCCGTGGACCTTGCCCGCGCGTTGGGTCCGGACGTGATCCTCATGGACCTGCGGATGCCCGGAATGGATGGCGTAGCCGCGATCCTGGAGCTGACCAGGGTGGGCGTAACGGCCCGTATCCTCGTTTTGACCACGTACGACACCGACCGTGACGTGCTGCCCGCCATCGAGGCCGGCGCCACGGGCTACCTACTCAAGGACACCGGCCGCGATGAACTCGCGCACGCGATCCACGCGGCCGCACGTGGCGAGGCGGTGCTGTCCCCGTCCGTCGCCACCCGGCTACTCGGTCAGGTGCGCACCCCGGTCAACGCGCTCAGCGCTCGAGAGCTGGAAGTCCTGACCCTCATCGCGAAAGGCACCACCAACCGTGAAGCTGCCAGGAAGCTGTTCATCAGCGAAGCAACTGTGAAGAGCCACCTGCTGCACGTCTACGCCAAGCTCGACGTCAACGACCGTGCCGCGGCGGTCGGCGAGGCGTTCCGCCGGGGCCTCCTCACTGTGGACAGGGGCTGAGCTCAGCCCCAGCGGCCGGTGCCCAGGCCACAGCTGCCACCAACCAAGGAAGCTAACCCTCCGTGATCGCCCAGGCGGCGAGAGCACCCACATAAGCGAGGGGCAGCGCCACCGCCGCGACCCCGACGAGACGCGGTGTACGTCTCTCGCCCTGGGTGTATGACAGCAGTGTCGCAATGGAGATCAGCATGCTGACAAGTGCGACGGTGACGTACCAGGGCATGCATACTCTCCGTTTCACCAACTTGTCGCGCGAAGTGTTACCTTGCGCGGAACCGTCAGCCTCATTCCGGTAGGACCACTTCAGGTGGCTGGCCCGGTGGCATACGGTCAACCTACTGGAGGGCGGCGGTCAACTGGTCCAGGCCCAGCGAACCCAGCTCCAGCGCGTGCCGGTGGTATGCGCGCCGGTCGCCGGGGAAGGACGAGCGGCCAGCCAGCCACACCCGCTCGCCCGCCTTGTAGGCCAGCGCCTGACCGGGCCGGCCCAGGTATCGTCCGAGCTCGGCCAACGCGTACGGCCCCTGGTGACAGCGGTCGCGCAGCAGCGCCAGCGCGGCATCCGGCGTCCACACCGCTCGATCACCGAATGGCACCGGCAGCCGCAGGTGCAGGCCGATGTCGAGCACCACCCGGGCCGCCCGCAGGAGCTGCATGAACAGATGTCCCAGCCGCGCACCCGGTTGTTCGTAGAGCCCGAGCTCGTCCATGAACCGCTCCGCGTAGAGGGCCCAGCCCTCCTGGCCGGCGGAGAGGCCACCAAGCAGGTTCAGCCGCTGCCCGAGACCACCCCGTAACACCTCGGAGCCGAGGTGAAGATGATGGCCGGGGACGCCCTCGTGATAGGCGGTGTTGTAGGCGATCCAGGTCGGGAAAGTCGTCGCGCCCTCCGGTAGGGACCACCAGACCCGGCCAGGCCGCGCCAGGTCCCGCGATGGCCCGATATAGGCGACGCCGGACGACGTGGTCAACCGCGACTCGATGCGACGCAGCGGGGCCGGAATGTCGAAGTGCACGCCGTCCAGCCCCTCCATGGCCGTCTCCAAGAGCTCCTGCAGCCACGCGCCGAACGCCTCCCTGCTGTGCAGCGTGCCGGGCGCGTTGGGGCCGGCAAGCTCGGCAAGCACCTCGGGCACACTCCCACCCAGGGTCTTCGCTTCCGTGATCAGCTCTGCCTCTACCGTTCGGAACTCGTCCCAGCCCCAGTCGTACAGCTCACGCAGGTCGGGCTGGGCTGCGAGGAAGGTACGCACCCAGAGCGCGTACCGCTGCTGACCGAACGCCTCATCGGCAACAGCGCGCGGTGCCAGGTCCGCGGTCAGCATCTCGGCCAGCTTCTGGTACGCCGCCCGTCGCTGCGGCCTGCAAAGACGCCCGCGGACCTTCGCCGTAGCGGTCAACCAGGGCAATATCGTGGTCGATCCAGCTGCGGCAGCGTTGGATGACGAGCTCCACCTGACGCCGCGCCGGCAGGTTGCCGCGCTCCGCGGCGAGTAGGAGGCTGCAGGCGTACCCGTCCAGGGCTGCGGGGATCGTGGCCAGGCGCGCGCCGACCCGAGCCCAACCCTCCTCGAAGTCCGCGCCCTCGGTGCCGCGGCCTCGACGGCCTGGCGGATCGCTGGAGCGGACCGGTGGCCGCTGTGTGCAGTTCGCGCAGGTCCTCCCCGGCTTCGTGCAGAGCGATCCGGGTATGCAGCCGTTCGGCGAGGTGGGCGCGCAGCGGGGCCGCAGTCGGCAGGCCGGAACCCAAGATCTGGAGTTCGCGCAGGGCGCGAACTGCGAGGTCGGCGCGGGCCTGGTGCCCCTTCGGGCCGTAGTCGGTAAGCCGGTCGACATCCTGCTCGCCCGCCTCGACGACCGCCGTGCAGGGATCAAGGCCGGTCATCTCAGACAGCAGTCGATCCGCGAACTCCTCGATCATGGCGGCAATTCTGTCGTAGCAGCTGGACCATGGATCCGGTGGTAGCCGGCGTCCACCCGAACCGGCCAGTACCGCCCGCCGAGTCAGAGGGCCAGTGCGACCGCTGCCCCGCTCAGCAGGAAAAGCCTGGTCGACAGGCATGTTCGGTGCGCGCCGACGATCGGGCCGGGGCCGCCTTCGCGCTCGGCGCGGCGGCGAGCGAGGTCATAGCCCCAGCACCATGGAGAGCGGGCTTCCGTAAAGCCACGAATCATAGGGACGGTCAGTGACTACGCGTTTAACTCTCGGCTGTTTGGCCGGGTACGCTCCGAAGGCGTTGCGCGGCTTGCAGGACCGGCCACCAGGTGGCCTCGTACGCCGCATCGGCGGCCACGCGCCAGAGTTCTTGCGTCAGGCCGGCTGGGACGTTGGTCCGTAGCGGGACGTCGTGCGCGATCGCCGCAGCGAGTATTTCGGCGTCGACCTGCGCGGCAGCCCACCGCAGGGTACGTAGGTCTGGCACCCAGTTGTCCTGCTGCTCAGGCGCCGGATCCATAGGCCCACGCTAGCCGAATGCGGGCTCGCCGGCAGGGAGGTTGTCGGCACGTGCACTGGCACCTTTCGGGCGCCACCGTTGTCGGTTAGGACGGCCCATTCCGACCCTGGTTGTCCAGCCTTCGTGATCAATCGCTGGAGACTGACTCCTGGACGGCACGGAGACGGGTAGCCAAGATCGAAACAGCCTTCTCGGTGTTCAACCGCACATCTGCCGCTACGCGCAGACCCGACTCCGCGATCGTGGCCACGGGGATCCGGGCCGGGTCGAGACCCATGCGACGGGCAACCAGAATGCCAAGGTCGTAGCGGCTGATGACATCGGGGCCGGCAACATTGAGGACACCTCCGTAGCTGCTGGTGGCTAGCTCAAGCAGTGCGTCGGCAAGGTCGTCGACGTGTATCGGCTTTCGGATCATGTCGGTGAACAGCGCGCCCTGGACCCTGCCGGCAATCAGGTCACGAGTAAGAACCTCGTGTTGTCCCCGGCCGTGGCCGTGGATCAACGATGTACGCACCACGGCCGCAGTGGGATCAACAGCGGCGACCGCTGTCTCCGCCGCCGCCTTCGCGGCTCCATACCGGTAGACCGGGTCGGGTGGTGCGGCCTCGTCGTAGTCGACCTCCCGGCCAGAGAACACCGCATCACTGGAGACGTGCACCAAGCGGCTGCCCTGATCGGCAGCGGCAGCGGCGACGTGTGCGGCGCCATCAGCGATGGCCCGCCAATCGTCCCGCCCGGCAGCAGTGTGGATCACCGCTTCGGGACGAACCTGTCGTACCAGGTTACAAACCGCTGCGGCGTCCCGAATGTCCACCTGCGCTCCGGCGAGGTCGCTCGCGGCCCGCAGGTATGTGCCTATGACTGACCAGCCCGCATCTGTCGCACGCTCGGCTACTCGTGCTCCCAGGTGACCAGTGGCTCCTGTGATTAAGATTCGCCCAGTCATGGCTACGCACCATACGTCAACTCATCGCGCCAGCTCCGCGGCTACGTGAAGTCGGCTCAAGGTGCCGAAAACTATCGGTAATTGGCGCGGACTCGGCGTTCGCAGCCATCTACGCTGATGGTGCCGCCGTGTGGCAAGATCCACTGAGGTCGCGTGTGGCCGAAGGGGATGCCGACACAGATGACGGCCTGCGGGTTGTAGCGCGTCACCACGTCCACGATCGCATCGCGTTGCTGGTTGCGCAGCAGCTTTCGGTCTGCAGCTGCGGGACGGTGGGCAAAGTCCGAGACCGGAGGGCGGGCCACCAGGACCGCGTCGACCCCGCCGAGAATGCCGCGTTCGCCGAGGGTACGGACGATCCATGCAACCTTTCGGGCAGGTAGGAGTTGCTCCGAGGTCTCGATGATCAGTACCCCGCCGTCCAGGATGCCGGGCGAAGGCGGGAAGCGCCCGGCACCCAGGATCCATTCGATGACCTCGAGGCAACCGCCCCAGGCTGTGCCGGTGACTGTGCGTCTAGGGCCGTGCCAGGTCCATGGCTCGGTAGGTTCCCGCTCGCCGAAGTGTTTCAGGGCTCGCGGGTCGGCCCAGGCGATTCCGACGTCCTCGGATTCGCCGGGATCGGTGATTTCCAAGGTCTCCCCGGTCAGTAGGGCCGCCCGTAGGGATCGGGCGTGAATGTCGTCCACGCCCGGACCGGCTCCGAGGTGGACCTGGGTGGACCCGCCGTAGAAGCTGGCGATGCCAAGCCCCACAGCCAGTGGTGCAGGTTGGTGTTGTCGCTGGTGCCAAGGAACGGTTTCGGGTCGGCGATGTCGTCCGCCTGGCGTTCCCGGTGCCGCCGTCCGAGTCAGAGGGCCAGTGCGACCGCTGCCCCGCTAAGCAGGACAAGCCCGGTCGACAGGCAGGTTCGGTGCGCGCCGACGGTCGGGCCGGGGCCGCCTTCGCGTTCCGCGTGGCGGCTGACGAGCGCGGCGGCGAGCGAAATGGCGGCGCCCAGCACCACGTAGAGCGGGGTTCCGTAGAGCCACGAATAGGGCGCGAAGTGCACGACCAGCAGGATGACCAGGCCCAGCGGCACCAAGGTGTATCGCCTACTCAGGACCAGAAAGATGACGACCGGGAGGCCGAGCAGCTGACCAGTGGCCACTGTCACCGAGAGCGATTCGAGGGCGGCATGGTGGGGTGGGGGTGGGCCGGGGGTCAGGAGTGTCAACGCCAGGGCCACCGGCAGCGCGACCATGCCCTGGAAGAGCGTGACGATGGCGGCGGCCCGCGCACTGGCCTTCGCCCACGCCATCGCGGCGACGAGCCAGGTGCTCCCGTACGCGGCCAGGAACGCCCACCCGTATCGGTTCGCCGCGGCCAGTACTCGCGTGTACTCCTCGACATCCATGGCTCAACGCCTCCGGACCGGTCGGTCGTCAGAGTCAGGTTGTGCTGTGGTGCCGCAGGAACGGCACGACCGCCTCCAGGAACCTGGCCGGCTGGTCTCGGTGCACGTGATGGCCGGCGATGATCGTGACCACCCTGGCGTTCGGCATCCGTGCCGCCGTTGCCACCAGCAATGCCTGCCGGTCGCCACTGCTGGCCCCGTCAACTATCAGCGTCGGTTGCCTGACCGTCTCCGTCCCCTCCCACCAGGCCGGATCCGGATCGGTCAGTTGCGCCCGGATCGCGTTGACCACCGCAATGTCACACGGTATCGGCTCATCCGGTGCGACCCGCGGCGGCCGGTACAGATCTCCGGGCCGGGGCACGGTCGCGTCCTCCAACACCAGCTGTATGACCCGGTCCGGGGCTGCCTGCGCCACCAACATCGCCACCACCGCCCCCATGGAGTGCCCGACCAGCGCAGCGCGGGTCAACCCCACCGCATTCAAGAAGCCGAGTACGTCGTCGCGCATCAACTCGAACGAGTATGTACCGGGTCGGCTGCTGTTCCCGTGCCCCCGCAGGTCCAGCACGAACACCTGGAAGGTGGTAGCCAGCTCTTCCAGCACAGGCATCCAACCCGGCCCACGGTCACCCAGGCCGTGCAGGAGCACCACGGGTTGCCCGGCCGGATTCCCGACCAGTTGGTAGCTGACGCTGACCTCACCCACGTCCACCGAATCGATCATCCACCCACTGTAGCCAGAGGACGTTGACTGTCGACGGAGCGAAGGGCCCGAGTAGCGAGTCCGAGCTTTTCTGCTGGCGCATCAGCGCAGCCGACTCTAGGCCGTCCATACACAGGTCTGGCACCCGACAGCACCTGACGGTTCCGCCTGGTCGCCATGTCCGGCGCGTTGCAGTCAGGTGGGGACGCCGAGGTCCCGGATGAGCAGGGCGATCGTGTCGAGGGTGAGGGGCTGGCCGGCCCTGCGACCGGTTCCGGGACCGGCGTCGGCGAGTCGCCTAGGCGTAGAAGGACGTCGTGTCCGCTGGTATCGAAGTCGTCAATGGTCAGACGCAGAATGCGGCCGAAGGGCTGGGCGTAGAGCAGGAGGAGGATCGCGGCGAACGGGTGTGCAGGGCGCCGGTGGGGTCTGCCGCAACGTGGCGAGGGTCAGGTTCTGCTCACGGTTCCAGGTGTAGTTCGCGCAGGTGGGCGGTCAGCGGTGGCCCGGCCCGCAGGGTCGGGGGCGGGGCGCCGGACACACGACGTCAGCCGGGGTAGTTGCCGTCAGGTGGAAGGACACAAGCGGACCTGACGAGCAGTGCCAGCCATACTCGATCGCCTGAGCTGGCCAGTGTGATCACTGTGCCGTCACTGGGGTCGGACAGGATCGCTTCGGCGCCGGTGGGTCCGGGAAGGTCGCGGTACGAGGTGACCGTGTAGCCCTGCCTCTCGAGGGTGTCTCGGGCTTGGGTGACGAGGTGGCGGTGTTGGTCTGCGGGTGCGGTGATGGTGGTCTGCCCGCTGACGTAGTACATGCCGTCGGTCGCCGTTTCGCCGCTTGGGCCGTTGCAGGGCACCGCAAGCAGTTGGGGCGTGTTGGCGTCTGGTGTTCCGGCGTTGACGGCGGTGATCACGGTGGAGATGTGACGTCGGGTGGCTTGTTCGAGGTCGACCTTGGGCTGGGTCCGCACGATGGCGCCGTTCCTTTCGGCTGGCTCTTGTCCGGTGCAGCTGGTGAGAACGAGTGCGAGACATGCCGCTACCGCGGCTTGCTTCCTCAACGCGGTGCGCTCCCGTGGTCAAGGGACACGTCGGCGTACAGGCCGACGATAATGCGGGCTTGGTTGTTCAGACTCTGACTGCCCGGTTCCCAGTAGCCGCTGTGCCCGGGCGTATCGACGTGGAAGCGGTTCGCTCCGAAGTCCGGATCGGTCGGCTCCTCGTCGTGTATACCCCAGATGCCGCCGGCCGTGCCCGAGATCGCATCGTCGGAGGCCGCCCCCGCCCACACATGGCGGGTGTCCATGTTCAATTCGCTGGCAGAGCTGACGTGCATGCCAGGACTTCCCGCTACCACGATGTCGGTGACCGCAAGGCCGTCACCTTGTCGGGCTGCCTCTCCGACCACTGTGCTGCCGTAGCTGTGACCGACAGCAGTGACGTGGCTCGCACCCCCGACGTGGGCGGTGTGTAGTCCGTTGACGAAGCTATCCAAGACGACACCGCCTTCCTTCGACAGCCGGTGACTGACCGCGCTGCCGTCCAGCCCTGGCGTGTCGTAGCCGAGCCACGCGACGACCGACACCGGTCCACCTGTCGGGCCTGCGAGTCGCGACGCCGCTCCCTGTAGCTCGGCTGCGCGGTTGATCTGCCCGCGCATGCCGTCTAGCTCGGTACCAACGCCGGGTACCACCACAGCGGTGTGTCGGGCTCTGTCGGGGTCACCGACCGAAACGATCGCCTGCCCATCACCGGCGTTGTTTAGTCCCAGCAGCAAGAGCCGCTGCTCTGGTGGCCCATACTCGGAGCTTTCCAGCCGGTCCAGCAGGTTCGTCAGGCGCTCCGTTTCCCGATACCCCTGCTCGCTGCTCATTGACGCATACGCAAGGGAGGCCAGATGCGCTCGCAAGGCCAACCGGTTGGCCTCGTCTCGCGCCGCCGCTGGCAGACCGTCGAGCGCGCCGAGCCGCTCGGGGTGTGCGGTCAGATATAGCTGACGCTGGTCATCGGTGAGGCCCGACCACCACTCCCGAGCCTCGGACGAACTCGCTCCCCGCCCAGGAATGGCCGCCTCATCCACGCCAAGCAGACCCCCGATCCGCTCAGCGTCAAGAACAGCGTCCTTCCACTCGAACACGTCGTTCACACCCGGCGAGTCGGGTTGCAGCCGCGACAACGCCTTCTGGAAGTCGGCATCGCGCTCGGTGGCCTCCACGATCAGGTCGTCTATCAGCTTTCCGTAGATACGGGCGTTTTCGTACTGACGCTGCCGGTCGGCACGGCCCTCTTCCGTATGACGCTGCCACTCCTGTGTCACACCAGCGTCGACCCGACCGTTGTCGTCAACGCTCAACCGCAGCAACGGCATCGCGTCCAAGGCGGCATGCAGACGCCGCTGTACGTCGCACAGTTCCTCCGCCGCCCGACCCAGCACAGCGGCGGCTAGCTTCGACTGTAACGCCGATAGCTCGAACTGGTCCTCAACGCTGTCGACCCGGCGAAACGCCGCCTCGGACGCAGGACCCGACCACCCGGACCCTCGCAGCGGGCCCTCCAGCTTCACCACAACGCGACGTTCCAGGTCGCCCAGCTGACGGGCCAAATCGCGCCACGTCTGCGCAGCCTCACTCAACGACTCCAACCGCGTATCCCGCAGCGCGGCGAACGTCACCACCCGGCCACCGACCGGAAGTAATCCGCACTAGCCGTGTCCGTATGCCGGTAGTCACGAGCGCACTGGCGTAGCCCTTCGGCAACACCGTTCACCTGCCCGGTCAGCTTCTTCAAATCGGCACGCCAAAACCACACCAGATCCTCGACTGCTCGGCCAGTCCGCCACTCCGACAAATCCTGCGCGGCGTGGACCGACTCTGGCTCCACATCAATCACGTCATGCTCCAGGGCCACCGCTACGTCCTCCGCCACCCGCGCCTGCGAATCGAGCGCCAACGGATCCACGCGTACCTCATCAGACAAGAGCCACCTCCCCAGCGACGCAGGGTAGCAACACGCACACAGACACAAGGAATCCGCCGTAGATCGAGTACTCACCGCCTGCCACCGGCGGGGTCCGCTCCCGCCGGTTCAGCATGAGCGATGATCCAAAACCTTCTATACCTCCCACAAGTCATACCCCTCAGAGTGCTCATACGCCGATCATGAATCCTGAGGATGAGGGCCGGGTGCACGGCGTCAGCTGCACTGGCTGCCGGCGAGACCGTGACGTTCCGGTTCGACTTCACCGCACCGACCGGTGCGGTGGCCGACGGCCGACCAGGCGGCAAGCTGGTCGCATGAAAGCTCTGACCGCTGAACTCGTGGTGGATGGTCGTGCCCCACAGACGCCGGCGCTCGCCCCGAACGGCCGTACGATGTGTTACGTGCTGGCTCCCACCAGCCAAGTCGGCGACCACCTCGACACCGAGTTGTGGCTGGTCGACGTCGGCGGTAGCGGCTCGGCACGCCGGGTGACCGCGGACACCGCGACGGAGTCCCAGCCGCGCTGGTCCACGGACGCGGGCACGCTGTTCTTCCTGTCCGACCGCGCCGAGCGCGGTGTCCCGCAGTTGTACCGGCTCACTCTCGCTGACGGCGCCGTGACCGGGTTGACCGGTTGGCGGGCCGGTATCACCGATCATCTGCCCCTCGCCGACGGCACGCAGGTCGCCCTGCTCGCGCAGGATGAACCGACCGAGGAGGACGAGCGCCGCGTCCGGGACCGCGACGACGCTGTCGTCGTCGGGGTGGGGGAGCCACGGACCAGACTGCGACTGCTCGACCTCGACACCGGCCGGGTCAGCACGCCGAATGTGTGCGGCGATCGGCACGTCGTCGAACTGCGACAACGACCGGACGGCGGCCCGCTCGCCGTACTCACGCAGGCCAGTGCCGACAACGACCACGGTCCCCGCACCGCCCGGCTGCACCTGTTCGACTACCGCACCGGGATCGCGGAGGACCTTGGGCCGGTCGCCGCCGACGCGCGCTCGCTGGCGTGGTGGCCGGCGGAGGACGGTTGGCACCTCGGATACCTCGCCCTCACTCCACCGGGCCTACAGGCCGGTAGCGCCGTGTTCGACCTTGCCCTGGGCACTCGAGTCGTGCGGAACCGCACCGCCGGGCTGTCGATGTGCCCCACCGAACTGTGCCAAACCGACGCCGCCGCACTGGTGGTGTTCGCCGACGGCCTGAACGCCACCCTGGCCCGGCTCGACCCCAACGAACTCACACCCCTGTCCCAGCACCGGGGACGTCTCGATGGCCTCACCGCCACCCGCACCGGCGCGGAGGTCGCCGCGCTGACCGGCAGCCGGTATCAACTCACCAACGTCTACTTCGGGTCACCGGCCGGGCCGCTGCGGAAAGTCACCGACACCCGTCCGGAACTGGCCGGGATCCCGCTGGGCACGCAGCAACCACTGACCTACCACGCCGCCGACGGTCTCGCTCTGGACGGCCTGCTCGTGCTCCCGGCGGGAAAGACCACGGCCGACGGGCCGTTCCCGCTGGTCACGATCGTGCACGGGGGGCCATATGACCGGCACGCCGACCGCTGCCAGTTGTTCTGGTTCCCCAGCGGCCAATGGTTGGCCACCGCCGGCTACGCGGTGTTCCTGCCCAATCCGCGTGGTGGGCAGGGCCACGGCCACGAGTTCGCCGCCCGCGTGGCGGGCCGGGTCGGCCGGGAGGAGTGGACCGACATTCTCACCGGCATCGACCTGCTCATCGACCAGGGCGTCGCCGACCCCGATCGGCTGGGCATCGCCGGTACGAGCCACGGCGGCTTCATGTCCGCCTGGGCCGTCGGCCAGACCGACCGGTTCCGCGCCGCATTGGTCGGCGCCGGCGTCACCGACTGGGGCATGCTCGCCGCGACCGGGGAGAACGGCCAGTTCGAGGCCGCACTCGGCGGCAGCACCGGCTGGTCCGGCATCGGACCACACCCACATGACGCGGTCAGCCCGATCTCCTTCGCCAGCCGCATCCGCACCCCGGTGCTGATAATGCACGGCGCCGAGGACACCAACGTCCCGCTCGGCCAGGCCGTGTATCTCCACCGGGCGCTACGCCACTTTGGCGTTGAGCACGAGTTCGTGATCTATCCGAGGGAGGGCCACGCCATCCGTGAGCGCGCCCACCAACTCGACGTCCTACACCGCACGCGCGCCTGGTTCGACCACTGGCTCTGCCCGCAACGGTGACGTGCGCGCCGCGAGTACCGTCCGGGTCGGGGCAGGGCGAGCTGTACGGACCCGGGCGGCACCGGCGGCGTTTCGGAGATCAGGCGTTCAGGATGTGCAGGACGGCCAGCGCGGCGGTGGCGAGCGCGAACACCACGGGGACCAGGACGACCGGGATCGGGTCCTTCGCGCGGGCGTGGTAGCCCGCTGCCCCGATCAGCAGCAGGGTCAAACCGACCGCGGCAGCGACGGCGATCGGCCACCAGAGCAGGCCCAGCAGCAGGCCGGCCACCGCGAGGACCTCAAGGTCGCCGATCGTCCGGGTGCGGGCGGGGGAGACCCCCAAGCGGGCCATCCGCTCCCGCATCTGGGCCTGGCCGGCGACCTTCGGTGCGGCCACGGCCAGGATCACCGCGGCGAGAAGCAGGGTTAGGACGACGATCAACGATCTTCCCTTTGGGTAGTGGCGGATGATCTGCCGACCGTAACAGAGACGGAACCGGGTTAAGGTGCCGCCGAGGGGCGCGACGACAGGCATCCACATTGGTATTACCCACGTCATGGTATGACCGGGCCAAAGCCGGCCTGATCCCGCTGATTGCGAGCAGCATATGACGATTCGACAGGACTTCCGCGGCGGAGTGAACGTGGTACGCCGTCGCGGTAACGTCGTCCACCGGCCGGCGTCACCGGCGGCGCCGGCCATCCATCGGCTCCTGCGGCATCTACGCGACCACGGCTTCCACGGCGCGCCGGAGCCACGTGGCTTCGACAGCGACAACAACGAGGTCCTCACCTTCGTCGACGGCGAGGTTCCCGAGACACTTCCGCCGCACCTGCGTACGCGCGCGTTTCTCACCACCGCCGCCGAACTGCTCCGGGCCCTGCACGACGCGAGCGCCTCGTTCCGTCCGCGCCCCGACGACCCCTGGCTGCTCCCCGCCCGGCACCCGGCCGAGGTCATGTGCCACGGCGACGCCGCCCCGTACAACTGCGTGGTCAGCGACGGCGCTGCCGTTGGCTTCATTGACTTCGACGCGGCTCACCCCGGACCCCGGGTCTGGGACATCGCCTACGCCGGCTACCGCTTCGCGCCGCTACAGGCACCGAGCAACCCGGAGAGTTTCGGCAACCCGACGGAGCAGGGACGTCGACTCGTCGGCTTCTGCCGCGCGTACGGGCCGCAGGTCGGCGCCGAGATCATTGACGTCGTTCCGGACCGGCTGCAGGCGCTCATCGACTTCATGCGCGACCGGGCCAGCCGGGGCAACGAGGCGTTCCAGCAGCACATCGCGGACGGGCACACCGACCTCTACGAGGCGGACATCAGCTACGTGCGCGCTCACCGCGACACCCTGCGCGCCGCGTTCGACATGGACTGAGGCGGGTGCCGGAGAAGGAGCGCCAGGCGCACGCGTTCGCCGCCGCCGTCGCGGCAACATGCAGAACCACTACGAGTGCACCTGCTACGACGACGTCGACGATGAAGACTGACCTCGCCTACGCGCTGGCAGACGGCCTGGCGGTGTTCCACTGCCGGCCGGCACCAAGCGCGCCGCCCCGGGCTGGCCCACCAGATCACCACCGACCCGGCCGCGGTCGCCGGCTGGCCCACCGGCGCCAACATCGGTGTCTCCTGTCGCGCCTCGCACGTGGTCGACCTGGACTGGACCGCAAGGACGGCGTCGACGGCGTCGACACGCGGCGGGCGCTGTGCGCCGCGGCCCGCTGGCCCTGGCCGGACACCCTCACACGCCCGCACACTCTGGACCGTGTCAGGTCTCGTGCAAGACCGGCGGATCTGGGCGGGGCCGGACCACCTCGTGCCCCTTTGGGCAGGATGTTGCTCGTGGTTGTAGCCCGCCCGCACGGCGAACACCTCGCATACCGGGAGCCGACGAGCTCTGACTGCGAAGACCGGGACCGTGCGGGTCGCTGGGATCGCGAACGGCTCATCGGAGGGTAGGCCACAGAGCCTCGTCATTAGGGCGCCGCGCGTTTCCGCCAGGGTTGCATGCCCGATGGGCAGGCGAGAAGGGAGTAGGAGTTGGCGGTGTACTGCGGCATCGACTGGTCAGAACGGCATCACGACATCGCTGTGGTCGACGAGCACGGTCGGCTGGTCGCCAAGGGTCGTATCGGCGACGACACGGACGGATTCACCACGCTGGTCGAGATGCTGGCCGCCACCGGTGACGGCGCCGCCGAGCCGGTCCCGATGGCGATCGAGACTCCGCGTGGGCTGCCGGTAGCGGCGCTGCGCGCAAGCGGCCGGCGGGTGTACTCGATCAACCCGATGGCGGTGGCTCGTTACCGGCAGCGGCATTCGGTGTCGGGTAAGAAGTCCGACCATGCCGACGCGGTGGTGCTGGCCATCGCATCCACGTCCGCAGCTGCTGCAACGCTGTCCACAACTCGGATCGCCGCCGCCCTACGCCGCGGCGGCCGCCGGCGCGGCGTCGAGGACCTGGCCGCCGAACTGCAGCAGGCACTGCGCCGTCCGCAACTGCGCCAGCCGGCCGTCGTAGAGGAAGCCATGGGCATCCAGGCGCTGGCGCCGCTGGCGACGCTGAACGTCGAATGCGCCAGTGTCGAACAGCTCGCCGAAGCCGCCAGCGAAGCGTTCCGCCAGCACCCGGACCACGCGATCGCTCCCAGACGGCGCAAGCCGCGACCTCCACACCCAGGACGAGAAGCTCGCCGTGAGTAGGGCGGTACCCCCACGTCGTGTTCTCCCGGGCCAGGCGCAGCACCAGGCGACGGATTGACCGCACGGTACGTGGCCGGCCGGCCGAGGCCGGGAGATTCCGCACCCGGCCCGGCCCACCCGTCATCGGCGGAAGTCGCGTAACCAGGAGCGGAGCTCGCGCTCCACGACCTCGGGACGCTCCAGGGTGAGCGCGTGCGCGGTGTCCGGCACCCGTAGGAGGCTGGCCTTCGGGACGGCGTTCTCGAGCGCGGCCGCCATCGCCTTCGTCCCGGCGGTGTCGGCCTCACCAACGAGCACTCGTACCGGGCAGGTGACGTCGGAGAGCCGGGTGGCCGCCGCCGGCTCGACGGAGGTGAAGTCCGGGGTGTCCTTCTGCTGCGCGTAGTTCACCCGGGACATCTCGATCACGCTCGTGCGGACCGCCTGGCGCCCCTCGGCCTGGTCACGGGCCGGGCCGTCGACCAGTAACCGGACCTCGTTGGCGATGATGTCCTCGACCTCCCACGCGTCCTCGGCCGCGCCAATCGCCGCGACCAGTTCCCGCTCGTCGTCGGCCACCGGCGCGTCGAACCCGCCAATGTCCGGTGCCAGGAGGAACAGGCCGCGTACCCGCTGCGGCTGGGTGAGCGCGAAGTCGACGGCCAGCCTGGCCCCCCGCGACTCTCCCATCACGACGGCGCTGTCCAGGCCGTACGCATCGAGAACGGCGGCCAGGTCGGCCAGGTCCGAGTAGGTGCCGTCTAGCGACGTGGTGGATCGACCGAAACAACGACAGTCGTAGGAGACCGTGAAGAACTCGTCGCCGACCGCGCGCATCAGGGGAAGCCACATCTGGGAGTGCGCGATGCCGGAGTGCACGAGGAGGGCGGCGGGCCGAGTCGGGTCGCCGGCGCTGCTGGTGAAGAGCGAACCGCCAGGAACGGTCACGTGCCGAGATTCCATCAGGTTAAGTTGGCCTTTCATCGATTCTTCGTGGCGTGCTGAGACAAATTCGGCGAGCCCACGGACGCATCCGAGCAGGAACAGGTGGTCGCCCTTCCAGGGCCGGGACTCTACAATCGGCCTCTGATCGAAGCAACGCGATATAGCTTCACTCTCCGCCTACCGGCCGCCTACCGCGCTGAGGTCGATGCCCACCGCATACCCCTCGCCGCACACGTCCACACCGGGCGGTGGCCCGTTCTACCAGAACGCCCGCGGCAGTTCGCCGCGAGACAGCAGACCGGCCTCGAACTCCTCGGTCCGCCACGGCGATGGGGCGGTCGGATCCACCAGAGGGAAGCCCGACCGGATCTGTCGACCACCCGTTGCCCGCACGATTGGATACGCTCAGCCGCCTTCGACAATCGCCGTTGTGATCGATTCGATCATGCTGCTCGCCTTCGCTGGCGCCGCACCTCAGAAGGGGATCAGATCATGACCGATACCAACGGCACCCGTGCCCGACCAGTACCACCGCCGGCTTCCCGGCGGCGGGTTCACTTGCGAGCGGCCGGGCTGCACCCACGTCAACGGCCAGGCCGAACTGCTGCCCCGCGACCTGGCGCAGGAATTGGCCGACGCCAGGAGCCGCCGACCCCCGAACGGGACCGCACGCCCGGCCCAGCCCCGTTCTGAGCGACGCGCGTACGTCTGGTCGCCGACGACGTCGACGAGCTGCACGCCGCCGCCGTCGCCCGCACCAGCCGGCCGATTGCGCGCCGCAGCGGCGACGGCGTCACCTGCTACATCGACGCGGAGCTGTCCGGGCGGACCATCGCGACCGGGTCTGCCCGCACCGGCATCCCGACTCCAGCAGCACCATCACGTCGATCGGAGTCGAGTCGATCTGCACCTGCTCACCCGGCCGCGCGGCGAACGTCGGCGTGAACACCCCCCCGCGGCCGGTTCGCCGTCTGCCGGCGGGTCACCGCCGACCCGAACGTGTGCCGCCCGGTCGACAATGCATCGATCAGCTTGTAGAACGTCGAACGGCCCGGCAGCGGCACCACCCCCGGCCCGTAGGCGTCCTCCACCCGCCTTGACCACCTGCCGGATCAATCGCCCACCGCTACCAGCCTCTCCCACCGCCGGATGGACACCT
Source organism: Salinispora goodfellowii (assembly GCF_059570675.1). NCBI lineage: Bacteria > Bacillati > Actinomycetota > Actinomycetes > Micromonosporales > Micromonosporaceae > Salinispora > Salinispora goodfellowii. The sequence goes on along the minus strand of NZ_JCANTD010000038.1, from coordinate 574 downwards.
GGGCCAGCTGGGAACAGGTCAGCCGGGCCGCCGAGCACGCCGTCCCAGCACCCGAAAGCATTCGATAGCAACCCTCCACACCTGCCCCGGCGCGCTAGTGCCGTGACCACGAACGTTCACGGTGTTGGTCGACACGCCGTCCGGCCTGTTGGGCGGGCGGTGTCGTTGCGGTCAGGCTGTGGCGGTGGCAGAACTTGTTCGTGTTCGGCGGCTTAGTGACCTGGAGGGTCAGCAGTTGCTGAGGATCACTCGTAGAGGTACCGGCTCGCCGATCCGGTTACGGCGGGCGATGGTCGTGCTCGCTTCGGCTGGTGGGAACACGGTGCCGGCGATCGCCCGTCTCGTCCAAGCTGATGAGGACACGATCCGGCAGGTCATCCACCGGTTCAACGAGATGGGGATGGCCAGCCTGGACCCTCAGTGGGCGGGTGGCCGTCCCCGCCAGATCAGTAGCGACGAAGAACAGTTCATCGTCGAGACGGCCACCACCCGCCCCGAGAAACTGGGGCGGCCGTTCACCCGGTGGAGCATCCGCAAGCTCGCTGATCACCTGTGCCTGCACGCGACCCGCCGT
>NZ_JCANTD010000037.1:0-38211 GCF_059570675.1 Salinispora goodfellowii | reverse complement strand
CGAATACGGCTGGGGCACACTCGACCTACGCGCCGCCCTCACCGGCGAACCAGACGGCCGCACCGCCCAAACCCAATCTCCCCGCCCACCACCCCCAAGCGACCCAGCCCTCCTCCGCGCCCGCGAGTCAGAACCCACAAACAACAACCTCCAACCCGCCCTTATCATCGCAATCATGGTCCTCGGCCTCGGCCTCATCACAGTCACCGCACTACTCCTCCTACACCGCCGCCGACGAGCCGCCACCACACCCACAACCCACACCACCCCCCGGACACCACCCACCACACCACCACCGACCGACCCCACCGACCACACCCACTGGCAACGCCCCAACTAACCACGCCCAAGGCCACACCCCAAGCCGGGGTTTGTCAAATTAACGGCCCTGTCTCACATTCGGTGGTGACGGAGGGTCGCAGGGGTCGTTGTCTCCTCTGTGGAGGACGTCAATAGGCTTGTGCAGGCGGTGTTCTCGGGGCTGTCCCCGCTGGTCATCGAGGACGTGGTCGACGAGGGTGAGCGGATCGTGGTGCGGGCCCGGACGCCGCGTGACACTGCGGTCTGCCCGGTGTGCGCGGCCTCGTCGGGACGGGTTCACGGCTATCACTGGCGGACGGTGGCCGATGTTCCGGTCGACGGGCGGCGGGTGGTGGTCCGTGTGCGGGTGCGGCGTCTGGTGTGCCCCACGCGCGGCTGCCACCACACCTTCCGCGAGCAGGTTCCCGGGGTGCTGGAGCGATACCAACGCCGCACTGTCCGTTTGAACAGGCAGGTCAAAGCCGTCGTCAAGGAGTTAGCGGGTCGGGCAGGGTCGCGTTTGCTGGCGATACTGGCCATGGGCCTGTCCCGTCACACCGCCCTGCGCGCCCTGCTGCGCATCCCGTTGCCCACCGGGCGGACGCCGCGGGTGATCGGCGTTGACGATTTTGCTCTGCGCAGGCGGGACCGCTATGCCACCGTGGTGATCGACGCCGAGACCCATGAGCGGATTGAGGTGCTGCCCGACCGCACCGCCGACACCCTCGAAGCGTGGCTGCGTGAGCATCCCGGCGTCGAGGTGGTGTGCCGCGACGGCTCGGCTACCTACGCCGAGGCCATCCGCCGTGCGGTGCCCGATGCGGTGCAGGTTGCGGACAGGTGGCATCTGTGGCACAACCTCTGCGAAGCGACCTTGAGCGAGGTGAAGGCGCACAGCTCCTGCTGGGCGACCGTACTGGACGCGCCCATCTACGACGGGCCCCGCGCGCAGACGACCCTGGAACGCTGGCATCAGGTCCATGACCTGCTCGATCAGGGCGTCGGCCTACTCGAATGCGCCCGTCGCCTGCAGTTGGCTCTGAACACCGTCAAACGCTACGCGCGAGCCGACCGACCCGAGCGGATGCTCCGCGTCCCCAATACCGTGCCGGCCTCGTCGACCCCTACCGTGAACACCTGCGCAAACGTCGAGCCGAGGACCCCGGCGTCGGCGTCAAGCACCTCTTCGAAGAGATCAAGGCACTCGGGTTCACCGGCTGTCTGAACCTGCTGCACAAGTACATCAACCAGGGCCGCGCCGACGCAGACCGCAGCCACATCTCCCCGCGCCGGCTCGCCCGGATGATCCTCACCAGGCCCGGCAACCTCAAACCCGAGCACCGTGATCTCCTGGCACGGCTCACCGCCGCCTGCCCAGAGATGACGCAACTCGCCGCCGCTGTCGGACGCTTCGCCGCACTCCTGACGCCACAGCCGGGAAACGCCGACCGGCTCTCGCTCTGGATCGTCCAGGTCCGCGCGGTCGACCTACCTCATCTGCACGCCTTCACCCGAGGCCTGGAACGCGACCGCGACGCCGTGAACGCCGCGCTCACGCTTCCCTACAGCAACGGCCCCACCGAAGGCGTCAACACCAAGACCAAACGGATCGCACGCCAAATGCACGGACGAGCAGGCTTCACCCTGCTCCGCCACCGCATCCTCCTCGCATAGCAACACCCTCCGTCACCACCGAAAGTGAGACAGGGCCTTCGGATGACAGACCTGTCGTCGCTGTGCAGTAGGTCGAGCAGGTAGGCGGTCTCCTCGATGGTGTCGGTGCCCGAGGCCGCCACCGGCAACGGGTCGGCCTTCTCGACCTGCCGCTACCCACCCCTATGCTGGCCGGTGCCGCGTGGATCGACGCCTACCGGCACTGGGCCAGAAGGTAGACCACGATGAGCGAGTACCAGTACTACGAATTCACCGCCGTCGACCGACCCCTCACCGGCCGGGAGCGGGCCGAGCTGCGGTCGCTGTCCACCCGAGCCGACATCACTGCCACCAGTTTCGTCAACACCTACGAGTGGGGCAACTTCAGGGGCAACCCGCGCACGCTGAGGGAACGGTACTTCGACGCGCACCTATACCTGGCGAACTGGGGCACCCACCAGCTCATGCTGCGACTACCGAAACACGTGCTCGACCCCGCCACCGCCGCGCAGTACTGCCAAGGCGACAGCGCCTGCGCCTGGACTGCCGGCACGCACGTCATCATCGACCCTCCACGACGAGGACGAGGACGGCGCCGACGACGAGCCCGAACGCCCGTCCCCGCCAGGCTGGACACCCTCGACGCGGCTCTCACCGCCGTCGCCGAGTTCCTCTGCATCGACCCCGACCTGATCGCGGCTGCGGCCGCTGGGCCGACGCCGGCCGGCTCCGGCGAACCGACCGCCACGCAACTATGCACCTGGGTCGTCGGGCTGCCCGCTCGGGACAAGGACGCCATCTTGGCCGACCTAATCACCGGTGGCGACAGCCATCTACGAAACCGACTACTACGCCGCTACCGCGACGCCAAGCCACCGCCGCCCTGTCCAGACCACGCCTCAACGTCCTCTGGCCTGCACCCGCAACAAGACCCCCTATCAGCCCAAACAACCAAGATCAGCAGAGGTGACGCTGCACCAACTCGCGTAGAGACTCCGCCTCCCATCGAACCCTGCCCCATCACCTCTCGCCCGCCATCGGTGGGGGGCGGGGCGCGGCCGCCGTGCGGTTCGGTGGAGAGGTTCATCGCGCCGGTTCGGCGACGGTCAACCGGAGTTCGCTCGTGTAGCGCTCGCCGTCGGCATCGGTAAGCCACAACTCGTCCGGTCCGGGATACATCTCGGTGAAGGTCACCATCCCCTCGGCGCCCCGCAGTACGCGCAGCAGCAGCGCGACCAGCAACGGACTACACAGGTCGAGATAGATAGGCTTCATCGGATCGGTCGTCCGCCAGAACGTGTGCCGTGCGATGCCGCAGTCGGTCGCGAGGCGGCGAACCGCCCGGAACGCGCCCGCTTCGTCCGTGCCGGCGACTATGGTGGCCGCAGCGAACGCGGAAACCGGTACCCGCCAGGTCTCCCGGGTCACCACCAGTCGGTCAATCGTGATCCGGGGGGTGTGCTGCGTCGGCGCCATGAGCCGAAACTGGCTGGAGACCAGGTACGACACGTACTCGCCAAGCACGTGCGTCAGGCCGTGCCGACTACCGTCCGGCAGCACCGCGACCAGGTCGCCACCCTCGTTGTGGACCGACACGGCGTCCGCCTTGATCCGGCGTCCGGCCGGCACCGGCCGCTCGCCGACCCGCTCGCCAAAGGACAGGTAGTGGTAGGCCGGGGAGAACGCCTCGGGCGGCGGATAGTTGAAGCCGGACAACTCGTCACCGGTACGGGGATGCAGCGGGACGAAGCGCGGCTGGCTTGCGGCCAGCGCCGCGTCGGAGGCCCGCCGAACCAGATCCGGGTCCGGCGCGAAGGTGTTGAACGCCGAATCGTCAGCTGTCACCAGACCGACGTGCAGCTCTCCGAGGACCAGCTCGTACTCCCCGGCCGCCACCGCCTCCGGATTCGCGGCGGCGATCATCATGTCCGGGCTGTGATGACGACCGCTGTGCCAGGGGGCGGGCGGTGCGGCGAAGAGTTTGCCGACCGTCGCGCTGAGGTCACGCGCGGCGCGGTGTTCCCGGCTGGCCGACGGGTCGACGGCCAGTACCCGACCCCAGCGCTCCTGCATTTCCGCGACGGCGTCCGCGAGCACCTCGGGCCTGACTGCCGGGATCAGCCGCTGACACAGCACGTCGAGTGCGACGTGGCCGCCGGGGAACAGCGGTGCCAGCGCCCGGTGCCCGGCGCGGGCGAGATCGTTGAAGTGCTCAGCGGCTCGCCAGGCCAGCCAACGCGCGGCGGCCAGCACCAACGCGAGGGGTTCGGCGAGCGCGTCGACCACCGGCCGGCCGAGGGTGACCCGTACGTCGCGTTCGTGCTGGGAGACCAGCAGGCGACGGCCGCGTGGCGCGACGTTGCGCGACCGGGTCGGTGCGGCCCCGGTCACCTCCGTGAACAAGCGGTCCAGCCTGGCCAGCGCGGGGGCCAGCCCGACCGGGCTGGTCGAGGCGGCGACATCGTCGCGGGCGGCGCGGAGCCGACGCAGGGCCTCGCAAGCCTGACGGGTCGCCGGTCCCGGCGGCAACGCGGCCAGTTGCCGGCTCAGGGCCTGCTCCGCGTCGAGGGCGAGGGGAACGTCGAACGACCAAGTCAGCAGGCCCGCGTCCACCAGATCGCGGAGAACCGCGGCGGTGCGCCGCGGGGACAACCCCGCGGCACGGGCGATGTCGTCGGGGTCGCGCGATCCGTCCACGAGATCGACGACGCGACGCTCGTCGCCCGTGAGGCGGTACGGTCGTTCGCCGGCCCGGGTCAGGTATCCGCCGACCCGGCCCACGTCGAGTCGCAGCGCGGGCGGCAGCCACCAGGCAATCTCCGGGTCAGCGGCGAAAGCCTCACCGAGCGCGTGCACCGCCCAGTCCTCGAATCGGACGAGCTGGCGCCGGGTCAGCGCGCCACCGGGCACCGCGGAGATTGGTGGGCTGTCGTTAGTGTGGTCGATCGTGGCCCAGCTGACCGGACCGAAGAATCCGACGGAGTCGTTCTTGGCGTGGTAACGCTGGAGGTACTTGGTCAGCGTCGTCTCGTGCCGGCGGCGGGCCTGCGGACGCTCGGCAGGGGTGTCCGCGTGCCGCTCAAGCCAGCGTACGACCACCTCGTCGATCGCCGGGTTCTGCCACCACAGGGCCATTCTGATCCCGGGATCGGCGGCCAGCGGGAGTGCCCGGGTGACGGTACGCGCGACCGCGTCGCGCCAGGCCTCGTCGGTAGGTTCCGGATCGGCCGTCACGGGGTCACCGAGGGCGTCAGTGAGCCGGGCGAAAGGAAACCCGGCGCTACGGACCACCACGTGCCGCCACAGCAGCCAGCCGCCCGCACCGAGCGGGCAGCGATCGTTGTCAGCGTCCATCCCGGAACAGTCTGGCCCGCCGGTCGCGGCACATCGAGTCCGGTAATCCGAGTCAAGCGAAGCCAACCATGTGTCGTGCTTCTGCTTGACGTCTCAAATGGACAATCACAAGGCGGATGCGCGGTCCCGGCATCGCTGGCTAGCGTCGGGCTTGCGTGGTCGCGTGGACGCTGCGCAGGATCCGGATGGGGGGACTCCTTGGCCGAACCAACTGAGCGCCTGCCGAACAGCCACGGTCAACGTGCCCGTCTCGCGGCGATCGTGGCCGGGCAGGCCGGTCACCTCGCGCACTGCGTGACGACCGCAGTCGATATCACCGGGCCGCTTCGGGTGGACGTACTCCGACAGGCCCTCGACCGGGTGGTCGCCACCCGGCCCGCGCTGCGCGGAGTCTTCTCACCCGCGGTGCCCTACCACGAGATCGCGCCCGCCAGGCCGGTCCCCCTGGTGCACCGGGTGCTGTCGGAGTCAACGCCGGCACGGCGTTGGCAGGCCGCGCACGACGCGGCGGCACAGGAGAGCAGGCAGCCATTCGCGGTCGGCGCTACCCCACTGCTGCGCGCCCTCCTGCTCACCGCCGAGCCTCGTCGGCATCTGCTGGTCATCTCGGCCGATCCGCTGGCTGCCGACGCGTGGTCGGCCAACCTCATCCAGGATGACCTGGTCAGACACGCGTTAGCTGGGACCCGCCCCGTCGGGCCGCCCACGGATGACGCCTACCCGGCGGTGCGTCGCAACCGAGCCCGGTGGGAGCAGGGCCCCGCGGGCGAGGTCGCGCTGGCCCGCCGGCGCGCCCGGCTGGCGGGCAGCACCGATCGCCTGCCTTGGAACGCCCCAGCCGCTGATGCCGACGACCAGGGCAACGATGCCCTCACCGAGCAGTCCGTCGACCTGCCTGACGCGGTGGTGCTGCGCTTACGGGAACGGATCCGCGCGGCCGCCGGCTCGACGCTCGCCGCAGGACTGGCCGGCGTGGTCGCGGCCCTGCCCTGCGAGCCGACTCGACCGGTCACGGTCACCTCGACCTTCGCCGCCCGCACCCCAGGCGCGGAACAGCAGGTCGTGGGGTGGCTCTCCACCGACGTGGCCGTGGTGCTGCCGGCACCGCGCGGCCAGGTCGATGACTACCTGCGTGCCCTGCGCAGTGAGATCTTTGACGTGCTCGGCGACCAATGGCTGCCGCTTGACCGGCTGCGGGACGCGGGCCAGCCGGTCCCGGATGGCGGGGTGTCGGTCTCCCTGCTCTACCTGCCCAGCCAGCTTAGCGGCGGCGCGCAGACCACCGCGCAACGCGGTCCGGTCTCCGGACAGCGGTCGGCGGTCTCGGTATGCCCAACCGGGGCCGACATCGACCTGTTCCTCCTGGAGGCGCCACCACCACGAGCGGACGGCTCGCGGCCGCTGATCAGGCTCGGTGCGATCTGCACCCGGTCCCGCGCCGGTATGGCGCAGACCCTGCTGAATCGCTGGCACGACGCGCTCGTGGCCCTCGCCGACCTGGATTGGCGGCGATCCTCGATGACGCAGTGGCGAGCCATGGTCGCCACTGCCGCCGTGCGTCCGGTCGCGGTCGGCGCCGCCCGCCTATGAGCTCCTCGACAACCGGATGGGACGACGTTCGTCCCTTCGCGGAGGAGTTCGCCGTCCGTGCGGCGCGCTGGCCGGAGGCCACCGCCGTGACGGGCCCGGATGGCACATACAGCTACGCGGCCCTGGCCAGCCTGGTGTCCGCCCGAGCCGGCTGGCTCCAGCAGCAGGGGGTGGGCCCGGAGACGGTGGTGGGAATCGCCGCACACCGGGCGGCCGACACGGTCGCCTGGGTACTCGCCGTGCTGCACGCGGGCGTCGCCTTCCTGCCGTTGGATCCGGTCAACCCGACCGAGCGGCTGCGGTATCTCGTCGAGTCGGGCCGGCCGGACATCGTGATCGCGGCACCGGAACTTGACGCCCGGGTACTCGACGCGGGCAGCATCCGGGTGTTACGGACAGACGCACGCACCGATGGGTCTCCCGCAATGGCCCCGGTCCGGCCGCACCCGCTGGCGCTGGCGTACGTCGTGCATACCTCGGGGTCGACCAGCCAGCCGAAACCGGTAGGGATCAGCCACGAGGCGTTGGCCCGGTGCGCCCTCGGGTGGCTCGAGGCGTACGACCTAGTCGACCGTCCAATGGCCCATCTGCAACTCGCCGGCTTCGGATTCGATGTGTTCGTCTTGGACCTCGGGCGTTGCCTGTTCTCCGGAGGAACGCTGATCATCGCGCCACCGAAGGCGGGACTTGCCCCGGCGCGCCTGGCCGGCCTGATCGAGCACCACCGCGTGGCAATGGCCGAGTTCACCCCGTCACTGCTGTTCCTGCTGGTGGAGTACCTTGCCGCCACCGGGCAGGCGTTGGCGGGTCTGCGGACCGTCGCGGTCGGCGGTGAACCGTGGCGGGCGGTCGACTTCTCGCGGGTCAGCGCGGCGTTTCCCAACGCCTCCATCATCAACACCTACGGACTCGTCGAGACGACCATCGACAACCTGATCCACCACGGTCCGCCGGACGTCGAGCACTTCGGCGGGCCGATGCCGCTGGGAGTGGTGCATTCGGGCACGGAGGCGTTCATGGCCGACCCGGCGACCGGTGCCGTACGGCGCACGGGTGTCGGCGAGTTGTACCTCGCCGGCCAGGGGATCGGTCGCGGCTACCTGCGCAGCCCCGCGCACACCGCGGAACGGTTCGTACCCCATCCGCACCGGTACGGCCAACGTGCCCTGCGCACCGGCGATCTCGTCCGGCGGGACGAGGACGGCTCCCTGCACTACTTGGGTAGGATCGACGACCAACAGAAGGTGCGCGGCACCCGGATCAACCTCGACGAGGTGGCGGCGGTCCTCGCCGCTCACCCCGAAGTGGCGCTCGCCTGCGCCACCGTCATCACCACCGAGGTGGGAACCGTCCTGTACGGGCACCTTGTCGTCAAGGACGAGACGCTCGCTGACGACGAGGTGTGGGCCTACGCGCGGGAACGCCTCACCCCGGAGGCGGTCCCGGCCCGGCTACTGCGGCACCAGGCGCTGCCGCTGAATCCCAACGGCAAGGTGGACCGGCGGGCCCTGGCCGAACTGGCAGCCGCGGACTCTGACGCGAGCGCCGCGCCAACTGCAGGCATCGTCGACGACGGCCCGGCGGCCAGGACCGTCGACACGCAGTGGCGGGCGGTGCTCGGCCGGGCACCCGCCACCCTCGGCGACAACTTCTTCGCCTCCGGAGGTGACTCGGTGGCGTTGGCGCGGCTCGCGGTACGACTCGGCGCTATCGCCGGTGCCCCGCTCGACATCGCAGCTGTGCACCGCGACCCCACACCGGCAGGGCTGGCGCACGCGCTGGCACAGGTCAAAAGGTCCGGTTGGTCCGTGCCGCGCCGCCCCGACGCGGACCGGCACCCACTCAGTGACGGCCAGCGCACACTCTGGCTCCACAGCGTGCTCTACCCGGACGATCCGACCTACACGGTGCCGACGGAGATCCTGCTGGAGGGTCACCTCGACGTCACCGCGTTGGGTGCGGCCATCACCGCTGTCGTGACGCGGCACGAGCCGCTGCGGTCGGTGATCCGGCTGGAGGGCGGCGAGCCGACGCTGGCCGTACTCGCGCCGGCGCCGGTGGCGCTGCCCGTACGGGTGGTGGCCGGACCTGGCGACGGAGACCAGATCGTCGACGACTGCCTGCGCCGTCCCTTCCGGCTCGACCGTGAGCCACCGGTACGCTGCCTACTGCTGAGCGAACGGGAAGGGCGTCACCGACTCGTACTCGCGGTGCACCACATCGCCACTGACGGTGCCTCGATCCGGGTCATGCTCGAAGAACTGGGCGCGGCTTACGACCGCGCGATGCATGGGGAGCCGGTGGTGCGCGAGGCGCCCGACACCACGTACGGCGACCTCGTCCACTGGCGCCGGATCTCCCCTTCGGAGGCCGCGAACAACGCCGACTACTGGCGCAGCCACCTGGGGAGTACGGCCGCCCCACCGCTGCTTTGGCCGGCGTCGCAGTCGCCGACGGGACATGATCGCACCCTCCGGCACCAGGTGCGTCTCGACGCCGGGCAGACACGAGCGCTCCGCCGGGTCGCACGGGATGCTGGCACCACCGTTTTCGCCACGATGCTCGCCGCGATGGCCGAACTGGTCGCGCGCTGGAGCGGTGATCCGGCGCCGCGCATCGGCTTCCCGGTCAGCCGGCGGGACCATCCGGCCGCCCTCGGACTGATCGGTTTCTTCATCGACACGTTGGTTACCCGGATCGACACCACGGGCATGCCGGGCCTGACCGAGCTGGCCACCCGCGCACACCGGGAGATCGGGACCGCCACAACCCGGCGGACCGGTCCGTTCGCCCACTCGGCCAGGCCTGCCGAGGGCGCCGGGCCGCCCTTCCGAGTGTGGTTCAACCATTTCGGTCCGCCGGACGAGCCGCCCCGCATGGACGGCCTGCGGACGGCGCTGCGCGTCCCCCCGGCGCCGGGTGCGCCGTTCGAGGTGAACGTCTACGTCACCGAGCATGTCGACGGCATCACCGTTGAGCTCGTACACGACGGCCGTCATGACGCGGCCGGTGCCGTCGAGCTGCTGGATCAGTACCACACGCTGCTCACGGCGGCGTCGTCCGCACCGGCCCGCCCTGTTCGGCAGCACCGGTTCCCAACCGGGCGATTGCCGGATCCCGCTGACCCGCTAACCGCCCGGAAGCACGTGCGGCCGGCCCGCCGGATCGCCACGATGCTGCGTCGGCACGCCGGCAGGACGGCGTTGCGCGACCCAGCCATCGACTGCGACTGGTATACCGTCGACCGGCGGGTCCGGGACGCGGCCGGCGCACTACGCCACGCTGGCGTCGCGCCGGGCCGCACCGTCGCGGTGCATGGTCGCCGCACCGCCGACTTCGTCGTCAGCGTGCTGGCGGTGCTGCGTGCCGGCGGGCGACTTGTCGTGCTCGACCCGCGCCACCCGACTCGTCGCCAGCGCGAACAACTGGTCCGTTCGGCGGTGCGGTGCCTCGTGGTACCGGCGGGGCCGGCAGCCGGCACGGTGCCCGCGACACTGAACTGGACCGGCCCCGTGGTCGACGTCGGCCCGGACGGACGGGTGGCGTCAACGCTAAAGGGGCAGACCGGACACGCCGGCCACGACGAGGTGCTCAATGCGGCCGACTACGTCGCCTTCACCTCCGGCACCACCGGCACCCCAATCGCGGTCTCCGGTCGCCTCGATCCGGTGTGGACGTTTCTCGGCTGGTATGCCGACCGGTTCGCGCTCGGACCCGACGACCGCTTCGCCCTGCTGTCCGGCCTCGGGCACGATCCGGTCTTTCGGGACCTACTGGCACCGTTGTGGACCGGCGGCGCCCTGCACGTGCCCGACGAGCGAACCCACCTCGCACCGAACCTGCTCGCGGACTGGCTGGGGCGCGAGGCGATCACGGTCGTCCACCTCACGCCGCTGCTGGCTCGGCTCATCCTCGATGCCCTGCCACCGGGCGGTCTGCCCGCGCTACGGCTGGTCTGCCTGGCCGGTGACGAGGTCCCTCCGGCCCTGGTGGCGGAACTGCGCCGGGCCGCGCCGCACGCCACGGTGGTCAACGGATACGGCACCACCGAGACACCGCAGCTGGCCTCGTACGCCGTCCTCGACCCGCCGCAGCCGGTGTCGATCGGGCGCGGCCTGCCGGGCACACAGCTTCTCGTCGTGGACGACCAGGGTGCGCGGTGCGGCGTCGGTGAACCGGGCGACATCGTCGTCCGGAGCCGACACCTGCTCTCCGGCTATCTCGGCGACACCGCAGAGCGGGCCCGGTTCGGCGCCGATGACGTCCCCGGTGTCCAGCGCTTTCACACCGGTGACCGCGGCAGGTACCGCACCGACGGATCCGTCGAGTGGCTGGGCCGCTCCGGTGACCTGGTCAAGATACGAGGGCACCGAGTCTCCCCCGCCGAGATCGACCGGGTGGTACGCGGTCACGAGCGGATTTCTGCGGTGGTCACGGTCACCCGTGACGGTCCCATCACCACCGAGTTGGTCACCTTCGTCGTGCCACGGCCAGGTAACGTCCTGCTGCCCACCCAGATCCGGGAACTCGTGGGACAGGAGCTGCCCCGGGCCGCCGTGCCGGCGCACGTCATCGTCGTGGGCAGCCTTCCGCTGGGCCCGAACGGCAAGGTCGACCGGGCCGCGCTCGTTCGTTCCATACCCGAACGGCCCGATGCCGGCGTCACCGAGGCGTCCCCGGCGCAGCCGCTGTCACCGGCGGAGCGGCAGCTGGCGAACGTCTGCGCCGCGGTCCTCGGCATCAACCGGATCGGTCCCACCGACAACTTCTTCGATCTTGGCGCGAACTCACTCCAGGTCATCGCCTTGCACGCGGCCATCCGCCGGCAGATCGACCCGGGCGTAGCACTGCTCACGCTCTACGAGTACCCCAACGTGCGGGCGCTGGCGCGCCGCCTCGCCGCCGCCGGCGGCCACGACGATCCCGAACGGCCCGCGATCGCTCGGGGCAGATCCCGATCCCGGCACGACCCGGGCGCCGAACGGGATCGCCGCCTTGCCGCCCGCGAGGCACTCACGGTCCTCCCCCGGCTACCTCGCCGAACCGGCCGTTAACCCGATGAGCCGCGGTCACGCCGGCACCAGCGCCGACGTGACCGAAGGCCGGTCAGAACTGAGCCAGGGTGCCCGCAGTCCGCAGCGCCCGCTCGGCCCGGAGGAACAGCATCCGGCCGAGGGTGAACACCCCGACCGAGGTGACCACCAGCGCGACGCAGGCTTGCGGCAGCGGGAGCATCGTCTCGGTGCCGAGCGTGAGGTGACGCATCACGTCCAGCCCCCATGCCGTCGGCAACAGGTAGGTGATCTCGCGCAACGGCGTCGGGAGGACAGCCAGCGGAAAGGACACACCGGACAGGGCGGAGAGCAGGTAGCCGGCGGTGTCCAACAGGGCACTGGACTTGCGCAGCGACAGGATACCGGCGGCGGCGAGATGACCGAAGCCGATGATCCCGACCAGGGTCACCCCGAGGACGGGCGCGGCGAGCAGCAGGCCACTCGGCGCATACCGAGCATCGAGCACCAGCACTCCGAAAAGGACTAATAAACTGCTAGCCGCCAGCGTAAAGATGAAGCTAGTGCCGGCCGCGCCGAGGACGAAAGACTCGCGCCGAGCCGGGGTCGCCCAGGAGTGCTCCAATACCCCGGTCATCCGGTCGGACATCAGGTCACCGGCAACCGTCCACATCACGCCGACAATGAGCGAGGCGACAAGGACGCCGAGGCCGAGCCATCCGGCCAAATCGGTGGTCCCGACGAACTGGCCCAGCCCCACCGCGTTGCCCTGGACGAGGAAAGCGGTACCGAGCAGCAGCGTCGGGATCGCCATCTGATACAGCGGGGTGAGCAGGACTAGGTTGATCATGCTCAGCGGATAGCGACGCGCGATCCGCAGGTCGCGCAGGATTATCGCGGAAACGGCGGACATCAATACTGGCCCAATCTTCCGGTCTGCTGCGCGCTGCGTAGCGAGCGCCCGAGGAGGAGGATCGCGGCGGCGCCAACGACGACACCGGCTAGGAGCAGGACGACGACCCGGTGCAGGGTGCCCTCGGGTCCGACCGGTTGGAGCACCGCCGCACGGAGGGCAACAAGAACCTGGGTCGGCGGCAACGCCTCGCTGATCGGCTGTAGCCAGCCGGGCAGCACAGCAATCGGATAAGTGATCCCACACAGCACCGTCACCAGGCCCTGCAGCGCGCCGGAAATGCCCTCGGCGTCCCGGAAGCGAAGCACGGAAACAGCGAAGATTGCGCCGAGCGCGAAGAGCACAGGCACGGAGGCGGCGACCACCAGCAGCCCACCGACCAGGTTGCCCCAGCTGATCGGGACACCGAACACGAACCGCAGCATCAGCCCGACGACAGCGAAGACCATCACCGCCGGCGCCATGTGGGCCGCCGCCGGACCGAATAGCAGGGCGAACCGGGACACCGGGGTGAGAAAGACCGCCTCGAGTGAACCCTGCATCTGCTGCTCGCGCAGCGTCATCCCCGGCCCCCAGAGCATCATCGAGATCCACATGAATACGGCCCAGCCCAGATAGATGAACCCAGCCAGCTCTGGCGTGCCCGACCGTTGGCTGAACGCGTCGACGGCCTGTTGGCTGTGTCCGGCGAAGCCGTACGCTTGGGCCACGTACGCCGCTGGCAGCAGGACCGCCATACCGAGCGTGACGACGAGATTCACCGGGTAGCGCCAGAGCACCAGCCATTCCTTTCGGACCACGGCCCCGAACGCCACCGCCTCATGGGCCACCCGGCTCATTCGCGCAGCTCCTTGCCGGTCAGGGTGAGGAAGACATCCTTGAGGCTGACCGGCTCACTTTCCACCCGCAGCACCGCCGCGTCATGGTGGCCGGCGGTCACGATCAGCCAGGGCACGAGGTCGTCGCCGAGTTTGCTCCGCACCGTCAGGTCGAGTCCGTCGTCGGCGGCGATGGACTCGACCTCGGCCTTGGCCCCGAGGTCGGCGAGCAGCGCATCGAGGCGTTCGGCATGGCGCAACCGAAGTCGCGCGTGCAGCACCTGCGCGATCCCGACCTCGGACTTGAGCCGCACCGAGGTGCCTTCCGCGATCAGCCGTCCGCCGTCGATGATGCCCAGCCGGTCGGAGAGCACGTCGGCTTCCTCCATGTAGTGCGTGGTGAGGATGATCGTATGACCGGATGCCTTCAGCTGCCGGATGTGTTCGTGCACTGCGGTGGCGGCGTGCGGGTCCAGCCCGGTCGTCGGCTCGTCGAGCAACAGGACTGTGGGCCGCCCGAGCAGGGCCCGCGCGATCACTAGTCGCTGCCGCATGCCGGTCGAGTAGGATTCCACATAGTCATCCGCGCGGGCTAGCAGGTCCATCTGCTCCAGCACCTCGTCGATGCGCGTCCGCGAGCGCCGCCGCGACGCGCCGTGCAGGGCGGCGAAGTACTCGAGGTTTTGCCGTGCGGTCAGCTTCCAGTAGACGCTGCGCTCGCCGCCGAGCACGACACCCAGCCGTCGACGTACCTCGATCTGATCGGTCTGGACGTCAAGGCCGTCGACGCGTACCGTGCCGCTGGTCGGCTCCAATAGGCTGGCGATCATCCGGATCGTGGTGGACTTGCCGGCACCGTTGGGTCCGAGTAGCCCGAAGATCTCGCCCGCCCCGACCCGCAGGCTGACGTCGTCGACCGCCGCGATCGGCGCACCGTTCTCGTCCTTACGGCCCGGGTAAATCTTTGTGAGCTGCGCCAACTCGACCGCCGACAGGTCCGTCTTCGGGTGAGATCGCTCCGGCCACTGATCCCGGCCCTCGCGGGCCGGGGCGAGCTGCAACATTCTTGACAAGGCCATCGGCAAGCACCTCCATGAGCTTCCGTTCGGCCAGCGGAGGGCGGAAGTGCCCGCCGGGCAGCAGTTGGACCTCGAAGTGGCCACGGGTCACCGCGCCCCAGGCGGGCAGCAGTCCGGCGGGCACCATTCGGTCGGAAACTCCGCCGACCGCGGTCACCGGACAGTCGAGCAGCTGACCGGTGGGCCATCGCGCGTTCTCGAACAGTGCGAAGTCGGCGCGCACGGTAGGTAGGATGAGGTCGAAAAGCTCGTCGTTGCCGGCGATTTCGGCGGGCATCCCGCCGTACCGCATCAGCTTCGGAACCAGGCGCGAGCGTTCCCACCCGTGCATGGGTGAATCGGGGTCGGGATGGGTCGGTGGGCGGCACGCCGACACCACCAGCCACCGCGGCGGCGGACATTCGCGCTGGCGTGCCGCCAGCGCGAGCGCATACGCGACTGCTGCGCCGGCACTGTGCCCGAACAGGGCGTACGGTGCCGAGTCCAGGTGGTCGCCGAGCGCGCCGTGCAGGGCATCCGTCAGGACGTTCAGGCTAGCGATCGGTGGCTCGCCGGCACGCTCCTCACGCCCAGGTATCTGCACCGGCCAGGTCTCGATGCCATGCCGGGCGAGCTGCGCGGGCCACCTGCGATAGATCGACGCGCCGCCACCGGCGTGGGCAAAGCACAACAGCCGGATCCGCACCCTTGGGACCCGGCGGGCGAAGCGGATCCAGCTGCTGGCCACACCGGACACCTCAGCGGCCATAGAGCGCCTCGATTGTGCGTGCGAAATCCTCGTCAGTTCCCGCCATCGGCGACGGGACCGGAACACAGCCGGCCGCACGGTAGCGGTCAAGCCCTTGCCGTACCTGGCCGGCACTGCCGACCAGGGCAATTTGCTCGGCGAGGTCCCGACCCGTGCCACTACCGTCGATGCGCTCCAGTACCTTCCGGTACGCCGGCAGCAGCCGGTAGCCATTGATGCTCACCTGTAGGCGGGCGAGCCGATCTGCGGTCTCGGGGCCGCTGTACGCCGGGACTATCGCCATAATCGGCACCTCGTCCGGATCTCTGCCCACCGCCGCACAGGCACTTCTGAGCAGCGGGACAAGGGTGCTCCGGACGATGTCGGGAGTGCACAGGTAGACAACGATGCCGTCGGCGTACGCCGCCGCCAGGCGGATCATCTGCGGCCCGAGCGCCGCGAGGTAGACCGGCACCGTTAGACGCGGTGGCCGGTACTCGGCACGCGCGGTGAAGTAGCGGCCCTCGTGGACGACCGTACCGTTGTCGAGCAGGCCGCGCACGATCGTGAGGTACTCGCGCACGGCACCCACCGGTGACAGGTCCCGCTCACCGAGCACGAACTCGGTAAGGATGCGATGTCCTGCGCCGATGCCAAGGATGAATCGGCCGCCGGACAGCTCTGCGAGGGTACCTGCGGCCTGCGCCATCGCGACCGGGTGTCGCAGCCGGATGGGCAGGATCGCGGTGCCGACCCGGGCCCGACGGGTGGCGGACAGGAGATTCGCCGCCACGACCGTCGCATCCCGCTGGTCCGGTAGCTGGTCGGTCCAGATCTCATCGACGCCGAGCCGTTCGGCGAGGCGGATGCGAGCGGGTAACTGGCGAAGCTCATCCTGATGTGGAGCGATCATCAGGGCGCGCACCACGCCGGTCATGCTTCGGCCAACCAGGTGCGCAGGTCACGTGGCCGCAGGTCGGTCCAGTGGTCATCGACGAAGGACAGGCCGTTCACCTTGGTGCCGGCGAAGCCCGCCGGCCACCAGCCGGGCGGCAGGGGACGCTCCTGCGGCCCGCTCGAACACCGATCCTGCCCGTTACGCACCATCTGATAGTTCATTCCTCGTCGGGCACGGTTCTCTTCCATCAGCACGCGAGCTGGGACTGGACACCGAGCCGGTACTCGGTGTCCAAGTGGGTGGCGATCGACCGGATCGTGGGGTGGTCGAAGAGACTGGCGATCGACACATCGACGCCGAACTGGTCCCGCATCCGCGCGGCCAGTTGCACCGCTACCAGCGAATTGCCGCCGAGCTCGAAGAAGTCGTCGTCTACGCCGATTTCGCTGAGCCCGAGAACCCCGCTCCAGAACGACGCCAGCGTCCGTTGTAGGTCGTCCTCGGGCGGGGCGTATGGAACGTCGGAGAGTCTCTCGCCGATCACGGAGTCGCTCAGGAACGCGGCGTCGAGTCCATGCTCGACTAGGTCGACGGTGAGCGACTCGACCCGGTGCAGGTTCCGGTGCAGGTCCTCGGGGCACACGACCAGGTGTGGCTCCGGCTGCCAGCGTACGATCCGGCGCAGCACCTCGATGCCAAGCTGTTCGGTGATGCCGGTGGTAAGACGCAGGGACTCACCGGGCAGGTCGCCGACCTCGGGAGCGGCGGGACCGGCGAGCGACGCCCGCATCGCCGCCGGATCGACCCGGCGCATCGCGTACCCGCTGATCCGGCCGATCTCCTGACCGTCGTCGTGCATGAGCAGGACCGACATGGTGGTGATTTCGCCCTCCTGGCCGTCATGGTGGGCGACCAGTGCCCAGAACGACGGCGGCAGCGGCTCGTGCATCCGCAACCCGCTGTAGCCGAACGGTAGGTAGGTATCACCGCGGGCGAGAATGTTCGGGCCGTACTGGGTATCGTTGAGCGCCTGGTCCAGCAGTGCCGGATGATGGTGGTACCGGCCGCACTCGGCGATGAATCGCTCGTCGATGTCCAGACGGGACAGCTCCTCTCCCACTCCGACCGACGTGCTCTTCAGACTGGACCATCTGGGCCCGAAACTGACCAGACGGTCGGGTGCGGACAGCTCCGCCTCGCTGACGTCGTAGCGACTGCACCGCTGTCTAATAGCCGCGAGGTCATGGTTCGGTGCCGGCTCTCGATCCATCGCCCGGATCCGGCAGCGCATCCGCTCGGTCCAGGTTGGCGTCCGCCCTCCGGGTGGGGCGCTGAACACGGTGGCCGTCCAGCCGGCGTCGTCGGGTCGCAGCACGGTTCGGATGTCCATTGGTGCGGTTACGCCGACCGGGCCGAGGAAGACGACGTCGGTGAGTTCGCCTGGGAGGTTGTTGTCGGCTACTGCCTCCAGATAGGCGCCCTGAACCATCTCCACCAGGGCCGTGCCCACGACGAGTTCCACGCCGCCGAGCCGATGCTCGGCGTTGATCCAGTGGCCACCTGGTTCCAGCCGCGTTGTGAAGACCACGTCGCTGCCCGGCTCGTGGACACGCCGGTCCAGCAGGGGATGGTGCGCCAGTTCGGAGCGGAAGCCAACCTGAAGTTGCCGGAACGCGGCAGGGGCTGCGGTGTCCGTATCCGCCGCCATGCCGAACTCGCTCCAGCCGCCCCAGCCGATCGAGATCACCGCGGTGCCGCGCTGTGCGGCCCACCGAGCGAAGGAGTCGAGAAAGTTGTTGGCCGCGCAGTAGTCGACCAGACCGAAGTCTCCAGTCACCGCTACGATCGAGGAGAACAGGACGAGGAAGTCAACATCCTCGCCCACCGCGTGGAACAGATTCAGCGTCCCGTCCACCTTGGCGGTAAGGACGTCACGTGCCTCGGCGTCCTCCCGGACGGCGATCATTCCCCCGCCGGCGACCCCGGCGGAGTGAAAGATCCCGTCGATCCGGCCGAACCGGTCACGGGCCCGTGCCACCATGTTTGCCACCGCCGTCGGGTCGCCGACATCGGCGGCGAGCGTGAGGACCGTGCCACCCGCCTCCTCGACCTCCCGCAGCCGGTCCAGCTTGGCGCGCAGCGTCGCGTCGGTTGCCGGGTCGGCCAGCAGCACCGCCCATTCGGCGCGGGGCGGCAGTGGCGTGCGACCGACCAGCACGAGGTTCGCGCGGACCGTACGGGCCAGGTCCGCGGCCACCGCGAGGCCGATGCCGCCCAGACCACCGGTGATGAGGTACGTCCCACCGAAGCGCAGGCCGGGCCCCTGCGGATGCGCCGGCTCGTCGACCGGGTCCAACGGTGCGGTGCGGTAGTCGAGCACCCATCGCCGGCGTCCCCGCCAGGCCACCTGTTGCGGTGCGTTGTGGGTCACCAGCTCACCGACAAGGTTGCGGACAACCGCCGGGATGGGCAGGGTCGTCGGCAGCACAATATCCACGCTGCGGCAGACGGCACCGGCCAACTCCCGTTGCAGCACCTTCACCGGCCCGAGGAGCAGCGCCTTTGCCGGCTCGATCCGCTCGTCGCCTGCTACCTCCTGGAGGTTGCTGCTGAGCACAGTCAGTCGTGGCGGTGGCCCGTTGCGGCGTGACAACTGCTGCCCGAGATGGAGCAGGCTAAAGAATCCGTCCTGGACGCCCACTCCGACCGCCTCGGGCCCCAGCGGCTCGTCCGACGGTGCGGTGACCTGGAAGGCGTGTATCACGTCGGTGACCGGTCCTCGGGCCTCGGCCGCGTCGAGGAGGCGGTCGAGGTCGTGGGTGTCGGCTGCGCGAAGGGTGTACCGACCCTCGCCGTGCTGACCGAATCCGGTGCCGGCGGTGCCCCGGGTCACCAACGCCCCGTCCGCGGCGAGCGCCGCGACGAGTTCGTCGACCACCGGGTGCTTTCCGCCCATCACCAGCCAGTGGGTGGCGGTGTCGGCGCGGCCCTCGCGTACCGGCGGCTCCTCCCGCCACACCGGCGCGAACGCACACCGCCCGGCCGGCAACGCCACCTCCGCGGGTTGCTCCCGCACGGCGTCACTGTCGGTGTACCCAGGGTCCGGTTCGACGAAGAAGCGGCGCCGCTCGAACGGGTACGCGGGCAGCGGCACACGCCGACGTCCAGCCGAGTGCGATGGCTCCCAGGCGACGGGTCCACCGGCGACCCATACCGCGGCGAGCCCCTCGATGAACGCCTGGTCGTCGGTCACCGCGCGGGCCGGATGCCGCATGGTGGACACGATCGGCACCCCACGGTGGGCCACACACTGCCGGGCAAGCTTCGACAGCGCGTCGCCGGGACCAGCCTCGACCAGCACCACGTCCTCGGCGATCGGGGTCACCGCGACGAGCCCGTCCGCGAAGCGGACAGTGCCGCGCAGGTGCTCCGACCAATAGGCGGGGTCCATCGCCTGCTCATCGGTGATCCACGTGCCGCTGAGGTTGGAGACGAACGGCGTGGCCGGCCGGTTCCTCGACACGCCTGCCACCACCTCGCGGAACTCCGCGAGGCACGGTTCCATCAACGCCGAGTGGAAGGCGTGCGAGGTACGGACGTCCGTGGTGGCCACGCCACGAGCGGTGAGTCTGGCGCGTGCCTGCTCGATATGCTCCGGGGCACCGGTCAGCACGGTCAGCACCGGGCTGTTGACCGCTGCCACCTCCGTGCCGTCGGGGAGCAGCGAGCGGACCGTCGCCTCGGGCGCGGCGGCAGCGAGCATCTCACCGGGGGCCATCGCCTGCATCATGCGCCCTCGTGCGGCGACGACGGCCAGCGCGTCAGCCAGGGTGAAGACACCTGCGAGGTGGGCCGCGACGAATTCGCCGACCGAGTGCCCGATCGCGGCCGCCGCCATGACCCCGTGCGCGGTGAGCAGTTCGGCCATGGCGTATGACACGGCGAACAGGGCCGGCTGGGCGTAGCGCGTCTGCCGGATCTCGGCCTCGGCGGCGACGTCCACCCCGCTCGCGGGGTAGAGGACCTCCCGCAGGTCGACATCGAGATGTGTGAGCAGCAGCTCGGCGCAGCGGTCGATGGCGTCACGGAACACCGGCTCCGTGAGATAGAGGTCAGCGCCCATCCCGGCGTGCTGCGAGCCCTGGCCGGGAAACATCAGCACGGTCCGCCGCGGCTGGGCCGACGCCGTGGCGCGCACAACGCTCGACCTATGCGGCGAGCGCAGCGCGACGACGGCCTCGGCAGTCGATGTCGCCAGGATGGCGCGTCGGTGCGCGAACGCCGCGCGACCGACCTGCAGGGTGTACGCGACGTCAGCGATTTCGAGATCGGGGCGCTCGGCCAGGTGGTCGGCGAGCCGACGTCCCGCGGTGTCCAGCGCGGTTGCGGTCTTCGTCGACAGGGGCAGGACCCGCCAGCGCCGGCCATCCGGGGGCGCGGCGGGCGGCGCCGGTGTCTCCTCCAGGATCACATGGGCGTTCGTGCCGCCGATACCGAAGGAGCTGATTCCTGCGCGCCGCGGCCGGTCGCCCCCAGGCCAGGCGACCAACTCGGTGGGGACGTAGAAGGGACTTTCCTCCAGCCGCAGGCTCGGGTTGGGGCTCTTGAAGCTAATGTTCGGCGGGATCGCCTGTTCGCGCATCGCCAGGCAGACCTTGATCAGGCTGGCCATCCCGGCGGCGGGGCCGAGGTGCCCAATGTTCGGCTTCACCGAACCAACTGGGCAGAGCTGCCGTCCGGTCGCGCCCGCGGCGCGGAACGCCCGGGTCAGCCCGGCGACCTCAATCGGATCACCCACCAGGGTGCCGGTCGCGTGCGCCTCGACGTAGCCGATCGTGTCGGGATGAACCTCGGCGACGGCCAATGCCTCGGTGATGAGCTGCGCCTGGCCCTCCACTCCGGGCGCGGTAAATCCAGCCCGGTCGCCGCCGTCGTTGTTGACCGCCGAGCCGCGGATGACGGCATAGATGTGGTCCCCGTCGAGCCGTGCGTCGCCCAGACGTTTGAGCACCACCACGCCCACGCCAGTACCGAACAACGTCCCGGAGGCGGCAGCGTCGAAGGCACGGATCTGGCCGTCCCGGGTGTAGATACCGCCCTCGACCCAGCGGTAGCCGACCCGGTACGGCAGCTCCACCTCGACCCCTCCGGCGAGGGCGTAGTCACACTCACCGTTACGCAACGCCTGGCTAGCCAGGTGTACCGCGACCAGGGCGGTGGAACACGCGGTCTGTACGTTCACGCTCGGGCCACGCAGGCCCAACCGGTACGACACGGTGGTGGTCAGGTAGTCGGGGCTATTGCTGACCTCGATGGCCATCTCACCGACCGCTGCCCTGGCGGCCCGGTTGCGGCCCACGTACCGCTCGCCGTACATGTTGCTGGCCTGGCCACCGAAGACGCCGACGAGCCCGTCGATCCTCGCCAGGTCGTGCCCGCTGTCCTCGATGGCTGCGTAGCAGGCCTCGAGAAACATCCGGCCCTGTGGGTCACGTACCTCTGCCTCGCGGGGCGTGTAGCCGAAAAAGCGGGCGTCGAATCCCTCCATGTCGTCGATCAGGGCAGCGTGCCGCACGTAGCAAGGGTCATTGAAGACCTCGGGCGCGACACCAGAGCTGAGCAGATCCTCGTCGCTGAGGGGCCGGATGGACTCGACGCCTGCAGCGAGGTTTCGCCAGTAGTCGTCGATGTTCGCGGCACCGGGAAAGCGACACGACATGCCGACGATCGCAATGTGGTCGTCGCGGAGCTCGTCAGTCATGGTGCCCCCTGGAGTTCGGCGACGGACGATCGGCACCGACGCTAGTGCCGACACCGGAGCGTGCCAACGTCACTGATTTGTCCACAAACCCATGACGTCCGAATAAGGGGTCGAAACCGATGGTAAGTCGCCCGGTAAAAATGGTCCATCAGAAACGAACATGCCCACAGCCCTCCGGACTAGCTAGGTTCATGGCGGGTCAGCGATGTCCGGCCGGTCGTTCGAACCGGGCCACGTGCCGGGCAGTCGCCGCCCTTTCCCCGGCGCAACGCAGCGATCGCCGCCTCGGTGGCCTACTGGTGAGGAGTCCCGCGGGTGAATGCCGGTAACGAGGACAACCGCATCGCAATCATCGGCATGGCCGCCCGTGTCCCCGGTGCTCGCGACGTCGACGAGTTCTGGAACAACCTTGTCAACGGCGTCGAGTCGCTCACCGAACTGAGCGACGAGGTGCTGCGCGCTGCAGGGGTGTCCGAGGAGCAAATCGCCGATCCACGCTACGTGCGGCTCGTGCCGCTGATGGGCGACATGGAAGGCTTCGACGCGGCCTACTTCAAACTGAGCCCGCGCGAGGCCGAGATATCCGATCCGCAACAGCGGATCTTCCTGGAAATTTGCAATACCGCCATTCAACACGCCGGATACGACGTGACCCGCTACACCGGCCGGGCTGGCGTTTTCGGTGGCAGTTCACCGAACCGGTACGCCACCAGCAACGTCTACAGCAACACCCAGACCACGCGGGCGGCCAGTGAGATCTCCATCGAGGTCAGCAACCAGATGGACTACCTGGCCACCCGGGTCGCGTACACGCTGGGGCTCACCGGGCCGGCAGTCTCCGTCGCGACCGCTTGTTCCACGTCTCTGGTAGCGGTGCACCTCGCGATCCGATCGTTGCTGGCCGGCGAGTGCGACATGGCCCTGGCCGGTGGAGTATCGGTGGAACTACCGTACTACGTCGGGCGCAGGTGGACCGAGAACAGCATCTACTCGCGAGACGGGCACGTACGCGCCTTCGACGCCGCGGCGCAGGGCACCAACTTCGGCCACGGAGCCGCGGCGGTGGTGCTGAAGCGGTACACCGTGGCCGTCGCCGACGGAGACCGGATCCACGGAGTCGTCCTGGGCAGCGCGGTGAACAACGACGGCGCCAGGCGGGTCGGGTTCACCGCGCCGGGTCTGGAGGGCCAGACAAGTCTGATTACCTCGACGCTGGCGAACGCGGGCGTCGAGGCCGCCAGCATCGGTTTGGTCGAGGCGCACGGGACGGCGACGCTCGTGGGTGACCCGATCGAAGTCGCGGCATTGTCGGAGGCGTACCGGCTCGACGGGGCGACCGGCGACCAGGTCATCCCCATCGGCTCGGTTAAGACGAATATCGGACACCTGGGGCCGGCCTCGGGGGCCGCCGGGCTGATCAAGGCGATCCGCGCCGTCGAGACAGGCCTCATCCCGCCCTCGCTGCACTTCGAGCAGCCGAATCCGAACATCCCATTCGAGCGGACCCCCTTCTACGTCAACGCCTCGCTGGCACCGTGGCCAGAGCGGGGCGGACCTCGGCGCGCCGCGGTGAGTTCGTTCGGAATCGGCGGCACCAACGCCCACCTCATCATCGAGCAGCCGCCGGCCCAGGTCGCCTCCGTAGACGACAGCTCCTGGCACGTCCTCCCGCTGTCGGCCCGGTCGGCCAGTGCGCTGGCGACCATGGCTGAGGCTCTCGCGGACCGGCTCGTGGCGGGCCCACCGACCTCGCTCGCCGATGTGTCCTACACCCTCCAGATGGGACGTCCGGCGCTCGCCCACCGGTCGGCGGTGACGTGCCGCGACGTGACCGACGCCGTCGCGCAGCTGCGGGCCCCGATCACGAAGACCGCCCCGGTTCGGGCGAGCTACCAGCCCTCCGTGGTGTTCATGTTCCCCGGGCAGGGCGCACAATACGTCGGCATGGCCGAGGAAATCTACCGGCGCGAGCCGGTCTTCCGGGCCGCCTTCGACCAGTGCGCCGACCTGGCGCGCGAGCATCTCGGCGACGACCTACGTGAGGTGGTGTTCGCCGTCGAGCACGCCGACGGCGAAAAGCTGCGGCAGACCAGACTCACTCAACCCGCCCTATTCGCCGTCGAGTACGCGCTGGCCCAACTGTGGCGGAGCCGCGGCGTGCAGCCGAGGGCGATGATCGGGCACAGCGTGGGCGAGTTCGTGGCCGCCTGCCTGGCCGAGGTGTTCACCCTCGCCGAGGCGGTCGAACTCGTAATGGCCCGCGGCCGGCTGATGCAGGCCATGCCGCCGGGTGTCATGCTCGCCGTGCCCCTGCCGGAGGCGGACGTCCTGCCGCAGCTCGGCGCGACATCAGGCGTGGCAGCCGTGAACACATTCGATTCGTGCGTGGTGTCAGGGCCTCGCGACGAAATCGAGGCGCTCGCCGACCGGTTCGCGGAACGCGGCGTTGCCACCCAACGGCTGTGGACATCCCACGCCTTCCACTCGCCGATGATGGATCCCGTCGTCCCGGAGTTCCTCGACCTGGTCTCTCGGGTCGGCCCCAAGCCTCCGACCCGAGATTTCGTTTCGACCCGCACCGGCACCTGGATCAGCGCGGAGGAGGCAATCGATCCGACCTACTGGGCCGGTCACCTACGTGACACGGTCCGCTTCGCCGAGGCCTGCGCCACCCTGGCCGACGCCGACGTGATTCTGCTCGAGGTGGGCCCGCGCCACACCCTGTCGTCGTTGGCACGCCAGGTGCTGGCCGAATTGTCGAACACCACCGCGGTGGTGGTGCCCTCGCTGAGCCGGATGGACGGCGGGTATGGCGACGAGCAACAGCTGGCGAAGGCATCCGCCCGGCTGTGGACCGGCGGCGTCCCACTCGAGTGGCAGCGCCTCCATCACTGCCAGCGCGGGCGGGCCACTCTACCCACCTATCCGTACGAACGGCAGCGCTTCTGGATCGACCCGGACCCGGATCCCGTCGATGAGCATCGGGCAGCTAACCACGGGTCCCGACCCACAGGCACACTGGCCCCGGCCGACTCGACGTTCGTCCCGGTCTGGCTTCGCCAACCACACTCGACGCCGGTGGAGCCGGGGACCCCGGACGAGGTATGGCTCGTGTTCAGCCCAGGCGAGGGTCCGGTAGAGGAGGCGGCCGCCCGGCTCAGCAGCACCGGTGTGCTGGTGGTACGGGTGGCTGAGGGACGGTCATTCGGCCGAGTGGGCGATCGACGCTACCGAATCGAGCCAGGTGAACGCGCCGACTACGTGGACCTGCTCGACGAGATCAGTGAACGGTACGGGCGGCCGACTGCCATGCTCCATGGCTGGACGGCGGGGCGGGCGGCCACCGGACCGATCGACCCCGCAGTCGTCGCCGATGCGCAGGAGAGCGGCTTCCTCAGCCTGCTGTTCCTGTCGCAGGTGCTGGCTGAGCGTTGGCCGGACGAAGAAATGGACCTCCGGATTGTTACCAGCAACTGTTTCGACGTCTCTGGGGTGGAACGAGTCGAGCCAGCCAAGTCGTTGCTCGTCGGCCCGGCCATGGTCGTGCCGACCGAGCACAAGGCGCTGCGCACTCAGCTGATCGACTTGTCCAGGTCTGTTTCTGGGCCGGACAACGTGGACCTCGACGGGCTCATGGTGGAGCTGTGCACGCCAGTCACCGACCGCTTCGTCGCGCATCGCGGTCGGTTGCGTTGGACCCGTCGGTACGTACCGGTCCAGCTCCCCATGCGGGACGCGGCCACACCGCGGATCCGACCCGGCGGCGCATACTTGATCACTGGTGGTCTCGGCGGCATTGGGCTGGCCATCGCCAAGGAGCTGGCCGCCACCGCGCGAGCCCGGGTCGTGCTGGTCGGCCGCTCACCGCTGCCTGACCGCGTCGAGTGGGACGAGCATCTGGCGAACCACGACGACGACGCGACAAGCCTACGCATCCGCGGCGTACGCGACATCGAAAAGCTCGGTGGTGAGGTCATGCTCGTCACCGCGGACGTCTGCGACGAGTCCGCGATGCGCGCGGTGGTCGAGTCGGTCCACCGCCGGTTCGGCCCGATGGCCGGTGTGTTCCACGCTGCGGGGGTGCCCGGCGGTGGCCTGGTGGCGTTGCGTTCCCGGGCGCAGGCAGAGCAGGTTCTCGCACCCAAGGTGAACGGGACCCTGGTGCTGCACCGGCTACTCGGAGCCGAGGTCGAAATCTTTGTGCTCTTCTCCTCGATCATCAGTGTGACCGGCGACTTCGGCATGGTCGACTACTGCTCCGGCAACGCCTTTCTCGATGCCTTCGCCCACTTCGGCGCCGGCGACCCACAGCGAGTCCGGTCGATCAACTGGTGCGGCTGGAGCGAGGTCGGCATGGTCCACAACACCAGGCAGGACGCCCCACAGCTGTTCCGGGACATCGAGGCGGGACTGGAGTACCAGCCGGCCAGCCACCCGCTGCTCGATCGGCGTATCACCGGCCACGGCGAGGACCTGGTATTCACCGCCACCATCGGCCCGGACTTCCACTGGGTTGTGACCGAACACCGAATAGCGGGCGAAGCCGTGCTACCGGGCACGGCGTACGCGGAGCTGATCCGCGCCGCGTTCGTGGCGGCGCAGGATGCCGAGCTGGTCGAGATCAGCGATCTGGTGTTCGCCAAGCCGCTGAGAATCGACGGCCGCCGAGAGCTGCGGGTGATCGGCCGGGAGCAGCAGCCCGGGGTTTTCGACGTCGAGGTGGTCAGCCGGCCGGTCGCCGACCTGGACGCCTGGCGACGGCACGCCCGCGGCCGGATCACAGCCGCGCCACGGGCAACGGTGCAGCGACGCGACGTGGCGGCGATCGACAACCGCTGTAACCTGCTGACCTGGCAGCCAGATCTCAACGGCACGGACAGCGGCGCGGTCGAGTTCGGGCCACGCTGGCTCAACGTCGAGTCGGTACGGATGGGTGAGGGCGAGCAACTGGTCGCGATCCAGCTGCCGGCTAGGTACGAAGCGGACTGCGCGGAGTTCGTCCTGCATCCTGCGCTCCTCGACGGTGCCACCGCGCTCAGCCTCTACCTACCCGAGGTGAACCGCGGCGGAGCCAGCTACCTGCCGATCGGCTTCCGCCGAATGGTCGTCCGGGAAGCGTTGCCCTCGCGCTTCTACAGCCACCTTCGGGACCGCAGCATGCGGGAGAGCCCGTCGGGCATCTACACCTACGATGTCGAACTGCTCGACGACACCGGCCGGGTACTCGTCACCATCGACGGTTTCGCTGTTCGCAGCGTCGACATTGCGGCCGTGCGCGACGCGGTCGTCGGCGGGGAGCAGCCCGCTGCCACCGATCCGGGCGGCCCGCCGCGCACCGGCATCGGCGACTATCTCATCACCCCGGGCGAAGGCATCGACCTGCTCTGGCGGATGCTCGACGACACGACGCCCAACCAGGTGGTCATCAGCCGTGAGCCCGTCGATGACAAGCTGGCGAGAATGGCCGGCCTGGCCGCGCAGCTGGATCAGGCGACCGCCACCGCGGGCGCCGACTCGGCCACCGTGGTAGGCCCTATCTCCGATGCGAACGACACCGAGGCCGCGATCCTCGCCCTGTGGCAGGAGATGCTCGGTGCCAATCACATCGGTCTGGACGACGACTTCTTCGAACTGGGCGGCAACTCCCTGGTCGCGGTTCACCTCGCGGTGCGGATGCGGGAGCACTTTGGCATAACCGTCTCCGGTATCACCATCCTCGAACACGCGACGATCCGGGCTCTCGCCTCAACCATCGACGACGCCATCGCCGCGTCCGGCAAGGGTCGTGACACCACCGACGAAGGAGAGCAGCGATGAAGGGCGAGCTGGTCCGCCTTGCAGCGCTGGGCGGCGAGGATGATTACGGGCTGCTGGCGGTCTGGTCCGGGTCCCTGATGAGCAGCTACAGCTCCGGTACCCAGCATCCGATGACCGCAGACCACATGCGCGCCACGTTGGACGGCCGCGCCTCGTCGTACCTGATGATCCGCAAGCTAGACGACGACCGCCCAATCGGCTTGGTCAACTGGGAAACGTTGGCGCACCCGCAGTCGTACACGGTCGGTGTGGCGATCAGCGATGCTGACTTGTGGGGCGGCGGCTACGGGATGGACTCGATGCTCGTCCTGCTCGAGTACCTGTTCCACACGAAGAACGCCCGCCGAGTGCACATCCAGGCTGGCGTGTTCAACAAGCAGATGATGCAGCTGCTCACCTCCGGCGTCATTGTCGTTGAAGGCGTTCTCCGTGATTACTACTACCTCGACGGCGAGTACCACGACTCGGTGATCGGCTCAATCCTGCGCGACGAGTACTACCGGATGATGCCGACCATCGGCTACCCCCGCGACGCGATCGCCGCGCAGGAAAAGCGGGAGGCGCGGGAGCTGCTCGCCGCGCACCTCACCAAGCATCCGGTCGCCCTGCGCCCCATCGACGACGGTGATGTCTGTGGCTGAACCGGACGCTCCCCCGGCGAGCGGAAGCCGGCCGCCGCGACTGACGGTCGACCGGCTGCTGCTGGTCATCACCGGCGCGGCCAGCGCGGGCTTCAGCGCGTTCTGGATCAACTGGCTTCGCAGCAGCTATCCGGACCTCGAATTGAAGGTGGCAGTAACCCGCAACGGCGAACGGTTCGTGACGGCGCAGACGTTGGGATTGCTCAGCGGCCGGCCGGTAGTCCGGGACGAGTGGCCGGACACAGCCGACCCGCAGGCGACACACGTCGTGCTGGCGGAGTGGGCGCAAGCGGTCGCCGTGTACCCGGCCAGCGCGCACTTCCTCGCACGACTCGCCCTCGGGCTGGCCGACACGCCGGTCATGCTCGCGCTCCAGTGCACCGAGGCGGTGATCGGGGTCGCCCCATCGGTGCCGCCGGGCATGTTGGCCAATCCGGTGTACCAGCGGCACGTAACGAGTCTCGATGCCCGGCCGAACGTCACCGTCGCGCCGACGAGGGTCGGCCGCAGTGCCACGACGGGACGCTCCGGTGATGGAGTCGCGACGCCGTTGTGGACGCTGCTCGCCCGGATGGAATCCCTTCACGTGGCACCCACCAACGAGAGCGAGGTAGCCGGATGAGCTTCGGTGGGCAGCAGTACTACCTTTTTGCTGACCCGGTCTTCTTCGAGTCGCCTGGGCGCTGGGACGACGACCGTGAGGCGTTCGCCGTCAGCACGCGGTCGACACCATCGGGCTGGACCCGCAGCGAACGTGACCCCTGGATCGTGCTGCGCCCGAACGGATGCCTGCTCCCCGATCAGGGCTGGAAAATTCATGTTGCCAGCACGGTCGCCGACGCCGAGCAACTCACCGCCACGGTCTGGGACTACTGCCAGCAGAATCGGGTCACTTTCAAGTTCCTCCGTAACCGCAACGTCCTACGGGCGCTCAGCGCCAAGTACGCACCTCGACCAAGCAGCGGCAAGCTCATGACCCTGTACCCGGAGGACGTCGAGCATCTGCGCCAAATCCTGAACGAACTCGACAAACTCGTCGGCGGAGTGGCGACACCGTACATTCTCAGCGATCTCCGATGGCGTGAGGGTCCCCTGTACGTCCGCTACGGCGGATTCGTGGAGCGCTTCCGGGTGGCCGGAAACGGACGGCTCGAACCGGCGATCGCCGACCCCGACGGCACACTGGTCAGCGACCGCCGCCGGCCGGTTTTCACCACCCCTGCCTGGGTGACGCTCCCAGCGTTCCTGGAGGAGCAATTGGCCGCCCGCCGTGTCGCCAGCGCCGGCCGGCTGCCGTACCAGGTGGTGAGGGCGCTGCACTTTTCCAACGGAGGCGGTGTCTACCTCGGACGACACCGCGACGGGCACGAATTGGTCCTCAAGGAGGCCCGACCGCTGGCTGGATTCGACGCGTTCGGACAGCATGCCGTGACGCGCCTGCGCCGCGAGCGGTGGGCGCTCGACCGGCTGCGCGGCATCGCCGGGGTTCCCGCGCTGCACGACTACTTCACCGCAGGCGACCACGAGTTCCTCGCCGAGGAGTACATCGCCGGCCCAACGCTCTACCAGTGGCAGGGCAGCCGCTATCCGTACGTCGTCTGGGAGGAGCCGGAGCAGCACCAGCTCGAGGCGTACACCCGCGAGGCACTCGCGATGTACGACCGCATCAGGACCCTCGTCGCCCACATGCACGGACGCGGCGTCGTATTCGATGACCTACATCCCGCCAACATCATTGTCACCGACTCCCAGGAGCCATACCTGGTCGACTTTGAGGTGGCCCATGAGGCAGCCGATGTCGGTGGGCCGGCGCTGCGCGCTGCAGGGTTCGCCGCACCCGACGAGGTACGAGGATTTGATCGGGACCGTCACGCCCTGGCTGCCCTCGGACTATGGCTGTTCCTGCCGCTCAACCGGATGCTGCAACTCGTGCCAGACCGGGCAGGAGAGTATCTGGACTTCGTGATCGAGCGGTTTGCGCTGCCCACGGAGTTACAGGAGTCCATCGACCACTGGTTGATTGCGCGAAGGCAGACCGCCGAGCCGGAGTCGCCCGTCGTCCGGCGTCGGGCACCGGAGTCGCTCGGGTCGCCCGTCTGGCGTGATAGCGAGGGCCCGGGCTCGGCTGGCGCGGTCCAGTCGATGGTGCGGGCCATTCTGTCCACCGCCGATCCGGAGCGGACCGACCGGCTCTTCCCGGGCGACGTGGCGCAGTTCGTCGGTAGCGGCGGCGTCGGGTTCGCCCACGGTGCAGGTGGGGTGCTCTGGGCCCTGGCCACCAGCGGCCAGGGTCGGTATCCGGATCACGAGCGGTGGTTCGCCGAGGCCGTGTGGCAGGTACCCGACCGCGGTGGATTTTTCGACGGCTTGCACGGTCTTGCCTATCTGGCCGACTTCTTCGGCCTGCCAGAGCAGGCGGAAACGTTGCTGGCCCGCGCGACCAGAGTAGACGCCGCCGTCACCGCAGTCGGCCTTTACTCAGGTCTGGCGGGCTCGGGTATGAACCTTTTGCGCTTCGCCGGGCGCACCGGCGACACCGCCCATCGCGACGCCGGGCTACGAATCGCGGCACGGCTGGCGGCACGGCTGTCAAAGGCCGCAGCGGCTCGGGCGGACCCGGCCAGAAGCGTCCAACGGCCGGACGGAGTCGGGCTGCTGCACGGCTGGACCGGTGCCGCTCTGCTGTTCATCCGCGCCCACCAGACGACCGGCGAGCCGAACTATCTCGATCTTGCCGTGCAGGCGCTTACCCTCGATCTCGACAGCTGCGTCACCACACGCAATGGCAGCCTGCAGGTCGGGGAAGTCGGTGTCCGAACGTTGTGCTACCTCGACGGTGGCAGTGCGGGTCTGGCTATCGGCATCGATGAGCTACTGGACCACCGCGAGGACGACCGGCTGCGCACCGCGTTGCCCGGGCTGCTGCGCGCCTGCGCCAGCGAGGTCGTCGTCCAACCGACCCTGTTCCACGGACGCTCGGGGCTCATCGCCGCGCTCACTCGGGCCGGCGCCCGGCTGAGCACCGACTATCGACATGTCCTAGCCCGGCACATCCACCGCCTCGCACTGCACTCCGTGTCGTACTACGGCGAACTGGCCTACCCGGGCAATCACTCGCTGCGCCTGTCCACCGATGTCGCGACCGGATCTGCCGGCGTCCTGCTGGCGCTGCACGCGGTGACCGCGGAAGAGTCATCGTTCCTGCCGTTCCTAAGTCGCCGCCGCGGCTGGTGCGGCCGAGGTGAAGGGCCAGTCCCACCACAGCCGTCGAGGTTCTCATCGCCGACAGAGGACCTTGTCTGAGTCGCCGCCGACGACCGTCGCGCGGACCGACGACGCCAACGGAAGGAGGTGTGTAATGGATCTGTCGACTGTTCTGGAGCTGCAGGGGCTCGAGGTCGAGGTGGACGAGGCCGCAGAGATGGCCGAGAGCGCCGCGAGCTGGAACTGCTGATCTGTACGGGGTGGGCGGTGGGGCGCGCCCCCACCGCCCACTACCCTCGGTACTGATGCCGGGACTTGTTGCAGTTATTTCTACCATGATAGGAAGCTTTCATGATCCCGACCCAGGCCGCAGACCACCGTCGCGGTCTCTGGGTGCTGGCTGCGGCGGCATTGGCGCGGGGGCCGGCCGAGGTTCTGGACTTCCTTTTGCCGCTGTGGGCCGGTGCGGCGATCGGCGCGACGGCCGGTCAGGTCGGCGCGCTGGCCGCGACCGAGGCGCTGTTGTCCCTGCTGTGTCGGCCGGTCGCCGGGGTCCTGGCCGATCGCTTCGACCGGACGCGGGTGGCCTCGACCGGGGCTGTGCTGTTCGGACTATCCCTGTTCGGATATGCGCTCGCCGACGACCTTGGTCTGGCGTTCGGCGCTGCTGTCTGCGGCGGAATCGGTGGGGCGCTGTTCTGGGTGGCGCTGCGGGCGCGCGTTGGTGAGCATCTGCGCGACGACGCGGCGATCTACAGCCGGCTGTTGTCCGCCGAGGGAACCGGCATCTGGATCGGCTTCCTCGTCGCGCTGACACTCCTCGACAACGACCGGTACCAGCTGGTCTTCGCCACCGCCGCGGTTGCCTGCCTGCTCGCCGCGGTGCTGCTCCTGTCCAGCTCGACACCGGCTGGCGGGCAGTCGCGCGCGCAGGCCGACCTGCGTCAGGTCGCCCGCCGGCTACGTCCACTACTCGTGGTGGTGGCGGTCACCGCCACTGTCGAGTTCGGAGTATCTCTGCTGCTTTTGTTGCATTTACAGCGGGGTTTTGGTCTCACCGTCGGCCAGATAAGCCTGGTGTTCCTGCCCGGCTTCGTCATTCTCACCACGCTGCCACTGCGTCTGTACGCAGTCGTACGGCGGATTGGACGCGCAGCAACCCTGACCTCCTCACTGATCGCGAGCGCCGTCGTCGCCGTCGGGCTGGCCTTCGCGGCCAACCCGGTGGTCATCGGGGCACTGTGGGCGGTGTCCGCCGCCTGCCTGGCTGCGGCGATCCCGGTGGAGCAGACCGTCGCCGCGGAGGCCTCCGACGGCAGCCTCGGGCGCGGCATGGGCATCTACCAGAGCGCGACCCTGCTCGGCGCGGTCCTCGGCCCGCTGAGTGCCGGCGCGCTCTACCAGAGCGGCGGCTGGCGCGGGGCCTGCGTCGGCGCGGCCGTCGTGCTCGTGGCGGGAGCGGCGCTCGTCCCAGCCGCACTGCGCCGCGTCGGTCTACCGGACCGGCCACCGCCCCAGCCGTTGGGTGCTGCGGACCTGGTGGCGGCGCCGGCGGCGGAGACCGTGCCACCGGCGCCGCCACCGCAGCGCCGGCGCTCGCCGGTCGAGCTGCGGCGTCGCTGGACCGTCCGCGCGGCCGTGTTCATCGCCGGGCAGGTGGCCTTCGGGGCGCTCGGCCACTCCTGGCTCGCCGCGGCCGCGAGCGGCCAGTACACCCTGCAGGAAGCCCTCAACGGCGACCTTGGCGACGCGCCGTGGCAGCTGGGCGCCAGCAGGATCTGGCTGATCATCTTTTTGGTCGACTCGATCTGGACCTGGACCCGCCTGGTCCGGCACCGCCGGCGCGGGCGCGAGTCACAGCCGGTGTGAGGGCGCCTACCGATGCCGGCGAGGATGTAGGCGGCAGTACAGACGTCGAATGGTCAGTTGTGTCGGGTTTTGAGGGTCAGGCTGGTGTGAGCGAGGAACCCGTCGAGTCGGTGCGGTACGGGATGCTCTTGTGGCGGTGCGGATGATCGTGAGGAGATGATCGACGCCGGTCACGGCGAGGTTGCCGACGCTGCGTTTGAGGTGGGACCACACTGCCTCGGTGGGGTTCAGGTCCGGGGCGTAGGCCGGTAACCCGATCACGGTCAGCCAGTCCCAAGCATCGATCATCTGCCGCATGGCGGCGCTGATGTGGGTGTTCAGGTTGTCCCAGATCAGCACGATCGGGCCGCCGAGTTGCTGGGTGGCATCCAGCAGGCGACGTAGTCGCGTTCGCTGAAGCTGCGCTGTCTACTCCTGCGGCGGCGATGGGTGATCGCACGGTAGATGAACCGGGACCGGGACCACAGGGGTGTCCGCGTCGTCCCAGGATACATGAACCTGCCTGACTCTCGGCTCTGTCTCACATTCGGTTTGCGCCGTGAGGTGCCGTTGGTTCGAGCGGAGGTGAGAGACCACCACCTTCGGCCTGTCGCAGCGGTTGATGTGGCTGGGGGCAGCCTGATCCGGGTGGTGCCGGGGATGGTGGGGGCAGCCCTGACAACGCCGGGACGTGCCAGTACTGCCAGATGGGGCGGGTGATCGCGGCCTCGTCTCGTTCGACCGCACGATGTGCAGGAACCTGCACCGACCAACTCAACCGATACATGATGTTCGCCGTACCACGCAGCGTGTACCGGGTGCGGAACATCCGAGCGATCAACTCCGACAGCCGCGCCAAAGTCCACCGCTGATCACTACCGAACCCGTGCGCCGCCGGGCCCTGTTCCAGGGCGTCGGCCAGCCGCCACAGCTGGGCCTCATCCTGGCGACACCGAGACCCGCCCGGCCCCTTCGAGGCGAGGGCCTGCTCACCACCGGCCCGCCACCCGTATACGGCGGTCTGCGACACCCCAAGCCGGCGGGCGATCTCCGACACCGACACATCCTCGGCGAACCACCCGGCCGCCTGCCGCCGCACCGCCTCACGCTTCGCCCGCCCCCACGCGAACCCACCTCCATCGGGATACCTCATCACCCCGACCTACAACGATCACCAGCAAAGATCATGCCGACACACCGACACACAATGGACGAACCCGGCCATTCGAGGTCTGCAGTTCGTTCACATAGAGTCGGGTAACAGTCCCAGCGAGATGGCCACGCGAGTCAAACCGGCTTTGTTAGCTATCCCGACTTTCTGCCGCACCCGGTGTATATAGGTGTCCACGGTCGCCTTTGACAAACCCAACCTTGTGCCGATCTGTTTGTGGGTCAGCCCCTGAGCCACCAGTCCGAGTACGTCACGCTCGCGAGGCGTAAGCAGATGCGGCGCATTCGCCGACGCAGTCGACTGTCCGTCTAGATCCCACAGGAGAGCGTCTCCGATGTCGCCCCCGAAGTACAGATCGCCTGCAGCAACCGCAGCGATTGCCGCACGAAGTCTGGGTACGCAGGCGGCTTTCCCGATGTATCCCCGCGCACCACCGCGAACCGCACACCGCACATTTGCGGAACGGAGCGACCCAGTCATCACCAATAGCGACATCCGCTCGGACAAATCATCGAATGGCATCACACTGGCCGTGAATGGATCCGCGATGATCACTACATGCCTGTCCGGTGGAGCCGTTTTCAGGGCGCTTGCCAATGAGGCAAAGCTGCCCAAGAATTCGTTACCATAAATCTCCAGTAGCACCTCGATCACACCACGAAAAGCGACCGACCCATCATCCACCAACGCTATCGCAACCTTCATTTACCCCCCTTTATTGTCGCCATTAACCACTGATTAAGAAAAGTCAACCCCTCCGTACACGACCGCCCGGGGCGCAACACCCAGAGGACCTAGGCTCAAACAATCATCTACTCGAATGTTGTGAGTGTGACAGGATCACCTGTATTGCGATCTTGGCGCAGGGCGCCTGTGCATTGTTGGCCGCCTTGCGCGGCCAGAACTCCTTCCGCTGCGCTTGTCTCGCCTCACTGCTGGCCCGAATGCCAAATGCGCCCCGATGGTTCTGGTCCCGTTGTTGGCTAATCAAAAGGGCGACGCATAAATCGATACCTAGACATCATCAGAGGAGATGCCATATCAGTGCCGCACACGGCCTCCTGTGTCGGTGTTGCTCCTGATGCAGCCATCTCAGCTGATTCGACCAGCGAATCTGCGCCGAGGCCGGGTTCGTCGTCCAGGTATCCCAGGGCCTGGCGGCGCAGGTCTTGGAGTATAGGCTGCAGAAGTACGCCGTTGCCTTGGTGGTCACCTTGCCCCGCAGAGCGCTAAAGTCCCAGTACGCAAAGTAGCGGGCAACCACAAGGCTATCGCCTGTCGTCAC
Source organism: Salinispora goodfellowii (assembly GCF_059570675.1). Lineage (NCBI taxonomy): Bacteria > Bacillati > Actinomycetota > Actinomycetes > Micromonosporales > Micromonosporaceae > Salinispora > Salinispora goodfellowii. Next base: position 2,140 of record NZ_JCANTD010000037.1, on the reverse strand, counting down.
TCCGAGCTGTAGATGATTCGCACCGCTCCGATCGGCTACGACGTCCTGCATTGAAATGATGTCGAAGGTAGCCGACAGTCGGTCGATCTGCAGGTCGATGATCACCGGAGTGCTCCCCGTCTCGCGCGGCAATCTTGGCCAAGCTACATTGTAGCGGCGATCTTCACTGTGCGTTTTCCCGATGGCACGAAATGCTACAGACCACCCCTAGCACCCTGAGCGCTATACAACCGTCAAACCGGGCGCCGTGAGCGGGTCGCCATGGTGCAACCGCCCCGGTCAGGGCTATTGCGTTCTGGGAAAGCCCCTGCGCCGGCCTGACCCTCTACGCCATACTTTGTGAACTGCAAGCCCTCCTGACCAGGCTGATCGGCGCGTGCCCCACCTGCAAAACCCGCTTCCCCACAGAACGAGTGTGGAATGGGGCGAGGACGCTGGGTCGGCTGCTGGCGTTTCGGGCCGATCAACGCTTCGGCGGTGGCGGCGTGGGCGTACTTGCGGGCGGTTCTGACGTTCATGTCGAGGCGGCGGGCGGTCGCTTTGATCGACAGTCCTTCGGCTCGTAGGGCGTGCACGGCGGCGTGGCGTTGGCGGGTGTTCGTCGCCCGCCGTCCCGCTCCGACGGGCTCGTTGGGCGGCGCGACCAGGGCAGATAGTGATTCGGTGTGGGTGCGTAGGCATCGGTGGTGCCCGCAGATGACTTTCTCGACGGTGTCGCTGAGGTTCTTCAGCAGGTGCCACCGGTCGGCGACCTGAATCACGTCAGGTGCCCCCTTGCGGGCCCCGTCGGCATAACTGCCGCCTCGATCCCGGCAGATGATCTGAACGCCGGGAAGGTCGCGCAGCCACGCGGCGAGGGTGTCGGCGGTGCGGTCGGGCAGCACGTCGATCGGCCGGCGGGTGTGCATGTCGAGCAGCACGGTCGCGGTGTGTGCTCTTCAGCGGATGCCCATACGGGCCACCGCGGACGACCGCCGGTCGCAACCCGGGGTACGTGTGCTCGGGGTGTGCTCCTGGGCTGCAACAACGGGGGTCCAGGGAACGTGGGTGAACGTGCGCCACTCCCTGCCACCCCAGGTGAACCCCCGGGTCGCTAGTGTTCCGTCTCAGTTTTGATTATCCATTTGCTGGAGGGCTAGTCGTCCACGTCGGACCTTTGCCAGGATCGATTCGGCAGTGGCGGTCCACACGAACGGCTTCGGGTCATCGTTGTGCACGCACAGGTACTCCTCGATAGCGGTGACGAGGTCGTCGACGCTGCGGAACGCGCCACGGCGGATCATCTTCTCGGTCAGGTCGGCGAACCAGCGCTCCACCAGGTTAAGCCAGGACTAGTGCCGTGACCACGAACGTTCGCGGTGTTGGGGTCAGGCTGCGTGGGTGGCGGGTTGGCCCCAGCGTCGTTGTCGTTCGCTGCGGATGCGGGCGCGTTCTCGGCGTTGGGCGGCCAGGATGTCGGGGTGGCGGGCGTTGGCGTTGCGCCAGCGTAGATAGGTCTGCAGTTTTCGGGTCAGTGTCAAGCCCCGGGTTTGGTGGAGAGTTGGTTAACTGGCTTTGAGGGGCACGGTGACCGGTTGGGTCATCGCGTGTAGTGCTTCGTGTTCGGCGGGTGGGGCGTATCCGAGCTCGCCGTGAAGCCGCCGGTTGTTGTACCAGTCGATGTACTCGACGGTGGCCATCTCCAGGTCGTCGAGGCCGCGCCACGGGCCCTTGTTGCGGACGAGTTCGGCCTTGTAGAGGGAGTTGAGCGCCTCGGCCATCGCGTTGTCGAAGGAGTCGCCCTTCGACCCGACCGAGGCGACGGCGCCGGCCTCGGCGAGCCGCTGGCTGTAGCGGATCGCTCGATATTGGACGCCCCGGTCCGAGTGATGAACGAGTCCGCCCAGGTCAGCGCCTTGATTCTCGCGGCGCCAGATCGCCATCTTCAGCGCGTCCAGGGCGAGGTCGGTGTAGAGCGAGGTGGCGACCTGCCAGCCGACGATCATGCGGGAGTGCACGTCCAGGACGAACGCGGCGTACACCCAGCCCACGCTGGTGCGCACGTAGGTCAGGTCCGCAGTCCACAGCTGATTCGGGCCTGCCGCGGTGAAGTCGCGTTTTACCAGGTCACGAGGCCGCTCGGTCTCGGCGGCCGGCCTGG
>NZ_JCANTD010000036.1:0-39161 GCF_059570675.1 Salinispora goodfellowii | reverse complement strand
GAGCACCCCCGGCGCGTACGACCCGGGCTTCATCGCCGCGATGGACGCCCTGGCCGCGCACCTACCGGCGGAGCAGCCCCCGCCCGCGCCGACCGCCGGCCCGTTCGACGACGAACAGACGATCACGGCGACGATGGCGGCGGCCGGCCTCGACGTCGCCGCGATCAGCGAGCACCGGGTCGAGAGCAGGTTCCACGACGTGAACCACTGGATGCGGTGGATGTGGTCGCACGGCGGGCGGGCACTGCTACAACACCTGCCGGCCGATCGGCTCGACGCGGCGACCGCCGACGCGGCGCGGGTGCTGGAATCCGCCCGTACCCCCGAGGGCGACCTGACGTTGACCACCGTCGGGCGCATCACCGTCGCGACGCCCCGGCCGGGCCGCCCGGCACCTGCGGCGGCGTGGTGAAGAGGGGCAGCTGATGCCCCCAGTCCCCGGCCACGACCGTCCCCCGTCCGGGATTGTTCTGCCCCGTTCAGCGTCGGCTGTCCAGGTCCAGACGGTCGGCCAGCCCAGCGGCGGTGAAAGCGGTGACGAGTTCGTGGCGGCCCTCGGTGAAGTGGGCCCAACTGTCGTAGTGGGCGGGAACCACCCGGCGAGCGCCGAGGATTCTGGCTGCCTCAGCGGCCTGAGCACTGGTAAGGACGATGGGCGCTCCGTCGAAGAGTAGGCCAGGGAAGCGCGGGGCGCCGGCGAAGAGAATGGCTGTGTCTATTGGTCCGAAGCGCTCCGCGATCTCCCGAGCGGAGCCGAGCGAGGCGTTGTCGCCGCTGACGTAGTAGGTCGGCAGGTCCTCGCCGGTCAAGACGAAACCCACGACCTGGCCGGTGACCCGTTCAACGTCCTCGCGCGCGCCGGGTCCGTGGATGGCGGGCACACCGGTCACAGTGATCGTGCCGCCGCCGGGGCGATCCAGCTCGATCGGCTGCCAGTCGGCCAGCCCGCTGGCCCTGTCGCCCAGGCGCCGCGCGCCGCCGGGCGTGGTGAGGGTGCGGGGGACGTCGGCGAGCAGAGCCCGGCCGGAGTCGTCGAGGTTGTCCGGATGCTCGTCGTGTGAGAGCAGGACCACGTCGACGTGGCCGAGGTCGGCGACACCGCCGGAAGGGGGAGCGGTCTTGGTCAGGATCTTTTGGCCCGCCGCGTAGTAGTCACCCGGAGCGTCGAAGGTCGGATCGGTGAGGAATCTCAACCCGCCGTACTCGAAGAGGGCGGTCGGGCCGCCAAGGACACGGACGGGGAACTGCCCGGCGGTTATGTGAGCTGTAGCCACGACCAACTCCTCACGGAGAACGCCTGTCTGTCCGTGGGCTGACGGTAGTTCGACTTCGTCAACAGCGCCATCGCACTACCCGGTGGACAGTTCATCGATGGAGGTGACGTTGACGGGGCATAGCTGTGGGAGCCGCCAAGTTTGTCACGATACTGATCGAGGAGATGAATAACCGTGAGTAACCTAGTCGGCACTGTCTGGCGCAAGTCCGCCCGCAGCGGCGCGAATGGCGACTGCGTTGAGGTCGCGGACAACCTTCCTGACCTCGTGGGTGTTCGGGACTCCAAGGATCCGACCGGGCCGGCCCTGGTGTTCGGTCCGGTGGCGTGGCGGGCTTTCGTGCGCTACGTCAAGCAGCATCGACCAGCCCCAGGAAGCCCGGTTTCTGGGGGAGCGCGTGCTCCGCGTCCGCGGTCAGGGTGGAGGTTCGCGTCGCCGAGGGGGCGGGTGCGGGTCGAGCGCACTGTGCGGTGGAAGGGCAAGCGGTATATCGGTCCGGAGGACTTCTTCGTGGCGTACTTCGCTGTGGACCGGCCCTCACTGACCCGGACCGGTCTGCTCCCGGACGAGCAGGTCGAGTTGCATTCGCATGCGTGGGTGTCGTGGTCGGATCTGACCGCGCTTCCAGATCCAGTCGAGCCGCCGGAACTGTTGACAGTGCTTCGCGTGCTGCAGCCGGACGGGCCTTGGCGCGAGGCATGTAGCGGATAGCGGCGGCAGCCGTGCCACTCTGCCTAGGTCCACGACAGAAAGCGGTGATAGAGGCCGGATTCCTTGTGGACCTGTTCGAGTTGGGCGTCCGCCTCGGCCAATAGTGCCGCCAGGTAGAGACGGAGCGCGACACGGTTGTCGCGATACTCGGTCAGGAGGGCGACTCGGGCCGACGGGCAGGGCCACTCGGCCCGACAGGTCTCGCAGCCCCACCGGGGGCGCATCGGCGGATGCGGCCGGTCGATCACCGGATCGCCCCGATCACGATGGCGGTGACGACGATTACCACGATCAGCGCGGTGATCAGCTTCTGCCGGGCGGTGGGTGGGTTGATGTCCGGCGGATACTCCGGGTGCACCCGGTCACCGTCCGGCAATCGGGGTGGGCCGGACGGGTCACGGCGGGGACGCAACTCCTCGGGTCTGTTGTGGTCGGTCATTGAAGCCTCCGCAGCCCGGTGAGCACAGCTTCAAGGACTTCGTTTGTGGGGTGCTCGGTGTAGCCGACGCGGGCCCGACCGACCGCGCGAAGGCCGGACAGCAGCAGCTCAAGATCCTCCTCAGACCTGATGGGCGGACGCTGGGGTTCGATCAATTCAGCGAGTGCGGCTCGAGATGTCCGTTTTGGTAAGTCCTCTGCAATGTTCATCGTCGCCTCCTATCGAACCTGGAGCGGGGGTGGTCGTGGGATCGCAAGCAGCGTTTTGTTTCGCCGCACGTCGGGCACCAAGCGCCAGACTTTCGAGAGATCAACAGTCCTATGGCTAGGCCAATCACCAGCGTCAACACAGCGGCAGTTATGGACACCTCGGCCTCCCGATGGCACGTCGATGTCATCATGCTGCCCTCAGGGGGAAGGTGATGCAATATTCCATGGTGGGGTTTGCTGGAGAATGTTGACCGTGGCGGAAGCTTCTTGGAAAGTATTCCATCGAGCGTGTGCGTGTGTTCCGCCACGGAAGGAGGGTCATGGAAGCAGATGCAGGATCGACGGTGCCCCGAAGGCAGCTTGGTAGGTTTCTGCGGTCGCAACGGGAGAGTGCCAACATCACGATCAAGGCGGCGGCGGATGAGTTGGAGTGCAGCCCGCAGAAGATCTGGCGCATTGAGAAGGGGTCCGTCCCGGTTCGTGCTACTGATGTCAAGATCCTCTGCCAGCTTTACGAGGCCACAGCGGACATGACGGCAGGTTTGGTCGCCCTGGCACGAGAAACCAAGGCCAAAGGGTGGTGGCACGCGTACGGGGACGCCGTCCCGGGTTGGTTTGAGCTGTATGTGGGCCTAGAGGGTGCTGCCACCCGGATACGCAAGTACGAGCCGGCGTTGATCCCCGGTCTACTTCAGGCGCACGCGTACATGGAATCGGTGGTCCGAGCTGATCGGCCTGACCTGGAAGATGCGGATGTCGAGCGACGTATGGCGGTGAAGCTGGAGCGGCAGGGCCTACTGTCACGTCACTTCCCCCCGCCGCCCCATCTGGAGGTGATCATCTGTGAAGGGGCGCTGCGGCGTACCCCCGCTGTTCCTGGCGCAATGGCACAGCAGTTGTGGCACCTGCTCAAGGCGAACGAGCGACCCCACGTCAGTGTGAGGGCACTGCCCCTTGGGGCCGGACCACATCGAGCATCGGTTTCGGGGGCGTTCACTATCTTGGACTTCCCGCCAGACGAGGCGGGTAGACACGAGCCGTCGACCATATACAGTGAGTCACTGACGGGGGCGCTCTACCTCGACAAGCCCGGCGAGACCGAAACGTACGATGCAGTGTGGGCAGAGCTAGCGGAAAAGGCTCTTGACCCGGACGAGGCAGACAAGTTTGTAACCACACTGATCGAGGAGATGAATAACCGTGAGTAACCTAGTCGGCGCTGTCTGGCGCAAGTCCACCCGCAGCGGCGCGAATGGCGACTGCGTTGAGGTCGCGGACAACCTTTCTGACCTCGTGGGTGTTCGGGACTCCAAGGATCCGACCGGGCCGGCCCTGGTGTTCGGTCCGGCGGCGTGGCGGGTCTTCGTGCACCACGTCAAGCAGCACTGACCAGCCCCAGGAAGCCCGGTTTCCGGGGAACCTGACGACAGCCGAAGGCCCGGCCCACTCGCGGGCCGGGCCTTCGTGTTGTGGTGGGGCGGCGTCCCGGATCCGGTTGAACCCGGGCGCCGCCCACCTGGCTACGGTCAGCCGGCCGCGATCCGCCAGGCCGCGGCGAGCTTCCACGTCGCGGTGGTCGGCTTGCCGGTCAGGAGCGCGTGCTCCGCGTCCGCGGTCAGGGTGGAGGTCCGCGTCGCCGAGGGGGCGGTGACACCCTCCCGTACGATCGCCGCCTGCGTGACATCTCGGAGCGTCGACACCAGCAGTTTGTGCTGTGCCGCGTTGTCCTGGCCGCTGAAGGCCAGCAGGGTGGAGACCACCGTCAGTTCGGTGACCACCCGCGGCTCGTCGCGGACCGAGCCGTCGTCCTGCCAGGAGCGCTCGTTGCGCAGCGACCGGTCCAGCACCTGCACCGCGGCCCGGGTCCAGCCGTCCTGCTCGATCTCGGCCAGCTCGGCCCGCAGGTCGTGCAGCCGGTCCCGGGTCGCGTCGGTGCGCAGGCCCCAGCCGTACGGGTAGAGCGGGTCGTAGCTGGCGTCGCCGACGTTGATCGGCTCCTGGTCCAACGAACGCGGCCAGGAGACCGGCAGTTGACCGGTGAAGGGCTGCTCGCCGAAGAGTACGTCGGCGACGCCGGCCCCCTCGGTGCCGGGCAGCCAGGAGGCCACCACGGCGTCGGCGGGGGCGAGCGCGTCGTCGAGCACGAGCGGCCGACCGGAGATCACCAGTACGACGCAGTTGTCCACCGCTGAGCAGACCGTGTTGACCGTGTCCTGCTCGGCGGCGCTCAACGTCATGGTGAAGCCGTTGTTGCCGACGTCGCCGATGCCCTCCGCGTACGGCTGTTCGCCCACCACGACGACGGCCCGATCGTGTCCGTCCAGCGAGGCGGAGGCGTCGGTGCTGTAGGTGACCTCGGCGTCCGGCGCGACCTGTTGGATGCCGTCGAGGATGCTGGTGCCGGGGGTGATGTCGCCGTTGCCGCCCTGCCAGGTGATGGTCCAGCCGCCGGCCTGCGCGCCGATGTCGTCGGCGTTGGCGCCGGCGACGTAGAGCTTGCCGGTGCTGGCCAGCGGTAGCACCTGACCGGTGTTGCGGAGCAGCACCTGGGACTTCGCGGCGGCCTCGCGGGCCACCGCCCGGTTCTCGGGCGAGCCCACCTCGGCCAGGTTGGTCCGGTCGGTGAACGGCTGCTCGAAGAGTCCGAGGTGGAACTTCTGGGTCAGGATTCGGCTGACCGCGTCGTCGATGCGGGACATCGGAATGTTCCCGGCCTCGATCTCGCCGAGCAGCGTCTCCTCGAAGCGCTGGTACTCGTTCGGCACCATGATCATGTCTAGCCCGGCGTTGATCGAGATGCGGACGTCGCTGTCGTAGTCCCCGGGGATCTGGTCGATCGCGGCGTAGTCGCTGATCAGGAAGCCGTCGAAGCCGATCTCCTCCTTCAGGACGTCGGTGAGCAGCTCCTTGTGGGCGTGCATCTTGACCGGGTTGCCGACCCCGTCGTCGGTGAAGTCGACACTGGAGTACGACGGCATGATCGTTCCCGCGTTGTGCTTTCGCACCGCCGGAATGTATGGGTCCAGGTGGACCCGGTCGAACTCCTCCCGGCTCATGACGACGACGCCCTGGTCGATCGGGTACCCCCCGTCGCCCGGCCGGTACTCGGTCCCGCCGTCGCCGGCGTAGTGCTTCACCGAGGCGAGCACCCGGTCGGCGTCCTTCCGGTCGGCCAGCTCGTGGCCCTGGAGCCCGTCGATCACCGTCTCGTTGGCGACCACCAGCGCCGGGTCCTCCCCGTACGCCTCGTAGGTGCGCCCCCACCGGTCGTCGCGGGCCACGCAGGCGCAGGGTGCGAACGACCACTGCGGACCGGTGGCCCGGGTCTCCTCGGCGGTGACGTGCCCGACTCGTTCGACCAGCTCCGGGTCGCGGGCCGCGCCGAGCCCGATGTTGTGCGGGAAGATCGTGGTGCCCTGGACGTTGCTGTGACCGTGCACCGCGTCAACGCCGTAGAGCAGCGGGATCTGCAGCCGGGTCTGCAACGTGTACGTCTGGTAGCCGTCGACCATGTCCGCCCATGCCTCCGGGGTGTTCGGGGTGGGCGTCGAGCCACCACCGGAGAGCAGCGAGCCGAGTCGCCAGGTGGCCAGGTCGTTCGGCGAGTCGAGGGCGTTCCGCTCGGCCTGGGTCATCTGGCCGACCTTGTCCTCGACCGACATCCGTCCGAGCAGGTCGGCGACCCGCTCCTCAATCGGCCGGGTCTCGTCCAGGTACGGCAGGCCGTGCGCGTTGAGCACGATGTTCGGCGGGTTTTCGGGGACGGCGATGCCGTTGCCGGTCAGCGTCAGCGGGATGTTCTCCGCCAGCTCCGGCTGCTCGTCGGAGCGGGTCTGGACGGTGACCTGCCGGGTGGTTCCGGAGGCGGTGCCGGCGGGGAAGACGAACTCTCCCTCGACCGGCTCGTAGTCCTCGCCGGGGGTGGCCGTGCCGGCGCCGGTGGCGTACCGCAGGGTCACCTCGTCGTCCAACGGCGCGTCATCGGTGTTGGTGAGCCGGATCGTGACGGTGGTCGACTCGCCCTCGTCGAGGAGGCTGACCGCGGGGTCAGCGGCCACCCGCACCGTCGGCCCGACCTGCGGGACGCCGTAGACCTCAACGTCGTCGATGCGGAAGGTGTCGGCGTACCCGGAGCGGGGCTGCATCGCGTAGCCCCACATCTGGTCGAGGTCCAGCTCCTGGTTGATGCCGCCGATGGGTTGGTAGTCGGTGCGGTACTTGAACTGCGAGAACGGGAGCTCGACCAGGCGCCAGCCGACCCAGTCCTCGGTGAAGCTGGTGATCCAGAGCTCGCTGTGGTCGACGTCTACCCCGCCGTCTTTGATCTCCACGTCGATGCGACGCCCGGCGCCGGGCGCGGCCGGTGGCACGGTCAGCGGGCTGAAGTACCAGAACCGGAACCCGCCGAAGCTGCTCCAGTCCTGCGGTTCGGTGTTGAAGCTGAGGTTCTGCGCGAAGCCGGCCCAACTGGTGGTCGTGTCGACGGCCACGGAGAGGGCCTGGTTGTCGGCGGGCGTGCCGTCGCGGGCGGCGTTGACGTAGCTCAGTTCCGGGATGCGGGAGTCGTCACCGCTGAAGGTGATGATGCCGGGCTGCTCAGCGGGCGGGTTGAGCTGTGGCTGTGGGGCCTCGAAGTCGGCGACCGTCGCCACGTTGGTGAAGAGCTCCACCTGGTCGAAGTGCAGTTCTCCGGCGCCCTGCGGCAGGTTTACCGCGAAGCCCCACATCCGGTCGAGCTGCAACTCCTTGTCCTTGGGGCCGTCCGCCGGCTGGTAGCTGGTGCGCCAGGCGAAGTCGGGGAAGATCGTCCGGATCTGTTGCCAACCGGTGGAGTCGTCGATGAAGAATGACTCCCACAGCTCCGACGCCTCACCGTGCTCGCCGCCGTCCTTGATCTCGAACTGGATCTGCCGGCCGCTGCCGTCCCCCTTCACCCAGAACGAGAAGCCGTCGTACGCCCGCCAGTCCTGGTGCCCGTCCGGCGCGATGAAGTTGTGGGTGAAGCCACCCCAACCCTCGATGTCGTACCGGACGGAGAAGGCGTCGTTGTCGCCGCCCGCGCCGGGCCGGTCGTCGCTCGCGACGGTGCCCACCTCGGGCCGTTCGGGATCGCTGGAGGCGAAGAGTAGAACCTCGGGGGGTACGCCGTCCTCGTAGTCCTCGACGGTCTGCACGGCGCCGGCCGGCGCTGGCGCGACGGCGGTGTTGGCGGCGGGGGCCGGGTCCGGTAGCGCCTGCGCGGCCCCGGGCAGGACCAGCAGGGATCCGGTGAGGGTGAGGGTGAGTAGGGCGGCGGTTCGGGTACGTAAGCCGCCCCGCCTGCGATCAGGTTCTGGATGCACGATGCCTCCTGTGGATGGGGGTAGGGGTGCGCAGGCAGGGGGGTCGACCGCGCGCCGTCGGCTCGTGGTGGATGGTAGGGAGCGCCCATTACTGGTGGTGAGTGGTGCGCCTCGGTCAGCGATGAGAACGCTCCCATCGATTGTTGTAAGCTACAACATATTGGCTCGCGCCGTTTTGAGGAAGTAACAGGTAGGTAACGAGTGGGTGGTGGGGCTGAGGTCTCGCCCTCGCCCCCGAGTTCACCCGTGCTCGCAGTCGCGCCCGCCCGCTCGGTCGGGCTGTGGTGCTCCCCGGTGCGGTCGGTGGGTGGGTTGTCGTGTGGCGCGCGACGGTCGCGGTATTAATTGACGCACATCAGGCGTTTCCGTTAATCTTTTAGAAACTGGCGTCGCACAGTTAACACATGTGAATATCGCTCAACTGATCTGGAATTACTGAGCGCGCCGCGCGGTTTGCTAATGCCTGCCCGTACCTGGTGCCGGCACTACCAGTGCCCGTCGGGAGGTACCCAGCAATGAAGATCGCACCTGCGTACCGGCTCGTCACCGCCGTCTTGGCCACGGTGGCGATCACGGCTGCCCTCGTCGTGACCACCGGCACCGCTGCCGCAGCCCCCTGCGACTACCCCGCCCAGAAGCTTGACCTCACCAGTTGGAAGGTCACCCTGCCGACCGGCTCGCCCGGCTCGCCGACCGAGGTTAAGCAGCCGGCCCTCGCCACCTACTCGGTGCATCCCTGGTTCCAGGTGAACCACAGCTGTCAGGGGGTGCAGTTCCGCGCCCCGGTCAACGGGGTGACCACCTCCGGCTCCAGCTACTCGCGCTCCGAGCTGCGCGAGATGACCAACAACGGGACGCGGCAGGCCGCCTGGTCGGCCACCTCGGGCACCCACACCCTGACCTTCCGGTTGGCGTTCAACCGGCTCCCCAATGACAAGCCGCACGTCGTCGGTGCCCAGATCCACGACGGTAACGACGACGTCACCACCTTCCGCCTCCAGGGCAGCAACCTCTACATCACCAAGGGAAACGACAGCGACTACAAGCTGATCACCAGCAACTATCAACTGCACACGGTCTTCGAGGGGAGATTCGTGGTCAGTGGGGGGCAGGTCCGGGCCTACTACAACGGTGCCCTCCAGGCGACCATCGGGCACACGGGATCCAGTAACTTCTTCAAGGCCGGGGCCTACACCCTGGCCAACTGCGGCAACTCCGCTCCGTGTAGTAGCTCCAACTACGGACAGGCGAGCATGTACAAACTGGTGGTTACTCATTATTCGTAGCGTGCTGGGCGTCGCCCGGACTGCTTCCCGATCAGCGAAGCTGTCCGGCGCTGTCGGCTAAGGTGTTAGCTAACCCGGGAGGTGGCCGTCTTGACCGAAGCTGTGCACTACAACATGCATGACGCCAAGACTCACCTGTCGCGCATCATCGAGCGGGTGGAAGGCGGTGAGGAGGTCTTCATCGACCGGGCGGGCACCCCGGTAGCGAAAGTCGTGCCGTTGGTGCGCCGGGTCAACCGCACCGCGATCGGCTCCCTCGCGGGGCAGCTGGACCTCTCCGGTGAATGGGACTCGCCGCAAACCAATGACGATATCGCCAACAGCTTCGGCATCGGCGCATGAGCCTGTTACTGGATACCCACGTCGCGCTCTGGGCCATTACCGGTGATGCGAACCTGGACCCGGCATTCCTTGATCGGCTTCGTCATGACCCGGATATCTTCCTTTCTCCGGTCACCCTCTGGGAGATCACCATCAAGCAGGCGGCGGGGAAGCTCGCCGGTCCCTCCGACCTCGCGGAGCGGGTCCGAGGCATGGGCTTTCAGGAACTGCCGGTGACGCACGCCCACGCGATCGCCGCTGGGCGCCTCCCACCTCATCACCGCGATCCCTTCGACCGGATGCTGGTGGCGCAGGCAGCCGTGGAAGGAATGACGCTGGCCTCTCGTGACGGGTCGATCGCGCGGGACGACGTGGACCTCCTCAAGGTCTGACCAGCGCGCCACCGCCCGGCGCAGTGCAGCGAGAGCACCGCTGAGGTGGCGCCGACGGCGACGAAGGGGGCGTCCCGCAGCGCTGGCCCGAGACCCCGCTTCGGGCGGCCGGCACCGGCCCGGGCGGAAACGGAGGCAATCGCATGATCAGTATCGCGGAGAGTGCGAACGTCGCGGCATTGCCGAGCACCAGCAGCTGGTACGCCGCCCGGGTGTCGGCCACCAGGGCGAGCCCTGCCAGGACCGCGCCGACACCGGTGCCCAGGTTCGCCACCGCGCGTAGGGTCGCGAAGGCACGTACCCGTCCCAGTGGGCCGCCGACGGCCGCGACCAGGGCGGGGCCAGGGTCCGCAGCGGCCCGGCTGGCGGGATCGGCGAGTTCCCCGGCCAGCGGCTCACCGGCCACCCAGCGCATCGTGGTGGAGCCGGACGTGCGCAACGAGACCGCGCTGCGTCGGCTACGGATCGAAGGGTTCACCTTCGCCGCGTAGATCGGCATGCCTGACAAGCGGGCCCAACTGGCTTTCTGACCAAGCCCGGTTCGAAGCCGACCATCCGGCCTCGGCGGGGATAGGGGGCATTCGCCGCTGCGTGTTGAATTAGGTTGCCCTCCACACGTGAAACCGATTCGGCGCAAGATGCGATACTCGGCGACATGTCCCGCGTTCTACTGATTGAAGATCATCTAACGGTGCGTGAGGGGCTCCAGCTGGCATTGGCCCGGCAGGGCCACACGGTGGACGCGGTGGCGACCGGCGAGCAGGGACTGGCCCATGTGCACGAGGACGCCTGCGATGTCGTCGTCCTCGACCTCATGCTGCCGGGGATGGACGGGTTCGAGGTCTGCCAGCGGATCCGGAGCCTCGGCGACCTCCCGATCATCATGCTCACCGCCCGCAACGACGACATCGACATTGTGGCGGGCCTGGAGGCGGGCGCCGACGACTACGTGGTGAAGCCGGTGCGGGCCCGGGTGCTGGAGGCGCGAATCCGTGCGGTCCTCCGGCGGACCGGGGGCGAGACCCGGCGGAGCGGCGGCGAGCCGGTGGAGCGGCACGGCGCTCTGACGATCGACCGCGCCGCGCTGGTGGTCCGTAGGAACGGCGTGCCGGTCGGTCTCGCGCCGACCGAGCTGCGCCTGCTGCTCGAGCTCTCCCGCGCGCCGGGCCAGGTGCTGAGCCGGCAGCAGCTGCTGGAGGCCGTGTGGGAGCACGGCTATCTCGGCGACTCGCGACTCGTGGACGCCTGCGTCCAGCGCCTGCGGGCCAAGATCGAGGATGACTCCTCGAAGCCGGTCCTCGTGCAGACGGTACGCGGGTTCGGGTACCGGTTCGGGCCGCTGTGAGGCGTTGGCGCCGGGTGGTGGGTCGCGCCTGGAGTCTCCGGGTCCGGCTGTTGCTGGCCTTCGTGCTGCTGGGTCTGACGACCACGGCGGTGGTGGCCAGCAGTAGCTACTTCCAGGCGCGGAGAGTCATCCTCCAGCAGGCGCAGGACGACGCGGCGGTGTCGCTGACCAAGCAACTCAGCAAGCTGTACCCGTTGGGCCAGCTCCCGCCGACCCAGGAGCAGCTCGACGAGATGGCCGAGGTCCTGTCCAGTGAGGGCTGGCCCGTGGTGCTTCAGTACCACGAGATGCGGACGTGGAGCCGCCAGGTGTCGCCATTGCTCACCCCAGAGTTGCAGCAGGCGGTCGGGGCGCGCGTCGTGGCCTGGCAACGCGTCTCGCAGGACGGCTTTCCCGTTCTTCTCATCGGGACCCAGCTCCTGCTGGAACACCCGGATGGGCGGTCCAGAGCCTCCGGGCTGGAGGTCTACGCCGGTCGGAGCCTCTTGTCGGAGCAGCAGAGCATCGACCGGCTCGCCGCCCTGGCCTGGATAGCCGGTGGGCTGTCAATGATCCTCGCGGTCCTGCTGGCCCTGGTCGCGGCGGCCGGGGTGCTGACCCCCGTACGCGAACTGGGTCGGGCCGCGCAGCGGCTTGGCGAGGGTGATCTGACGACCCGGCTGCGCGTCCGAGGTGCCGACGAACTGGCCGAGGTGGCGAGGACCTTCAACGGCACCGCTCAGACGCTGGAGCGGCAGTTCATTGAGCTGCGCCGAATGGAGTCCGACGCGCGACGCTTCGTGGCCGACGTCTCGCATGAGCTTCGTACGCCGCTGGCCGCGATGTCAGCGGTCACCGACGTCCTGGACGAGGAGGTGGGCGGGTTGACCGGGGACGCCGGCCGGGCTGCCCGACTCATCAGTACGGAGACGCAGAACCTGGCCCGGCTGGTGGACGATCTCATTGAGGTCAGCAGGTTCGACTCGGGTACGGCGCGACTCGCCCTGGATGACGTGGACGTGGCCGCGGCCCTGACCGCGACGCTGCGCGCGCGGGGCTGGGCCGACCGGGTCCGGATGGAGCTACCGGAGGGGATCATGGCCCGCCTGGACCCGCGTCGGTTGGACGTTATCGTCGCCAACCTGGTCGGTAACGCCTTCCGACATGGTGCCGAACCGGTGTCACTGCGGCTGCATGACGAGCCGGACTGGTTCACTGTCGAGGTCGCCGACCACGGACCTGGTCTGGACCCGGAGGTGCTGCCACACGTGTTCGAGCGGTTCTACAAGGCGGACTCGGCCCGGACCCGGTCCGAGGGCAGCGGCCTGGGGCTGGCGATCGCGTGGGAGAACGCTCGGCTGCACCGGCACACCGGGCAGCCGGGAAGCCTCACCGTCGCCAACGTGTCGACCGCCGGCAGCGCGTCGACGGCCGGGACCGTGTCGACCGGCGGCGCCGTGTTCACGCTCCGCCTGCCGCGGGTGGCGGAGGAGCCCGGCGACGGAGCCGGACGGTGATCGGCCGCCCGGCGGCCCGGAGACGCCCGGCGGCCCGGAGACGCCCGGCGGCCCGGAGTCGAGCCGCGGTGCTCCTGGTGCTGGTCACCCTGCTCGCCGCGGGATGCGGGGTCCAGCCCAGCGGGGTGATCTGGGGAGGTCCCGCCGTGCGTGGACCGGCCGAGGGCGTCAGCCTCTACCTGGTCCGGAACGGAACTCTCGCGTTGGTGATCCGCCCGGTCGCGCCGGACCTACCCCCCGCCGAGGTGCTTCGGCTCCTGGCGGCGGGCCCAACGGTGCACGAACGTCGCGAGGGGTTCACGAGCGAGGTACCCGCCGACGCCGCTCCGGCCGAGGTCGCCCCGAGCGCCGACGGTGCCCACCTCGTGGTGACATTGTCGAGCCCGGTTACCACGTTGTCAGTGCACGGCGTCCGGCAGATCCTCTGCACCGTGGACCGCGCGGCCGCCAGTGCCGGGCAGCTCGCCACGGTCACCCTGCATGGCTCCGACGGCCACCTGAGCCCCCAGTCCTGTCCCAACTAGCCGGGCTAGCTGACCGTTACCCCAGCCCGGCCGGGTCCTAGCCGGTCCGGACCGGCGTCGGTGGTGACGCCGAGGGGACCGGGTCGTGGGGTCGGCGTGCGGCGGCTCATCCCGGCTGGTATCGGTCGGCCGTAGTCGGTCAACGCGCCGCGGATCAGGACGTCGAGCAGGGCCGGGAACTCGATGCCGGCCCGCTGCCAGATCTGTGGGTACTGCGACATGCGGGTGAACCCGGGGAAGGTGTTGACCTCGTTGACGATGGGCTCGGTGGATCCGCTCGTCGGCAGGAAGAGATCGACCCGGAGTAGCCCACGGCAGTCGAGGGCGTGGAAGGCGCGTACCGCCTGGCGTTGGAGCAGCTCGGTGGTGGCGGAGTCGAGCCGGGCGGGAATGTCGAAGACCGCGCCGTCCTCGTACTTCGCGCCGTAGTCGAAGAAATCGGCATCGGTCACGTTTATCTCCAAGGGGGGACCGGCCTCCACCCGGCCGTCAGGATGCTGCAGCACCGCCACGTCGATCTCGCGTGCACCGGCCGCCTGCTCGACCACGACCTTCGGATCGGCTGCCCGTGCCCAGGCCAGTGCGGCGGGAAGGCGCGCCCAGTCGTCCACCCGCGTGACGCCGAGGCTGGACCCGGAGCGGGCCGGCTTCACGAAGACCGGCAGGCCCAGCCGCTGCCGGTCGGCCGGGGCGAGACCGTCACCGGGGCGCAGGGTTACGCCGGGGCTGACCCGCAGGCCCTCGGCGCTGAGCAGCTTTTTGGTGGTGGCCTTGTCCATGCCGGCGGCGCTGGCGAAGACCCCGTTGCCGACGTACGGGGTGCCGAGCCACTCCAGCAGTGACGCGACGGTGCCGTCCTCACCGTACGGACCGTGCAGGGCAGGGAACACCACGTCCTGGACGTCCAGCGCGCGCAGGGCCGTGGTGAGCGGCACGGCTTGACCGTCGACCCGCCACCCGCCGTCCCGGCCGATGAACACCTCGGTGACCTGGTATTGGTCCCGGTCCAGCGCGGCGAGGATGCTCTCCGCCGAGTGGCAGGACACCTCGTGTTCGTTGCTCTGCCCACCGTAGAGGACCGCCAGTCGCGTACTCATCAGGTCATCACCATCTCGTGCAGGTACTCGCGGGCCACCCGGGCCCCGATTCCGGTCAGGATCTCGTTGGGGTTGGTGCCCGCCCACCCCGCCCACTCGGCGACCGTCGGTTGGTCGCCCTGTGCGGGGCCGAAGACCACGACCGGGTCGCCGATCGCCACGGGAAGGTCGCCGGCGTCAACCACGCACTGATCCATGGCGATGCGCCCGACGACCGGGCAGCGCCGGCCGGCGAGCCACACCGCGGCGCGGCCCTCGGCGGTCCGGGGCAGGCCGTCGGCGTAGCCGAGCGGCACCAGTGCCAGCGTGGTCTTCTTCGTGGTCACATGACTCAGTCCATACGAGACGCCGGTGCCGGCGGGCACCCGCTTCACGTTGACGACGCTCGTGCACAGCGTCATCGCGGGGTGTAACCCGAACCTGTCGGGCCCCCGCCCACCGAATGGATCGACGCCGTACAGGGCCAGCCCGATCCGGCAGAGGTCGAAGCGGGACGTCGGGGCGGACAGCGCGGCCGCCGAGTTCGCCAGGTGCGCGAGGTCGGGCTGGAGGCCGGCGTCCCGGGCGATCCCGAGTACCTCCTCGAACCGTGTCACCTGCCGCCGTAGCACCGGGCTCCCCGGAATGTCCGCGTCGGCGAGGTGGGACCACACGCCGCGGACCCGGATGCTGCCCGCCACCTCGTAGCTGCGGGCCCGGGCGACCAGCTCCGCCCAGTGCTCCCCGCCGGCCCCGTTGCGGGACAGGCCGGTGTCCGCTTTCAGCTGCACCATCGCCGGCACGCCCAACCGGCGCGCCGCCTCGGCGGTCGCGTGGAGGTGGGTCGGTGTCGACACGCCCACATCGACGTCGGCGGCGACCAACGCGTCGAACTCGTCGTCGGGCCGATGCAACCAGCTGAGCGTGGGGGCGCTGATGCCGGCCCGGCGCAGGGCCAGCGCCTCGGACGCCGAGGTCACCCCGAGCCAGGCGGCGCCGGCGTCCAACGCTGCCCGGGCCACCATCGCCGCGCCGTGACCGAAGGCGTCCGCCTTCACCACCGCCATCAACGGGGTACGCGTCACGGCTGCGATCGCCCGCACGTTGCTGGCGACCGCTGCCAGGTCGACCACGGCCTTGGCCAGCGCCCGTACGTCTTGGATCATGCGGCTGACGCTGTCACCCGGATATCAGCGGATGGTCCGCGATGTGTCACGAGCCGGTAATGGACGCGGTCCAGCCTGCGGTGGGGTCAGATCCAGCGGCGCAGTGCCACCTCCACACCGGCCTGGAATCGACTCTTCGCGTCGAGGCGTCGCATCAGGTCGTGGACGGTGCGACGGACGGTCCGCTCGGAAAGTTGGAGTTGGCGGCCAATCGCCTCGTCGGTACGACCCTGCCGGAGTAGCCGGAGGATGGCAACGGTTTGGTCCGTCAGGCCGTCCCTGTCGGCCGTGGCTGACCTCGGGAATTCCCTGCTCTTCTCCCAGAGCAGGTCGAAGAGGAGGCACAGCGTGGAGACCAGGGAGCTACCGCGGATCTCCAACGCGCCCCGGCTGGGTCGTGGCCCGATCGGGATGAGGGCGAACTGCCGGTCGACCAGGGTCATCCGAATTGGCGCCTCGGACATCACCCGACTCTCCTCGCCCTGCTCCGCCATCAGCTCGGCGTATGCCCGGGATCCGGCATCGTCCAGCGTGCTTTCCTGGTAGATGTGGCGGATCGTCACCCCGCGGGAGAGGGCGATCCGGGTCAGCGTCTTGGCGGTCTCGATGCTTCCCGGTGGCATCGCCCGGCCGGTGGTCAGCGTCATGATGCTCTCGGATGCGGTGCAGGCGTGCTCGGTCAGGCGTTCCCACACGGTGTCGGCTCCTTCCAGCCGCACGATTTCCTCCCGCCCGCGATGGGTGTCGTGGCTGGCAGCTTGGGCGAGCACCGAGGCCCGGGCCGCCAGGAGCTTCGCCTGCTGGGTGATCGTCTGCTGCTCGGCCTGGTGCAGCAGGGCGAGCAGGCCGAGCCGCAGGCTCACCGAGCGCAGACTGCCTTCCTGGTTGGAGGAAGGTGGGATGATTGCCTGGTCGGTCAGGGCGGAGAAGGCATCGCGGATGACCGCCTCCGGAACGTCCAGGGTGGTGGCGAGTTCATCGACGTTCCAGGTCGGGTGCTCGACCATCGCCCAGTAGACGGCTTCGATTCCCGCCGATATGCCTAGCCTGTCGAGCAAGGTTGCCTCCACCAGTTCTGCCAGGTGTTCACATTAGTGAAATCTGCCTCCTCCGCAAGGTTCGGATATTGAGCCTCGCCTTTGTTTGGTATCGAGCGACCCTCGCGGTGCGACCCGTGTCCAGGCCGGTCGGCGTCCGGTGCCCCGGGTCGCTCCGAAGACCCGGCTCGGTGCCGTCGTCCCTCCCCGCGCCCGGGCGTCACGGTCGCCCGGGCCGGCCCATCGGCCCTGGCCGCCCCGGGCGTTGCCGGAACCGGCCACGGCCGGTTCCGGCAACGCCCGGGGTGCTGACGCGGGCGACGCCGGAACCGCACGATGATCGCAGCGGCGTTGCCATGGGGCAGGTGGCAGCTGAGGGGAGGTGCCCGATGCGTACCGGGCAGATATGGATAGTCGACACATTTGTGAAAACAGCGGTGCTCGAATCGCGAATCCGATTAGGGGAACGGGTCGCGAGGCCACTACATCGCCCTGCCCACCCGAATTCCCGAATTTGCTCCAGATCTCGCAGCATCGCCGCAAATGCCGGGTGGTCTCAGACCATATCGGGCAGCGGGGGGCGACCGAACGCAGCACATCGTGCCGCCGCCGGGGTGAACGAGTGCCGGGCGTCCGCGTGGACGGGAGATGGCGATGGAGCCGGTTGCGGTGCGCCCATCCGGCGGTGACCCGCCAGCCCGACCGGCGGTGTTCCAGGTGCTCGGCCCGTTGACCCTCAGCAGCGGTGGGGACACGCTGGTTCTGCCACCGTCGAAGGTGACCTCGTTGCTCGCCGCGCTGTTGTTGCACCCCGACGAGGTGATCTCGGTAAGCACGCTGCAGCAGGCGGTGTGGGGCGACGCGCAGCCCGCCTCGGCCAAGGCCGCGTTGCAGACCTGCACGCTGCGGCTGCGGCAACTCTTCCACCGCCACGGCATCACCGGCAGTGTGATCAAGACAGTGCCGGGTGGCTACCGGATCACCGCCAGCGCCGCCACCGTCGACCTGATGCGCTTCCGCGACCTGATCGGCCACACCCGCGAGGCCACCGAGCCAGAGGCCGAACTGGCGAGGCTGGAGGAGGCGCTCGCGCTGTGGAGTGACCCGATGCTGGCCAACGTGCCATCAGAGACGCTGCACCGGGACGTCGTACCCCGGATCAGCGAGGAGCGGGTTCGGGCGATCGAGCGGGTGTGCGATCTGAAGATCAGCCTCGGCCGGGACCGTTCCGCGCTCGTGGACCTCTGGACCGCCAACCGCGCGTACCCGGCGAACGAGCGCTTCTCCGCGCAACTCGCCTCGGTGCTCTACCGCACCGGTCGGCAGGCGGACGCCCTGGCCGAACTGCGCCGGATCCGGGAACATCTTCGCCACGAACTCGGCATCGCTCCGGGCCCGACCCTGCGTGCGCTGGAGCTGACCATTCTGCGGGGCGAAGCCTCCACTCCGGTCGCCCCGGTGGGCCGATCCGCCATCGCGGTGCCCCGGCGCCCGGTCGTGTCCAGCCTGATCGGCCGAGACGCGCTCGGTGCGACCATCGCCGACCGCCTCCGCGCGGACTGCCCGATCGTGGTGCTCACCGGCCCACCCGGCGTCGGCAAAACCGCACTGGCGCAGCACGTTGGGCAGCTCGTCGCCCCCCAGTTCCCCGGCGGCCAACTCCGGGTGGCGACGGCCCCCGCATCGCTGCAGAACGCCCAGGGGCAGGCCCTCACCCCGCTCGACCATGGTCACGATACCCGGGTGGGCAGACGACTGCTGATCGCCGACGACGTGGTCAACGGCAGTCACCTACGAACCATGCCGGCCCTGCTGGCACCGGGCGACGCGCTGCTGCTGACCAGCCGGCAGAGCCTTTCTGGCCCCGTCACCCGCCTCGGCGGCTGGCTGCACCGGGTGGAGCCGCTCGACCCCGGCGACTCGCTCCAGTTGCTCCGTTCCGTGCTGGGACCCGAGCAGGTCGATGCCGACCCAGAGAGTGCCGCGGAGATCGCGGTGCTCTGTGACCACCTGCCACTCGCGCTGCGCATCGCCGCCACCCGCATCCTGCTGCGCCCCCGGACCGGCCTCGCGGCGGCGGTGGAGTGGCTGCGGGTGGACCCGCTGAGCCGCCTGAGTCTGCCCGGTGAACCGGACATGTCACTCGGCCACCGCTTCGACGAGGCCCTGTCCCGAGCCGGCGAAACCCTGGCGGCGGCCTTCGTCCGGCTGGCCACCGCGGCCCCCACCGCCAGCACCGCCGCAGTGGCCGCGGAGCTGCTCGACGTTGACCCGGCCACGGCTCACGACCTGCTCGACGGGCTGGTGGACCACAGTCTGGTCGAGGAGGCCGCGGAGCACTACTGGATCCGAGCCCTGCTGCGGCGACACGCCCAGCTGGTGGCCCAACGGCACGCCCCCCACTCCGGCCCACCGCACCAAGCGAAGGGACCCCTGCGATGAGCACTGCCTACGACACGGTGGCGCAGACCCGGCCGCGGGTGCGCCACGACGTGCTGTTCACCCGGACCGACGACGGAGTGGTGTTCCACAACGCCACCAGCGGCTTCCGGCTCTCCTCCGGGAGCGCGTACCGGCTGGCGTCGTTGCTCGTCCCGCACCTGAACGGGCGGCATCAGGTCGCGGACATCTGCGCCCGCCTGCCCGCCGGGCAGCGGGCCATGATCGGTGAGCTGGTGACCGCTCTCTACGCGCGCGGCTTCGCCCGGGACGTGCCGGAGGCCGAGGTCGACCCGACCACGATGCTGGGCCCGACGGTGGCCGCGCACTTCGCCACCCAGGTCGCCTATCTCGACCACTACGCCGACCGGGCGCCGCAACGCTTCGCCACCTTCCGGAACACCTCGGTCGCGGTACTGGGCGCCGGTCCGGTCGCCACCGCCTGCGCCACCGGGCTCCTGCGCAACGGCGCCGCCACGGTGACCAGCTCGCCGGCGGTCATCCGGCGGCTCACCCCGGAGCTGGCTGAGCTGAACGCCGCCGGCTGCGCCGCAACGGCCGTGCCGCTACCCGACCCGGGCGCCGAGGTCGGCTGGTCCGAGCTGGCCGCGGCGGAGATCGTGGTCGTGGCCGCCGGGGCCGACGCGCCCCGCGACACCCTGCGGCTACTCGCGGCCGGAATTCCCCCCGGCCAGTCCCTGCTGCCCGCCTGGGTCGCCGGCGGGCGGATGCTGGTCGGCCCGGTCCACGGTGCCGGCCGGACCGGATGCTGGTGCTGCGTCATGCTGCGGCTCGCCGACAACGACGAGACCGGCGGCGCCGGGCGGGTGTGGCAGGCGGCGGCGTTGCCGTCCGGGGCCGCGCCAGCCGCCGCCGAGCCGGACGGCCCCCTCGCGGCGATGATCGGCAACCTGCTGGCGTACGAGGTGTTCCGGCTGACCACCGGCGCGCTGCCCGCCGAAACCGACGGGAGCGTGATCGTGCAGCACCTCGCCGCACTCGACGTGCTGACCGAGCAACTGCTCCCGCACCCCCGGTGCGCCTTCTGCCGGCCGGCCCCGCCCGAATCGGCCTGGGGCACCGGTGGGCTGGACGACACACTTGTCGAGACCGGGCCCGGGGCCGACCCGGCCACCGAGGCGCAGGAAACGCTCGCCCGGCTCGAGGCCCACCAGCCGCTACTCCAGCCGCATCTGGGGGTGTTCCGCCGCTACGCCGACGAGCGTTGGGACCAGACCCCGGTCAAGGTCGGCGCGGTCGAGCTCACCGACGGCGGCGGCCAGCGTCGTACGGTGGCCGCGTTCGATGTTCACCACGTCGCGGCCGCCCGGCTGCGGGCACTGCGGATCGCGGCCGTCGTCAACACCAGCAGGATCGCGGCCGCCGTCCCCGCCTCCCGCGACCTCCCGCGGATCGATGCCACCCGGCTCGGCCTCGCCTCGGGCTGGGATGCCGCCGAGCCGGACGCGTGGGCCACCGCCCGGTCACTGTTCACCCGCCAGGCGGTGGCAGTGCCGATGTCCGTGCTGGAGCCGTTCGGGGCGGCCAACCATCGGCATGGTGTCGAGCCGACCAGTGCGGGCGGGGGAGCGGGCGGGGGCCTTACCGAGGCCGTCCAGGTGGGTCTCGCCTCGGCGCTCGCCGGGCAGCGGCTCCGGCAGGTCATTCTCGATCAGGAGACTGTCCAGAAGGTTTGCTTCGACACTATCGGCGTCACCCCCGAGCTGCTCTTCCTCGCCAGGTCGACGGCGAACCTGGGCAGCACCGTGGAACTGCTCGACCTCGACGGACAGGGCGACACCGGGGTGGCGGTGCTGTTGGCCCGCTCCTACGACCCGGGCCGCAGCCAATGGACGTACGCCCTCACCGCCGATCCAGACTGGACGGTGGCGGCCGCGGCGGTGCTACGTGACGTGCTTGGTCAGGCCCAACTGCGCGCGCAGGACCCCGAGGCCGTACCGGACACCGGCGACCCGGTGCTGATCGACTTCGACGCCGGCACGGTGCCGGTGCACGGCGAGGTGGACGTCGCCGGGCCGCGCCGAGACGAAGCTGCCGGACAACGGGCCGGTCGCCGCTGGGCCGACGTGCTACCGCGGCTGCCGGGCCGCGGGTACGACGTGCTGGTGGCACCCGTCGGCGGTGCGGACCTGGCCGCGGGCGGGCTGGTGGCGGTCAAGGTGCTGCTGGCCGCCGGAGGCGACCGATGAGCGACGCTGCGGCCGCCACCGACGACCTGGTCTGTGCCGGGCTGACCCGGCTGCTCGCCGAGCGGGGCTGCGACGCGGAGGTAGTCGCGCTCGGGGTGCGGGACGAGCACCGGGCGACGGCCCGCCCCGAGCGCGGACCGCGGGTGCTGCTCTACGGGCAGCTGGCGCTGATCGCACCGGTGCCGCCGGCAGCGGCCTGCTCGACCTGCCTCGCCCGTCGCTGGCAGGCGGTGCGCCACCGCGACCTGCGCGACGCGGTGGAGCTGGGCGGTGACACGGCCGTGGCGGGTCCCTGGCCGTACGCGACCCCGCTCGTCGCCGATTTCCTGCACGCGCTGATCGCGGCACGTCGCACCGCCGACCCGCTCTCAGCGGCCCGCAGCCGCGCTGTCACCGGACCGGCCCACGGCCGTGCCGTCACCGGACCGGCCCGCACCGGGGCGGGGACGCCGAGCACGGTGTTTCAGGTCGACCTGTCGACCCTGCGGGTGCAGCAGGTGCCACTGCTGCCCGATCCCGAGTGCCCGGGCTGCGGCGATCTGGTCACCGATGCACCGGAGCTGGCGGCGATCGAGCTGCCCGCCACCCCGAAGGCGGAGGCGGGCACGTTTCGCGGCCGGGACCTGAACGACTACCCGCTGGATGTGGCGGCGTTCGCCAACCCGGTGTGCGGGGCGCTCGGCGGCAGTCTGTGGCAGGACGTCACCTCGCTCTCCACCTCCCCAGCGGTCGGCTCGTTCACCCTGCGATCTGGCCGCTTCCTACGGGAGACGCTCTACGGCGGGCACGCCGACGGCTACCGACGCAGCGCCCGGATTGCGGTGCTGGAAGGAATGGAACGCGCCGCCGGCCTGCGTCCGCGGGGCAAGCGCACCGTGGTCACCGCGACGCTACGGGAGTTGGGCGACGACGCCCTGGACCCACGCGAGTGTGGGCTCTACCCCGACGCCTTCTATCAGGCCAATCCGTACCTGCACCGGTTCGAGGTGGACCGGTCGATCACGTGGGTCTGGGGCTGGTCACTGCGGGACCAGCGCCCCCTGCTGGTACCGGAGATTCTCGCCTACTACCACGTGGCGAGCGTCGAGGAGCGCTTCGTCCAGGAGACCTCGAACGGCTGCGCCTCCGGCGGATCCATGGTGGAGGCGATCTACCACGGCCTGATGGAGGCGATCGAGCGCGACGCTTTCCTGCTGGCCTGGTACGGCGGCCGGCCCCTACCGGAGCTCGACCCGGCCAGCATCGACCAACCACGGGCCCGGATGATGGTCGACCGGCTGGCGATGTACGGCTATCGGGCCCGATTCTTCGACACCCGGATGACCTTCGACATCCCGGTGGTGACCGCGGTGGCCGTTCGGGAGGACGGCGGTCTCGGTACCCTCGCCTTCGGTGGCGGGGCGAGCCTCGACCCGCAGGTCGCGATCACCGCCGCGCTCTGCGAAATCGCCACCGACTCCGTGATGGTGCGGGTTCGCGCCCGCGCCGACGAGACCCGGCTGCGTCGGATGACGACCGACTTCTCCCGGGTGCAGGGCCTGCACGACCACCCGCTGCTCTATGGCCTGCCGGAGATGGCGCGGCACGCCGCGTTCCTGCTGGATCACGGCACCGCGTCGGTCCCGATGACCCAGCTGTACGAGCGGGACCGTCCCGCCCCACCGATCACCACCGACCTGCGTGATGATCTCGAACGCTGCCTGAAGCAGGTGACCGCGCAGGGCTTTGACGTGATCGTCGTGGACCAGACCACCCCCGAGCAGCGCGAGCTGGGCCTGACGACGGTGAGTGTGCTGGTTCCGGGACTCCTGCCGATCGACTTCGGCTGGCTGCGCCAGCGCGCCCCGCACGCGCGGCGGCTGCGGACCGCGTTCCGCGCCGCCGGGCTCCTCGACCGCGACCTGCGCGACGACGAAATCCACTCCGTTCCCCACCCGTTCCCGTGAGGTGCCGCCATGACGTCCGAGAACCCCGGCCTCGCCCACGCGTACGCGACCGCGATCCTGCATCGCAGCCGTGAACCGATGCCGCCGGCCGACTTCGCGCCGAACTGGGCCGACGCACCCCGCCGCGGCAAGTACTACCCGCAGGCCAGCGCCTTCGGGCTGCCGGCACCGCCGAGCGCCGACGCCGACCTGGACACCGCGCTGCGGGGCCCCGGCGACGCCGACGAGCCGTTCACGCTGCCGCTGCTGGCCGGCCTGCTCCACCACTCGTACGGGCTGCTCGGACGGCGGCTCGGCATCCAGGCCAACTCCGACCTGGGGGTGCTGCCGTCGTACGCGTACGCCAACTGGTACCGCGGCGCCGCCTCCGGTGGAGGTCTCTACCCGTGCAGCGTCTACTGGGTCGCCGGGCCCGGCGCCGGAGTCACCCCGGGCGTCTACTACTACGCGCACGCCCGGCACGCGATGCAGCGGCTGCTCGGCGGCGACGTCAGTGCTCGGGTGAACGCGGCGGTCGCTCCACCTCGCCCCGCCCGCCAGTTTCTGATCGTCGGGGTGAAGTACTGGCAGAACGCCTTTAAGTACAACAACTTCTCGTACCACGTGGTGTCGATGGACCTGGGTACCCTGCTGCAGGCGTGGCGGCTCTGGGCCGGCGCGCAGGGCCGACAGATCCGGCCGGTTCTCTGGTTCGATCAGGCGGCCGTCGCCGACCTGCTCGGCCTCGCCCCCGATGACGAGGCGATCTTCGCCGCCGTACCCCTGACCTGGGCCGCACCCACGCCCGCCGCGTCCACGCCTGTCGCGTCCACGCCCGCTGCGCCCATACCCGCCGCGTCCACGCGTGTCGCCCCCGCCGGTAGCGGGGAGCCGCCCACGGTTCGGGTGCGGCATCACGACCAGGAGCGATCGCGGACGCTCCTCCACTTCGACACCCTGCGGTGGGTCAGCCGCAGCACCGCCGCGTCGGTTGACCGGCCCGCCGCCGGGGCGCTGGCATCCGCCGCCGCTCACCCGGCGCCGCCGGGCGGAACCCGCCTGCCGCTACCCGCCGCCGCGGCGCTGACACTTCCCGTGGAGGCCGCCCTCAACGCCCGCCGCAGTAGCTTCGGCCGGTTTCTGCGGAACCGCCCCATGGCGGCGGAGCAACTCGCCGCGCTGCTGCGGGCTACCGCCGCCAGCACCGTGCCATCCGAGATCGACGGTCCGGCCGACCGTCCGCTGGCGCGGATCTACGCCTTCGTCAACGCCGTGGCCGCCGTGCCCGCCGGAGGGTACGCGTACGACCCGCAGGAGCACAGCCTCGTCGCCATCACCAGTGGCCCACCCGGGGCGTTCCTGCAACGCAACTACACCCTGGCCAACTACAACCTGGAGCAGGCAGCGGTCGTCCTCGTCGCGACGGTGCGTACGCACGCGGTGCTGGACGCCACCGGCGACCGGGGCTACAACCTCGCCAACGCCACCGTCGGCGCGATGGCCCAGAACTTCTACACCGTCGCCGCCGCGCTGCGTCTCGGCGCGGGGGTCGCGCTGGGCTTCGACGGCGTCTCCTACGTCAAGGAGCTGGGACTCACCGGCAGCGACGAATTCCCGCTGCTCATCATGCTCGCCGGCGAGGAGCGCGGGCAGCTCGGCAACTACCGATACGAGCTGCGGTGAGGCACGCCGTGCCAGCGCCGGACCCGCTACCGGAGGTGGCCGCCCCCGCCGGCTGGCGCACCGGTGCGTACTTCACCGCCCGGATCGCTGGCCTTCCCCTGTCGACGGTCGACCTGCTCCGCTCCCCGGCAGCCTGCACCTGGGCCGACGCGGCACTGGCCCTGGAGCGCCAGCTCAGCACCGACGGGGCGCAGCTCAGCCAGCTCCTGTACGAGCTGGTCAACGACAATGCGGACGAATCGGTCCGGCGGCGGCTGCTGACGCTACGCCGACAGGTCTTCAACAACGCCCTGCCGGCCGTGCCCGGGCCGGCGCTCGCGGCGGTCGAGCAGACCCGGCCGGCGGCCCTCCCGGTCATCCAGCGCTGGCTACGGCGACGCAGGCAGCTCGCCCGGCACCAGGACGAGGGCGCTGCGATCCTCGCCGCCGACGTCGCCCAGGCCCGCGCCGAGCTGTGGCGGCTGGCCGACGAGCCACGCCTACGCGGCGGGCTCCAGCTCGCCTCACCGACCCTCGACGAGCAACTTGCCGCCGGGAACACACCGGAGCTGACCCGGCCGGCGAACAAACGGACCCGCCGCATCGAGCGCTCGCTCCTCTCCTACCTGTACCGCACCGCCGGCAAGACCAGCCCGTTCAGCACCTTCACCGCGGTCGCCCTCGGCCACCTCACCGACACCGGATCGCAGCTTGAGTTCCCCGTCAACGAGCAGTGGCACCAGCACGTACGGCTCAACGTCGTCCTGATCGCCCGGCTCGCCGAGCTGGTCACCGCCGACCCACGGCGGCGCGGTGACCTGATGGTGGAGCTGAGCCCGGGGTGGCGTCGCGACGCCGACCGGATCCGCTACGTGCGGCACTGGGTCACCGCCGGCGACGACAGCGCCACGGTCAGCTTCGACTCGGTCCGCGACGGTCTCTTCTTCCTCCGCCGCAGCGGTGTCCTGGACGGGCTGACCGCCCTGCTGCAGCAGCGCGGCGCGATCCGCTGCGCCGAGCTGGTGGACCGGCTCTGCCGGGACACCGGGGCCGACCGCCCCGATGGTGAGACGTACCTGTCGACGCTGCTGGAGTTGGGAATGCTGCGGCTCGTCGGCCTCGACACCGACGTGCACGCCACCGACCCGATCCGCGCGTTCGCCGACACCCTGGGGCAGCTGGACCGGCCGTGGGCCGAACAGCTCGTCCACCAGCTGCACGAGCTCATCGACTTGGTCGACGCCTACCGGCAGGGCGACCTACGCCGGCGCCGCGACCTGCGGCACCGACTGCGAACCACGGTAGAAGCGGTGATGCGGTCCCTCGGCGAGGAGAACCCGACCCTGCCGCAGACGCTGCTGTACGAGGACAGCCGGGTGGCCGGTGAACCGGTCGCCATCGCGGCCCCGCCCTGGCAGCGGTTGGTCGGCGCCGACCTCGCCGCCGTGGAACGGATCCTGCCCGCCTTTGACCAGAACCTGCCGCACCGGATCATGTTCCACGGCTTCTTCCTGGCCCGGTTCGGCGTCGGCGGCCACTGCAACGACCTGCTGCGGCTGGTCGAGGACTTCCACGACGACCTCTACGACCAGTACTCCTCGTACACGGCGGGGCGTCGCCCGTTCGCCCCTGGCGGTAGCTACACGCCGGAGGAGAACTGGCTGGGCCGGCCCGAGATGACCGCGCTCGACCAGGCCCGACAGCTCTTCGCCAAGCGGGTGGCAGCGCTCGCCGACGCCGACCCCCGGTGCCCCGAGCTGTCCCTGCCCGTCGAGCTGTTCGACGAGGTGGGCGCGCTGCTCGGCGCCACCGCCCACCAGGTCCACCCGATGGGGCACTTCGTGCAGCTGGCCCTCCGCGAGCCCGACCCGCTGCTGGTGCTCAACCAGTCCTTCGGTGGACTCTCCTTCCCGTTCAGCCGGTTCACCCACTGCTTCGACGCCGACACCCCCACCCTCGCCGAGCGGCTACGTGCCCAGACGGCGGAGCTCACCCCACCGGGCGTGGTCTTCGCCGAGCTGACCGGGGGAGCGGCCACCACCAACCTGAACCTGCACGCCCGGCTCACCGACCACGTGATCGTGTGCCCCGGCGAAAGCAGCAGCGTCCCGGTCGACCGGCAGCTCACCCTCGACGACCTCTACCTGGCCCACGATCCGGAGACCGACCGGGTGGTCCTGCGCTCGACCCGCCTCGACAAGGAGGTCGTCGCCGTGTATCTGGGCTACCTGGTGCCGATGGCGCTGCCGCAGATCCCGCGTACCCTGCTGCTGCTCTCGCCGGCGTCGCTGGTGCGGCTCGACATGTGGCGCGGGGTGCCGACGGCCACCAGCGACGGTGTTACCGTCCGGCCCCGGCTGCGCCTCGGCAACATCGTGCTCAGCCGCCGAAGCTGGTCGGCGCCGGTCCGCGAGCTTCCCGACTCGGGGGATCCCGGCACCGACCCGGCGGCGTTCCTGGCCTGGCGTCGGTGGCGGGCCCAGCACGGCCTGCCCGAGCAGGCGTTCGCCACCATCTACCCGGCCCATTCCGGTCCGCGCCCGGCCAACCCGAAGCCGCAGTACGTCGACTTCGGTAGCGCGCTGTCGCTGCAGGCCCTGCGGACCGCGCTGACTGATCCGGACGACCAGGTCGTCCTGCGTGAGTTGCTGCCCGCCGCGAACGAGCTGGCTGCCCACAGCGCGCTCGGTGGACACGTCAGCGAGCTGGCCGTGGAGACCTTCCGCGTCCCCCCGGAGACCTCCGGCGTCCACCCGGAGACCTTCCGCGTCAAGGCGCGGCAGACCGTCGCCGCACCACGATCCGGAGGTAGCAGCCGATGACCGCGTCCGCCGCCGCGCCCGCCAACGCCGAGGACACCGCCGACCGGCGAGGAGAGTGGATCTCACTGCACATTTTCTACGCGGCCAACCCGCAACCGTTGCTGGTGGACTGCGTGGCGCCGCTCATCCGGGAGCTCACCGAGGCGGAGCTGCTCGCCGGTCACTTCTTCATCAACTACTGGCTGGAGGGGCCACACGTGCGGCTGCGGCTGCGCCCGCGTACCCCGGCCGACGAGCCGGCGGTACGGGCGCGCGCCGAGGCGGCGGTCAACCGGTTCCTCACCACCCGCCCCGCGCTGTACGCGATGGGCACCGGCTACCTGCGGGAGCTCTACGACATCCTCTTCGCGCTGGAGTTCCCCGACGGGCGGCCGGCGGAGCTGGTCGACGCAGCCGGACAGATGCTGCTCAGCCCCAACAACTCATACAGCTACCGGCCCTACGCACCGGAGTACGGCAAGTACGGTGGGCCGGCGGGCATCGAGGTCGCCGAATGGCACTTCCAGCACTCCAGCGACACGGTGCTCCGCGCCATCTCGTCGATGAACCTGCACCTGCGCCCGGTGCTGCTCGGCATCGCCGCGCAGCTGATGACGGTACACGCCGGCACCTTCCTGCCCGACCGGGAACAACTGGTGGACTTCCTCGACCGGTACCACCACTACTGGCACCAGGCATTCGCCGGCACCAACCTCATCGGCATCGACGAGTACACCCGAATGTATGACAGCGTCGCCGGTGAGCTCGGCCGTCGCGTACGGCAGATTCTCACCCTCGTCGGGCGAGGCGAGACGCAGCGGCTCCCCGGCTTCCTCCGGAGCTGGGCCGAGCACACGGCCCAGCTCCGCGAGAAGGTGCTCGCCCTGGCCGCCTCCGGCGACCTGACGGTCAGCGCGTGGAGCGGCGACGACCGGGTCATCACCGACCCGGGGGAGGCCCTCCCGTTCCTGCTCTCGCCGTACCTCCACATGACCAACAACCGGCTGCACGCCACCATCCGCGACGAGGCGTACCTCTCCTATCTGCTCGCCCGGGTGCTGCGGGAGTCGGCGGTGTCGTCGTGACGCATCCGGGCCTGCTGGCCAAACGCCCCCGGCTGCGCGAAGATCTGATCTTCTCGCGGCCGTTGCGGCGTGGCCCCGACACGGTCTACCTGCTCAAGAACCGGCGCACCGGCCGGGCGTTCGAGATCCCGCCGAAGGAGCAGTTCCTGCTCCGCCGCCTCGACGGCGTCCGATCCCTCGGCGAGGTCGGTGCCGAGTACGCCGACGAGTACGGTCGCCGCCTCGGTGCCGCGCACTGGACCCGGCTGCTGTGGCTCCTCCACGAGCGGGACCTGCTGGCCGGTCACCCCGCCGGCCCGGCCACGGCGCCGGGCGCCGGCGAGCGGGCGCCGGCCGACCCGGGACGCCCCGGCGCGCTGGGACGGTGGGCGCACCGACTGCGGTTCCTGCTGCGCCCGGCGGTTTTCGCGCTGGTCGCCGTCCTCGTCGTCGCGCTGCTCGCGCTGGTCGGGCTGCGGCTCGGCCCGCTCTGGCAAGCCGCCCGCCCGGCCTTCACCGACCCGGTCAGCCTGGTGGCGCTGGCGTTGCTCGCCTGGTCGAGCGCGGCCCTGCACGAGTTCGCGCACGGGGTGGTGGCCGTCCACTTCGGCGCCACGGTCAACCGGATCAACCTGGTCACCCTCACCTGCAAGGTCGAGGACTACCTCTACCTACCGCGTCGGTCTCAGCAGGTGCTGATCGCGTCGGCTGGCGCGGTCGCCAACGGGCTGGTCCTGCTACTCGCCGGCGCCGCCCTCGTCGTGCTGCCCGGCGCCTTCGCCGACCGGCTACTCAGCGCGTTCGTGCTGGTCGGTGCGGCCCAGACGCTGGTCAACGTCATTGCCCTGCCCCCACTGGACGGCTACAAAGTCCTCAGTCACCTGCTGGACCAGCTGGACCTGGCCCCGGAGAGCCGCCGCTACCTGGCGACCCTTCCCCGGCGCCTGCTGCGCCGGCCCGGTCGCCGTTACCCGCGACGGGCCGCGGTCTGTCTCGGGCTCTTCGCCGCCTGGTGGCTGCTGGCGAGCGCCGCCGCCGCCAGTCTCGTGATCGTCTATCTGGGCGCCCTGCTTCGGCCTTCCCTCGGCGCGCTCGCCTACGTTCTGCCGGCCGCCATCGTCGGTTTGACCGTCGCCGGCTGGCTGGCCCGACCCCGTCGACCCCGTTCGGCGGACCGGATTCCAGCACCACCAACCAGTGAGAACAACCAGTGAAAGGCGAGCCGATGTCATCCATCGACAGTCCGGCGATCGTGCTGGACGCCGTGAGTAAATCGTATGGCGAGGTGAGGGCGGTCGATGAGATCTCCATCTCGATCGGCCGCGGCGAGTTCTTCGGCCTGCTCGGCCCCAACGGTGCCGGCAAGACCACCCTCATCGAGATGATTGAGGGACTGCGCCTCCCCGACACCGGCGCCATCACCGTGCTGGGCAGGTCGCCAGCCCCACGCAACCTCGACCTGCTGCCCCGGATCGGCGTGCAGACCCAGCGCTCGGCCTTCTTCACCCGGCTGACCGCCCGCGAGCACCTGGTGACCGTCGCCGCCCTCTACGGCCTCCCCCCAACCACCGCCGAGAAGGCGCTGGACCTGGTCGGGCTGACCGATTCCGGGGACGTCCGGGTCACCAAGATCTCCGGCGGTCAGCGCCAGCGCCTCGCCATCGCCTCCACCCTCGTCCACGACCCCGAGGTGGTCTTCCTGGACGAACCCACCGCCGCACTGGACCCGGAGGCCCGCCGCGACCTCGGCCAGATGCTGCGCAACCTGAAGGCGATCGGCAAGACCATCGTCTACACCACCCACCACCTGGACGAGGCGCAGACCCTCTGCGACCGGGTCGCGATCCTCTCCGCCGGGCGCGTCCTCGCGCTCGACAGCCCCCGCGAACTGATCGCCCGCTCCGGCATCGGTACCCGACTGGTCATCCCCGCCGGCCGGCTCAGCCCGGAACAGGCCGGCACCCTCGACGGCGTGCACGGGGTCGCCGTCGAGGACGGCATGCTCGTGCTGCGGACCGCGCACACGGCCCGGGTGCTCGCCGCCCTCGACGGTGAAGCCGACCTGGACGACGTGGAGACCCGACCGGCCACCTTGGAAGACGTCTACCTCGAGCTGATCGGAGCGCCGCAGGTATGAGCGCATACGCCGCACTCTCCCGCGCCGTCTACAAGGCGGCCGTCCGGGACGCCACGACGGTCTTCTTCACCTTCGCCTTTCCCCTGATCTTCCTGGTCATCTTCGCGCTGATCTTCCGCAACCAGGAGGTCGCCGACACCGGCCGCGGATACGTCGACTACATCGCCCCCGGCGTGCTCTCCTGGGGCCTGGCCAACGCCGCCCTCTTCGGCGTGGCCTTCACCCTGATGCAGTGGCGCAACGACGACCTGCTGCGGATCATCCGGCTCTCCCCAACCAGCATCTGGTCGGTGATCGGCTCCCGCTACGTGGTCGCGTTGGGCATCGGGGCGGCGCAGTGCGTGCTCTTCGTCGGCGTCGCCATGCTGCCGGTATTCGGCATGCGCCCGGACCCGACGTGGCCACTCGCCATCCCGATCATGCTGCTCGCGGTGACCGCCTTCCTCGCCCTCGGCCTGATCGTCGGATCCGCGGCCAACACCCCGGAGGCGGTCGCCGCGATCGCCAACTGCGTCGTGGTGCCGATGGCCTTCCTCTCCGGCTCGTTCTACCCCCTCGAACTGATGCCGACCTGGCTACAGGAGGTCTCCCGGATACTGCCGATGCGCTACGTCAACGACGGCCTCACGTACGCCTTCACCGGCTTCGGCAGCATGACCGACTACCTGATCTCGTGCGCCGCGCTGGTCGTCTTCACCGCCGTGTTCGCGGTCGTCGGAGTGCGGACCTTCCGCTGGAGCAACGACTCATGACCGGCACCGCGGCGGCGCACCCCGCCCCCCTCTCCGCCGCCGCGGCAGCGCACCGCGCCCCCCTCTCCGCCGCCGCGGCCCAACTCCGACAGCACCTGCGCCGCCGGTGGCTGGCACAGCCGACCGGCACCGCCGAAGACCGGCGGGCCCGGCGAGTTGGAGGTGCGCCGCGGGTAGTGACGTTGGGTGACGCCACCGCGCCCGCCGCGGCCGACCCGGACCGGCGCGCCGCCACCGTGCACCTCACCGCCGCCACCGTGCTGATCGGACCGCTCGGCGGCGCGGCGGGCCGGGCCTGCGGGCACTGCCTCGCCACCCGATGGCAGCGGCTGCGCAGCCGGAGCCAACGGGACGCCCTGGAGATTGGTGACCAGACGACCGCGGTCGGCCCGTGGCCACAGCTGACCGCCTACCAGCTCGACGCCGTCTGGGAGCTCTACCGCGCCAGCCACACCGGCCCACCACTGCCGCCGCCACCAAGCTGGGATCGGCACAGCATCCCGCTGCCCCGGGTTAGCCAGCTTGACCTGGCCAGCCTGCGGGTACGCACCTACCCGCTGCTGGCCGAGCCGTGCTGCCCCAGCTGCACCCGGCGACAACCCGACACCCCCGACCCGCTGGTGCTCGCGGCCCAACCCCGGCCCAAGCCGCGCCCCGACACGTACCGGCTGCGCACCCCCGACGACTATTCACTGCCGGCGGCCGCGCTGGTCAACCCGGTCTGCGGCGCACTCGGTGCGGGTACCGCGCTCACCATCACCTCACCGACCACGGCACCGGTGACCGGCAGCGTCTTCATCCGCGGCTACGGCGGGCTGCTCGACGTCTCCTGGAGCGGCCAGTCCAGCGGCTACGACGCGAGCCGCGCGCTGGCCTACCTCGAAGGGCTGGAGCGCTACGCGGGAACCCACCGACGGCGCAACGTCACCCCGGTCCTCGCCGCGTACGCCGACCTCGGCCCGGACGCGTTGCACCCGGACCGCTGCGGCCGCCACCCCGACGAGGTGTACGACACCGACCCGATCCTGCGCCGGTTCGACCCACACCGACCGATCCCCTGGGTGTGGGGCCAGAACCTGCACACCGGCAGGCCCGTGCTGGTGCCGCGTCGGCTGTGCTTCTACAGCTCGCCCGCCGCCGGTGACACCTTCGTCCTCTCCTCCTCCAGCGGCTGCGCCACCGGCAGCTGCCGGGAGGAGGCCGCCCTGTTCGGCCTGTTGGAGCTGATCGAGCGCGACGCGTTCCTGCTCGCCTGGTACGGCAGGCTGACCCTGCCCCGGATAGACCTCGACACCTGCCCGTCGGTCGTGCGCGCGCTGGTCGACCGCGCCGAGCTGCAGGGCTACCGGCTCTACGCCTTCGACAACCGGATCGATCTCGACGTACCCGTGGTCACCAGCCTCGCCGTCCGCCGCGACGGCGGTCCCGGCCTGCTGTCGTTCGCCGCCGCCGCCCACCTCGACCCGCGGCAGGCGGTCACCGGCGCGCTCGCCGAGGCGCTGACCTACATCCCGCACCAACCCACCACGGTGCGCCGGCGCCGGGCCGAGCTGGAACGGATGGCCGACGACTACACCCTCGTCCGCCGGCTACCGGACCACTCGGCACTGTTCGGCCTACCCCGGATGGCGGTGCACGCCGCAAGCTACCTCGACGACCGGGGTGCGCTCCCCGTCGAGCAGGTGTTCGCCGGCTACCGGCCCCCCGGCACACCCGATCTCCGCGACGACCTGCGCCGGGTGCTCGACCTGCTGGCTGCGCGCGGACTTGAGGCGATCATGGTGGACCAGACCACACCAGAACAGGAGGCGGTCGGACTCCGCTCGGTCTGCACGATCGTGCCCGGCCTGCTGCCGATCGACTTCGGCTGGATCCGGCAGCGGGCTCCGTACCTGCCACGGCTGCGGACCGCGCCCGCGGCGGCGGGCGTCGCCGATGCCGAACTGACCGACGCCGACCTCCGCCTCGTACCGCACCCCTTCCCGTAACGGGCACGGCGCCCCCGTCAGAAACGACCGCTCGTGACGGGCTCGTGAGCGTCTTTGCTGGAAATTCTGGCTGGGTACTGGCTACGGTGAACGGGCCGGCGAAGCCGGCATGTGCTCACAACTATTGAGGGTCATTCGACCTATCGGTGCCGAACGGGTTGTCGATGACGTACCGCCAGCGGCCGTCTGGCCCTCGCCGCGCCACGTCGGTAGCCGTGCCCTCCAGGTGCACATGCTTCCCGTCGGGGCCCTGGCCGTCTATGGTCCAGTCGACAATCAACAGGGCGATGTCGTCGGCTACGTAAACATGCCGTGGGCGAACATCGATTGGTAGGCCCAGGCCGAGGAATTGTTGATTGGCCGCAGCCCGGGCGGCGCCGGTGACAGGTTGGCCCGGCGCGGCGACAAAGACGCCTTCCGGTTCGTAAACCTGCTCAACAGCACCGACGTCCCCGGAGTTGAAGGCTCGGGCGAAGACCAGCGGGTGTTGGCTGGCGTCGTCGGTGAGAGCGACAATGACAGGATGGTTGGTGGAGTCAGTTGGCATAAGGTCAGTCAAACCGAGCCCGTCGCAGGTAACCAAACGGTGAGCAACGGCTGGGATCGTGACCTCGTTTTGGATACCCGAGGTGAAACGAGACATCCGGAGCCCACCTGCCCGGTGGAGGTGGCACTCGCCGCCGTCGCCGGCCGATGGACGACGCTGCTCCTGCGAGAACTGATGCACGGGCCCCGCTCCTTCAGTCAGCTTCGGGTCGCACTGCCCAGGCTGAGCGCAAAAGTCTTGAGTGAGCGGCTCGCCACGCTGACGCGGGCCGACCTGGTCGAGTGCGAGCGCCAGAAGGGCTTCCCCTCCCATGCCGTCTACCAACTCACCCCCGTCGGCCGGACACTCAGGCCACTCCTGATCGAGCTGTACCGGACTGGCGACGCGCTCCTCCGGGAGAGGGCGGGGGCCCGGCCGATCAAACCTCGGTGATGTCCGGACTGGCGTCGAGGCCGGTGGCGATCTGGGCCGGCAGCGGGTAGGCCCGTTCGACCGGCAGGTGAGCTGCTGCCGCCGGTTCGTCGCCGCAGCGCAGTAGTTCGCGCATGCGCTGAACGGTCGCGGTGATGTCCGTGATGGCCACTGTCCAATCATCGACGTACCGGTCGACAGCGTCACCGGAGAGCCCCACCTGCAGCGACCGGTACGGCAGCGCCTTCTGCTGCAGCGATCGCTCTGGATCCCACTGCACGCGTACGGGGCTGGTCTTCAGCTGCCGCGACCAGGTCGCCTTGTCGCCGTGCAGGTCTCGGTCATAGCGACTCAGGCAGGCTCGCGCCAGCGCCCACTCAAATCCCTCCCGCGTGATGTCGACGGACAGTACGCGCTCTTGCCCTGGCTTGGTGGCCCAGCCGCAGCGGTACATCATCCACCGGAATGACGGCTTGATCCACGTCATCCGTTCTCGCTTGAAGGGAGCCACGAAACGGCCGGCTGCCACTGCTGGCAGCGCAATCTGCGGGGGATACGCCTGGTACACGGTGATGGTGTCGGTCGAGTAGCGGGCGCAGATCTGATGGGCGGGAATGAGCACAACCTGATCCTCACCGATCAGGACCCGACCACTCCACCGATATGCGCGAGCGCGTGATCCGCACCGCTCGCGGACCGTGTCATCCGATGGTCTCGGTGGGGTCGGTGAGCCAAACCTGCTGCCCGGCGGGGGTGATGGTCACACCGATGTGTGGGCGGCTGGGCTTGCCGTGTGCGCTCCACCGACTGTAGAGGTCCTCCACCTCGGTCCACAGCCGCCGTGGGCCGCCCTGTTCCACCATCCGGGTGGAGAGGTCGTGGTACGCCCACGAACCATCCGGGTGGACAAGCCACTGCACCGGGCCCTCCGGACGGCCGAGGTCGAGGCGGGCCACGTCGGGTAGCAGCAGCGCCACCAGTGCGGTCCACGCCTCGCCGTCGTCGGCCAGCGGGCCGGGCAGGTGGGTCTCGTGCCTGTCCCCGGTGGCCTGGGAGGCGGCGCGGACGAGCGCCGAGGTTCGCACGGTGGGGCAGGAGCGCAGCGGCATGAACGAGCCGTAGTCGTCGAGCAGGTGCCCGCTGGCCGCGCCGGTCTCGTCCACGGTTAGCCGCAGCAGCAGCCCACCGCCGATCTCGCGGTGCAGGCTGGTCAGGATCACCCCGCCGGGGCGGGGCTGTGCGAGCCAGCCCGCCGGCACCTGTGGCACCGAACAGGCGGCGATGATCCGGTCGTAGGGGGCGTTGCCGGGGTAGCCGGCCGCGCTGTCGGTGGCGGCCACCGTGGGGGCGTAGCCAACGGCGGTCAACGACTGCCGCGCCCGCCGCACCAGTCCGGCGTCGCTGTCGACGGTGGTGACCAGCGGCGAGCCGAGCCGGTGCGCCAGAAGCGCCGCGTTGTACCCGGTGCCGGTGCCGACCTCCAGCACGCGGTGCCCGTTGGCCACGTCGAGCGCGTCCAGCATGACGGCCATGAGGGCCGGCTGGGTGCTGGAGCAGGTCGGCACGCCGTCGAGCGGGCCGTGGTGCCGGGACTTGTCCCAGCGGGCGTCGTCGCCATCGAGCTGGGTGGGGAGCACGTGATCGGAGTAGATCAGCTCCAGTGCCCCTGGATCGTTCGCGTCGACCGCTTCGTACCTGCTGCGGTCTGGGGTCCGGCGGAAGAAGCGGGTTAGGAACAGGTGGCGGGGCACGGCGGCAAACGCCGTCCGCCACGCCTCGGTGAGCCAGCCGTGGCCGGTCAGCTCGTGCACGAGCCGGTTGCGCGCCCGTTCGGCGGTGGCCGTCATCTAGTCTCCTTGGTCAGAGCATCGGCTATCGCGGCGGAGATGGGCAGCCCGGTGGCGTCTTGCAGCCACGCCCACTGCCCATTTGGGTTGATCTCCAGGAACATCCATTCGTCCTGCGGCGTGACGACGAAGTCCAACGCACCGAAGCGCAGCCGAAGCCGGGCCAGCAGTCGCGACACCGCCTCGCGGATCTGATCAGGCACAGTCACCACCGAGTACGACAGGCTGTCGTAATCAGTGCGCCAGTCCAGTCTGGCCGCCTCGGAGGCACCGTCGACGCGCACAGCGAAGTACACCTTGTCAACGACTGTCAGCCGCACCTCGTATGCCTTCTTCACCTGCTGTTGGAACAGGTGCGCGGTGCCGGAAACCGGGTGGTCGATCTCCTCGGCGTGCACCCGGTTGGTGTAGATCAGCTTTGCGGTGCCGGCCTCGGTTAGCACACCGGAGCCGAGCGGTTTGACGACCGCGCCGGCGTGCTCGCGCACGAATCGTTCGGCCGCCGCCGGCTCATTCGTGATCAATGTCGGGGGCACGGACAGCCCGACCGAGCCGGCGGCGGCGAGCTGGGACGGCTTGTACTCGGCGCGGGCGATGTCATGTGGGTGGTTGAGCCATCTTGGGTGCTCGGCGAGCACCCCGCCCAGGCCCATGCGTGCTTCGCGGACAGCCCAGCGGCGCTCTTCGTCGGTCAGGTGCGCCGGAAGCTCGAACGCCGTTGGGCGCCGGTAGCAGGCGCACCCGAGGTTGTGCAGCGGGGTGCGGCGGCCGGGGAGGCGGAGGCTGCCGCGCCAGCCTTCGCCCCACCGCGCGACGAGCGTCAACCGTACGGCTGGGTCAGCACCAACACCGTGCGCTTGTCGCCCACCGGCTCAGTCCTCGGTGTGGTCGGTGTCGGAATCCATGCTCTTGTGCCCGTCCGAGGTCCGGGTGCTGGTTGCCCCGGTCGAGTGCTTGCCCAGGATCGGGGTTCCCGTGAGGTCGACCGACATCTGTCGGTCCGGGTCGTAGCGAACCGTGGTCAGGTTCACCGGGATCGGCCGTGCTGGCACGGTGGCGAAGCGGAGCGCGAACGGACGCCGGTCGGTGGAGCTCGGCTGCACGTCGTCGTGCTACCGACAGCATCCAGCGGGCGACCCAGAGGTAGGTACCCGGCGGTCGGGTGCAGCGGGTCGTCGGTCACCGGACGCGACAGAACTGGGCTTGTCGGGGACATGAAACCTCCTGGCAGGTCGATGGGGATAGATCGATGAATTGCCTTCCGCGGTGAGGGGGCGCCCGCGCGTGAACTACGTTGGTCTGGCAGCTCATGCGGCACTCTCGGCCGCGAGTTCGGTCGCCTCGGTGTTGCCGAATCGCTCTCGGATGGCCTGCGCCCATCGGGCCTGTTCACACGGGACCGGTGCCAGCCGTGCCCACCAGTCGAGGCACCCCGCGCAGATTCCACCGCGGTTGGTGTGGGAAGCGATAACCACCTCGGCGCAGGCCAGCAGTTCCCGTACGTCAGGGAATGTGGTCTCGGCTCCCACTGTGACCGAAAGGTTCGGCTCGCCTCGCCGCATCAGAGTCTCCCTCTCGATTGGTGTGGCCAGGCCCCGGAGCAGGGAGACAGTTCAACGGCGCGCGGCACCACCTCGCCGGAGCGCGACATTGAGGATATTCGTGTGGTGTTGGACAGGACGTAGCTCCTGTCCAGGTAGGGCCACGTCATGGCAAAACGAACGCTACTCCGCTTCCGGAGCCAACGCCTGCCGAGCGGGAGTTCGCGCAGCAAATAATGGAGCAGACCACGGCCAATTGGGTGCCCCTTGTCGGTCCGGGCGGTCTGCTTGGCGGGATCATCCGCACCGTACTCGAATCGGCTCTCCATACGGAGCTGGACGCGCGCATGGACGGCTGGTGTCGATCGGATCCCCTGGGGAAGGTGATCAACCGGACCGGGTTTCGGGAAGAGCGGTCCCGTCGACTGACGGCACACGTGATGATCCGCTACATCATCACGATGGCCTCTTCTTGACGAGCTTCTACGACAAGTGATGCGTCGTCTGGTCGCCGGCCGGCTGGCGAGCCGAGATAGTGAACGATTGATTCGCCCGACGCACCCTCAGGGATGTCTCGTAACCCTGGTGTCCGTCTGTTAGGGACAGTCGTGCAGGATGTTCGGGGTGCAGGTGATCACGTTAGCCCGCCCGGAGTGGATCTTCCCGTTCACCGGATTGCAGCCCGTTCAGTTCCGCAGGCTGGTCCGGCTGGTCGCCGAGCGGGGCGGTGACGCGATCGCGGACGGGCGGCCGGGCCGGCAGTGGTCACTCGACCTCGCCGACCGGGTGCTGCTGGTCGCCGCCTACTGGCGGACGAACCTGACGATGCGCCAGATCGGTCCGCTGTTCGGGGTGTCGCACTCGGCGGCGCACCGGGTCATCGACACCCTCGGCCCACTGCTGGCCCTGGCCCCGGTCCGACGACGCCGGGTTGACCAGATCGCGATCGTCGACGGCACCCTGGTCCCGACTCGCGACCACCGCCTGGCCGCCCCGAGCAAGAACTACCGCTACTCGACGAGTCTGCAGGTCGCCATCGACGCCCACACCCACCTTGTCGTGGCCCTGGGTGACCCGCAACCCGGCAACCGCAACGACACCATCGTCTACCGCACCTCGGGCATCGACCAGAAGCTGGCAGGACGGCCGGTCATGGCCGACGGCGCCTACCGCGGCAACCCCGACGTGATCATCCCGTACCGCAAACCCGCCGACGGCA
>NZ_JCANTD010000035.1:38832-39676 GCF_059570675.1 Salinispora goodfellowii | reverse complement strand
ACTGGGTTGATAGGCCGGAAATGTAAGCTCGGTAACGGGTTCAGTTGACCGGTACTAATAGGCCGAGGACTTGACTACTAAGTTGCTACGCGTCCACTGTGTAACTCTTGACAAACAAACATTGCCTGTGGTGTTGGGTGTGTTTGATATGTCGATAAGTGTTACGGCGGTCATGGCGGAGGGGAAACGCCCGGTTACATTCCGAACCCGGAAGCTAAGCCCTCCAGCGCCGATGGTACTGCACTCGGGAGGGTGTGGGAGAGTAGGACACCGCCGGGCAAAACTTCAGTTGAGGGCCGACCCTACCCGGGTCGGCCCTCACTGCGTGCCGCCACCACCGGCCTAATCAGGAAGGATGAACCTGTGAACTCAGGACCGCACGGCGGCGACCGCACCCGTCGACACGAAGACCGACCAGCTGGTCGTGACGGCGCGTCACGTCGTGACGGCCGCCCCTCCTACCGGGATGACCGAGCCGCTGAACGCGGCGGCGAACGTGGTTACCGTGGTGGTGACCGTCGTGAGGGTGGCTACCGCGGCGGTGACCGGGACGGCTTCCGTGGTGGCGACCGTCGTGAGGGTGGCTACCGCGATGGTGAGCGCCGTGGTGGTGAGCGCCGCGAGGGTGGCTACCGCGGCGGTGACCGGGATGGCTTCCGTGGTGGTGAGCGCCGCGAGGGTGGCTACCGCGGCGGCGACCGGGATGGCTTCCGTGGTGGTGAGCGCCGCGAGGGTGGCTACCGCGGCGGCGAGCGTCGCGAGGGTGGCTACCGCGATGGTGAGCGCCGTGAGGGTGGCTACCGCGATGGTGAGCGTCGTGGTGGTGAGCGCCGCGAGGGTGGCT
>NZ_JCANTD010000035.1:0-38537 GCF_059570675.1 Salinispora goodfellowii | reverse complement strand
GGTGAGCGTCGTGAGGGTGGCTACCGCGGCGGTGACCGGGACGGCTTCCGCGGTGGCGACCGTCGTGAGGGTGGCTACCGGGGCGGTGACCGGGATGGCTACCGCGGCGGTGAGCGTCGTGAGGGTGGCTACCGCGGTGGCGACGGGGATGGCTTCCGTGGTGGCGAGCGTCGTGGTGGTGAGCGCCGTGAAGGTGGCTTCCGCGGCGGTGAGCGTCGTGAGGGTGGCTACCGCGATGGTGAGCGTCGTGGTGGTGAGCGCCGCGAGGGTGGCTACCGCGGCGGCGACCGGGACGGCTACCGCGGTGGTGACCGCCGTGAGGGCGGTTACCGGGGCGGTGACCGGGATGGCTTCCGTGGTGGCGACCGCCGTGCGGAGCGCCGGTCTGAGCCTGATGCCCCGGTAGGACCGGAGCTTCCTGAGGAGATCGTCGCCACCGACCTGGACAAAGACGTTCGTGCCGAACTGCTCGCCTTGGCCAAGCCGACCGCCGAGAAGGTGGCCCGACACCTGGTTGCGGTCGGTCAGCTGATTGACGAGGACCCAGCTGAGGCACTGGCGCATGCCGTTGCAGCCCGGCGGCTCGCCGCCCGTATCGCTGCCGTCCGCGAGGCAGTCGGCCTGGCCGCATACCACGCCGGTGAATGGCAGACGGCGGTCGGCGAACTGCGGACGTACCACCGGATGACCGGCCTGCAGAGTCACCTCGCGGTGCTCGCTGACTGCGAGCGGGCGCTCGGCCGTCCGGAGCGGGCGGTCGATCTGTACCGGGGGGCAGACCGGAAGGAGTTGGACCGCGCGGTCGCTGGGGAACTGCTGATCGTTGCGGCTGGCGCACGGGGCGACCTGGGCCAGAAGGACGCTGCGGTGGCGATGCTCCAGGTGCCGGAACTGACCGGGGAGGCGGCGGAGCCGTGGACGGTACGGCTGCGGTACGCCTACGCGGATGCGCTGCTCGCGGTTGGCCGGCGTGAGGAGGCCCGAGAGTGGTTCTCCCGTGCTGCGGAGGTCGACACTGACGGAGCGACCGACGCGGCTGAGCGCCTGTTGGAGCTCGACGGGGTGCTGATCGAAGGCGACGAGGAGGAGGACGACGTCGAGGACGTCGCCGCTGGCCCGGGTGCCCTCGGCGCGGAATCGGAAGAGCCGGATGCTGTACTCGTTGACGGGGACGCGCCCGACGCTGAGTCGGCCGCGGCCCGGGACGATGCCTCGGACGACGCCTCGGACGACGCCTCGGACGATGCCTCGGACGACGGTGCTGACGACACCCCGGAGGCCAGTACTGGTGACCCGAGCGGTCTCAGCACGCAGCGGTCCGGTGGTGACTCGGAAACCCCGGTGGACGGCGATGAGGCGGGTACCAGGAAGTGACGCGGACCGGCGGAATGCGGCTGGTTGACGGGTACGCCCTGGTCATCTTTGACCTGGACGGGGTGATCTACCTGGTCGACCAGCCGATCCCCGGGGCGATCGAGGCGGTGCGCCAGCTGCATGCCGAAGACCGGGCCGTCGCGTACGCCACGAACAACGCCTCTCGCCGGTCCAGTGAGGTGGCCGACCTGCTCACCGGTATGGGCATCGTCGCCCGCCCGGAGGAGGTGCTGACCTCCGCGGCAGCGACCGCGCAGCTACTCCGCGAGCGGCATCCCGCGGGGACGCGGATCCTGGTTGTGGGGGCGGAGGCGTTGCGTGCCGAGATCCGCGCTGCCGGGCTTACCCCGGTCGCGCGGGCCGAGGACGATCCGGCCGCGGTGGTTCAGGGGTACGGCCCGCAGGTGGGCTGGGCCGACCTGGCTGAGGCAACGGCGGCGATTCGGGGCGGGGCGACCTGGATTGCTACCAACACTGACCGCACGCTGCCCAGCAAGCGGGGTCCACTCCCCGGCAACGGTGCCTTGGTCGCCGCGGTGCGGATCGCGCTCGGTCGGGACCCAGACCTGGTCGTGGGTAAGCCGGCGCCGGAGCTTTTCGTCGCTGCCTCCCGGCGGGCCAGCGGGGGGCGTGCCCTGGTCGTCGGCGACCGCCTGGACACCGACATCGAGGGTGCGGTCCGAGCGGGGCTGGACAGCTTGTTGGTGCTGACCGGGGTTAGCGACGTGGCCGAGTTGCTGGCTACCGGACCAGAGCGTCGACCGACATTTGTGTCAGCGGACCTGGCGGGGCTCTTCGAGCCGGCCGCGGCGGTGCGGGTGCCAGGTCCGGCGG
Source organism: Salinispora goodfellowii (assembly GCF_059570675.1). Classification (NCBI taxonomy): domain Bacteria; kingdom Bacillati; phylum Actinomycetota; class Actinomycetes; order Micromonosporales; family Micromonosporaceae; genus Salinispora; species Salinispora goodfellowii. The sequence goes on along the minus strand of NZ_JCANTD010000035.1, from coordinate 36,329 downwards.
AGGCCGATGGGTGGTCCGCAGTGGTTCGGGACGGCCGGCTGGAGCTGTCCGGTGCGGGACGCCCGCTGGACGCGCTGCCGGCGCTCTGCGCGGCGGCGTGGTCCACCGGAGGGCTGTCATCCCCGGTGCGGGCGGTCTCCTCGGCGGCTGAGCGGGCGCTGGCGACCTTCGACCTGTCGTCCAGCTGAGCAGCTCAGCAGAGGGGCGCGGGGAATAGGGCCGTGTTCAGCTCGCCCCGAGCAGTTTGCGAAGTTTTATCAGGTCGAACGGGCTGGCCTTGACCGATACCCGTCTGGATGCCACCGCGCGGGTGATGTCCAGTTCCCCCCGGACCAGGGCGAGGAGGTCCTCGCTGGTGGTGCTCAGTGCGATCTTGGCCTTCGGGTCGTCACCGTCGGCGAGGTCGGTCAGTTGGCCGTCGGTGAGGCGGCCGTGGAACGCGGCATCCAGGTCGGTTATCCGGCAGGCCAGCGTCCGGTCCAAGCCGACGCGCTCGCGCACCGTCTCGGCGTTTCCGTTCAGCCGGGCGGTGAGGTCCCGTAACGCCTGCCGGCACTCGTCAACGCTAGCCACATCGCCTCCACGACTTGCCACACCCACTCTCCGGCACCGTACCGCACGGGTGGCCTGGCCACGCCGGTAGCGTGAGGACCGCACATTCCCCTCTCGTGGAAGGACTCAGGCATGCAGGACGCGTGGCGTTCCTACCTTGCGTTGGCCACGGGCCTGACGGAGGCGCCTCGGCGGAAGGCCCAGGAGACGGCGCGGCGGCTGGTCGGCGCTGGCGGCGCTACCGCGGTCCAGCTTCAGGCGTTTGCCGAGGAACTGGTCTCCACCAGTGCGGCCAACCGGGAAGCACTGGCCAAGCTGGTCCGGTTCGAGGTCGAACGGGCGCTCGGCGCTGTCGGCCTCGCCACCGCCGACGAGGTGACCGAGCTGACCCGGCGGGTACGCGAGTTGGAGCGGCAGCTTCGGGAGGCACCAACCGGATCGGCGACGACGCGTGCCGGCAGCGACACTGTGGCGGACGTGGACGCAGTTCATCCGACGGACGTGGACGCGGATCATCCGACGGACGTGGACGCGGATCATCCGACGGACGTGGACGCAGATCATCCGATCGCGCCGGGTGGTGCTGCGGAACCGGCGGTGTCGCCGCAGACTGTTCCGCCTACCGCGGCAGCGGACCCTTCGTCCGAAACCACCGTGACCGCAGCCAGCCCGGCGAAGAAAACAGCCGCGAAGCAGACGCTTGGAAAGCAGACGCTTGGGAAGCCGACGGTCGCGAAGAAGGCGCCGGGTAGGCAGCAGCCGGGCGGCCCGGAGTGAGCACCGTCCACCGCTGCTCGGGCTCCGCTGGAGGGCGGCCGTGACCGCCCTGCCCCGTCCCGGTCCGGCACCGGGCGCTCCGCCAGGCACCGGACCGGGGGCACCGCGACCAGCGCCCCCGGCTGGGTTCGCCGCCGAGAAGGCCGGTGGCGAGACGGCGGCGCCGAACCCGGCGGTTGACGCCGCCGTGCGGGCGATGGTCAACGCCGCCGGACTACCCCTGGCGGACCAGATCGCGCAGTACGAGGCGGCGTACGAAACACTGCGGGAAACCCTCGCCAGCATTGACCAGTCCTAAGAGCCGGAGAAACAGGTATGGCACGTCGTACCCGGTTGGATGCGGAACTCGTCCGCCGCGGCCTGGCCCGCTCGCGCGAGCAGGCCGCCGCCTTGGTGGAGGCTGGCCGCGTTCAGCTTCGCGGGGTCCCCGCCCGAAAGGTTGCCGCGCTGGTTGACCCCGCCGATCCGTTGCTGGTCACCGGGGCGGATCCGGCTTCGGAGTACGTCTCGCGGGGCGGGCACAAGCTGGCTGGGGCCCTGGCCTCCTTCGGTCCGAGTGGGCTGACCGCCACCGGGCGGCGCTGCCTCGACGCCGGTGCCTCCACGGGCGGGTTCACCGACGTGCTGCTGCGCGCCGGCGCGGCCGAGGTGGTGGCGGTTGATGTCGGGTACGGGCAGCTTGCCTGGCCACTGCGCAACGACGAGCGGGTACGCGTCTTCGAGCGGACCAACGTGCGCACCCTCACGCCAGCGGCCATCGACGGTCCGGTCGACCTTACCGTCGCAGACCTGTCGTTCATCTCCCTGCGGCTGGTGTTGCCGGCCCTGGCAGCCTGTACCCGACCGGACGGCGATCTGGCGTTGATGGTGAAGCCGCAGTTCGAGGTGGGGCGCGATCGGGTCGGGGCCGGGGGTGTGGTGCGCGATCCAGCGTTGCGGGCCGAGGCGGTGCTGGCGGTGGCGGTTGCGGCGGACCAGCTCGGGTTGGGTCTCGCTGATGTCTGTGCCAGCCCGTTGCCGGGGCCCAGCGGGAACGTCGAGTTCTTCGTATGGTTACGCCGGGACGCCCCGCCGGCTGATCCGGAGCGGGTGCGGGCGGTGGTGACGGTCGGGGCCACCGGCGGTCGGTCCGGCGTGGCGACGGAGGAGGTAGCGGGGTGAGCGGTTGGGTGGGCCGGGTGGCGTGCGGGGCCGACAACGGGCCGCGGACGGTACGGCGGGCGTGGTGAACCGGACCGCGCTGCTGGTGACGCACACCGGGCGGCGACGCAGCACCGAACACGCACGGGCGGTGGCCGGGGATCTGATCGCGGCCGGCTTCGTTATTCGCGTTCTCGCCGAGGAGGCCGAGGATCTCGACCTCCCCGGGGCGGTGCCGGTGACTGGTCCGGAGGCCGCGGAGGGTGCTGAGATCGTCTTCGCGTTGGGTGGGGACGGTACGTTTCTGCGGGCCGCCGAGCTGGCCCGGCCGGCGAAGGTGCCACTACTCGGGATCAACCTCGGTAAGGTCGGCTTCCTCGCTGAGGCTGAGATCGACCACCTGGACTCGGTGGTCCGGGATGTGGTGCGTCGTAACTACACGGTGGACGAACGGCTCACCCTGGATGTTACTGCCGAGTTCGACGATGGACCGACGATCGAGTCCTGGGCGTTGAACGAGATCAGCGTTGAGAAGGGGGAGCGGGCCCAGATGCTCGAGCTCCTCGTGGACGTTGACGGGCGGCCGCTGTCCCGCTACGGCTGTGATGGAGTCGTCTGCGCCACTCCCACCGGCTCCACGGCCTACGCGTTCTCCGGCGGTGGCCCGGTCGTGTGGCCCGAGGTGGAGGCCCTGTTGTTGGTGCCGATCAGCGCGCACGCGCTCTTCAGCCGGCCGCTGGTCACCGCGCCCACGTCCACCCTCGTCATCACCGTGGACCCCTTCACCAGCCTCGCGGTGCTCTGTTGTGACGGACGGCGGGTGTACGACCTTCCGCCGGGAGCCCGGGTGACGGTGCGGCGCGGGGCCCTGCCGGTGCGGATCGTGCAGCTGACGGCCCGGCCGTTCACCGACCGGCTGGTGGCCAAGTTTGATCTGCCGGTGCAGGGCTGGCGGGGCGGCCGACACTGAGCTTGCCACCGCCGGTGCCCGCGGCTGTCGACTGGTCAAGCGTCGGGCACCGCGTCTACTGTCGGATGCTGTGCTGGAAGAGCTACGCATCACCGGACTGGGTGTCATCGAGGACACGACGCTGCCGTTGACCGGCGGAATGAACGTGATCACTGGTGAGACCGGTGCGGGTAAGACCATGGTGGTGACCGGTCTCGGTCTGCTCTTTGGCGGGCGTGCCGACACCGGGCGGGTGCGGGCCGAGCCCGGCCGCGCGGTGGTCGAGGGTCGACTGCGGCTGGCCGGAAGGGCAGCCGAGACCGTATCTGCCCGGATCATCGACGCGGGCGGTGACCCGGACGAGGACGGCTCGGTGTTGCTCAGCCGCACTGTCACCACAGAAGGCCGTTCTCGGGCCCATCTCGGCGGCCGGGGCATGCCGGTGTCGATGCTCGCCGAGGTGGGTGAGCAGGCGCTCGCGGTGCACGGTCAGTCTGACCAACTGCGGTTGTTGCGCCCGGCCGAGCAGCGCGCCGCGCTCGATCGGTTCGCCGGTCCGGAGCACGAGAAGCTGCTCGACGCGCTACGCGAGGTGTATACCCGGTGGCGGTCGGTGGTGGACGACCTGGCCAGCCGGCGTCGAAACGCGCGGGAGCGGAATCGGGAAGCCGACCTGCTGCGCCTCGGTCTCGACGAGATCACCCGGGTTGATCCGCAGCCGGGCGAGGATGACGAGCTCAAGACGGAGGCGCAGCGGCTGGAGCACGCCGAGGGGCTGCGGACGGCGGCGCGGCTGGCCCAGCAGTGCGTGTCTGGGGGAATGGAGGCCGCCGAGGACACCCCGGATGTCACGACGCTACTCGGCGCCGCCCGCCGCACCCTGGACGGGCAGTCCGGCACCGACCCCGCCTTGGGGGAACTGGCGACTCGCTTGGAGGAGGCGGCGACCCTGATCGCGGATGTCTCCGCGGAGTTGTCGACGTACCTGGCGGGGCTCGACGCTGATCCGGCGCGGCTGCAGGCGGTCTACGAGCGGCGGGTCGCGTTGCGGGCGCTGACCCGCAAGTACGCCGACGACACCGACGGGGTGATCGCCTGGGCGGAGCGGGCGCGGGCCCAACTGTCCGATCTAGATTCCTCGGACGAACTGCTTGATGAGTTGGACCGGGAGGTGTCCCGGCTGGCCGGCGAGGTGGCCGAGTTGGCGGGTCGGGTGTCGGTGGCGCGGCAGGAGGTGGCGGCCCGGTTTGCGACGCAGGTCACCACGGAACTGGCGGGGTTGGCCATGCCGCACTCTCGGGTCGAGGTGGGGGTGCTGCCCCGCCCGGTGGGGAAGTCCGAACCCGGCCTTTCGGTCAATGGTGTCGAGGTCGGGATCGGGCCAGACGGCGGCGATGAGGTGGAGCTGCGCCTGTTGGCCCATCCGGGTGCGCCAGCCCTGCCGCTGCAGCGGGGTGCCTCCGGTGGTGAGCTGTCCCGGGTGATGCTCGCCATCGAGGTGGTCTTCGCCGGCTCGGGCGGTCCGCCCACGCTGGTCTTCGACGAGGTTGACGCCGGGGTTGGTGGCCAGGCCGCGGTGGAGATCGGCCGTCGGCTGGCCCGGCTGGCTCGCAGCCACCAGGTGCTCGTCGTCACCCACCTGCCCCAGGTCGCTGCGTTCGCCGACCGGCACCTGGTGGTGGCGAAGGACACCGGTGGTGCGGTGACGACCAGTGGGGTGCGGGTGGTCGAGGACATGGAACGGGCGCGGGAACTCGCCCGTATGCTTGCGGGGTTGCCGGATTCGGATCTGGGCATCGCGCACGCTGAGGAGTTGCTGGCGGTTGCCGCGCGGGAGCGGCGGGCGTAGCCGCGGGCCGGGCGTACCGCCGGCACACCGCCCCCACGCAGTAGTGTGCTTGTCTGGACTGGCGGCCCGGGCAGGCATGTCGCGTGAAGGTCGCCCGCTTCACATGCCAGGATGGTCACGATGCGTCTACCCATGTTGCGTTGGACCCGAGCCGCTGAGCCGGGCCGGGCCAGCGGCATTGCCCGCCTGGACCGCCGGACCAAACGTCTGGTTGGCCGGCTTCGTCCCGGTGACATTGCGGTGATCGATCACGTCGACCTGGACCGGGTCGCCGCCGATTCACTGGTCGCGGTTGGTGTCGGCGCTGTCCTCAACGCCAAGCCGTCGGTCTCGGGCCGCTATCCCAATCTCGGCCCGGAAGTGCTGATCGAGGCCGGTATTCCGCTCCTGGACGACCTGGGCGAGGGCGTCTTCGAACGGATCCAGGAGGGCGACACCGTCCGGATCGATGGCAATACGGTCTATCTGGGCGAAGAGCCGGTAGCCCACGGTGATCTGCAGGATGCGGAGACCATCGGGAAGGCGATGGCCGATGCTCGGGAAGGGCTTTCGGTCCAGCTGGAGGCGTTTGCCGCGAACACCATGGTCTACCTGAAGCAGGAGCGGGACCTGCTGCTGTACGGGGTGGGCGTTCCGGACATCCGCACCGAAATTCAGGGCCGACACTGCCTGATCGTGGTGCGCGGCTACGACTACAAGGCCGACCTGGATGTGCTGCGCCCGTACATCCGGGAGTTCAAGCCGGTGCTCATTGGCGTGGACGGCGGGGCGGACGCCCTGGTCGAGGCCGGCTACCCACCCGATTTGATCATTGGTGACATGGATTCGGTGACCGATGATGTGCTGCGGTGCGGCGCTGAGGTCGTGGTGCACGCCTACCCGGACGGGCGGGCGCCCGGGCTGGCCCGGGTCAATGGTCTCGGCGTCCCGGCGGTCACCTTTCCCGCCGCCGCCACCAGCGAGGACCTGGCGATGCTGCTCGCCGACGAGAAGGGCGCCTCGCTCCTGGTGGCGGTCGGCACGCACGCCACGCTCGTCGAGTTCCTGGACAAGGGGCGGGGTGGGATGGCGTCGACCTTCCTCACCCGGCTGAAGGTCGGCGGCAAGCTGGTTGACGCCAAAGGCGTGAGCCGGCTCTACCGGCAGGGCATCTCCGGGTCCTCGTTGCTGCTGCTGGTGCTGTCCGCGATTGCCGCGATGGCCTCGGCCGTGGCGGTCTCCACCGTCGGTAAGGCGTACCTGGGTGTGGTCTCCGAGTGGTGGAACAATTTTGTGTTCCAGCTGGAACGGCTCTTCTGACGCCGGTCCACCCGACAAAGAGGCTGCAGGTGTGATCAACTTCCGGTACCACGTGGTGTCCCTGACCGCGGTTTTCCTGGCGCTGGCGATCGGCCTGGTGGTTGGTACCACCGCGCTCAACGGGCCGGTGGCGGACGCCCTCAATGACAACGTCAACGAGCTGCGGAAAGACAACCAGGTGCGGCGTCAGGCGGTCAACAACCTTGAGGAGGAGTTGACCCGTGAGGATGACTTCGCCGCCGAGTTGGCCGGGGTGGTCCTGCCGGGCCGGCTCACCGGCAAGCGGGTGTTGGTGCTCAGCCTGCCGACGGGGCGTAAACACACCGACGGTGTGGTCAAGATGCTTCAGCTCGGCAACGCCGACGTGGTCGGCCGAGTTGACCTGCAGGACAAGTTCATCAACCCGGACAACAACAACGACCTGCTGGAGCTGGCCGTCACCGCGGCCCGTCCCACCAACGCGCCGACCACCAACCTGCCCGGCAATGGGCACGGCGTGGAGACCTCCAGCGCGTTGCTGGCCACGGTGCTGTTGGACGGGGCGCCGGAGGCGACGCCGATCAGTGAGGCCGACCGGCGGGCCGTGCTGGCCGCGTACGCCAACGCCAACTATCTCACCACCTCCGAGCGGCTCACCCAGTCGGCAGAGGCGGTCGTGGTTGTCAGTGGCCTGCCGTACACGGACAAGGAATCCTCGAAAAAGGACGAGTCGGTGGTCAAGGTCACTGAGCAGTTTGATCGGACCGGCGCGACTGTGGTCGGCGGCAACGGCTCGGAAGACGGGAACCTGGTGGCCTTCGTTCGGGGCGACGCGGTGCTGGCCGGGGAGATCTCCACGGTCGACAACGCCAACACGACCCAGGGGCAGCTGGTCACCGCGCTCGCCCTGGTACAGCAGGTCAACGAGGACAAGGCCGGTCACTATGGTGTCGGCGACAACGCGGCGTCGCTGGTTCCTAGACGGCCCCAATGATCGTGACGATCAACATCAGGTCCTGGCCAGCCAACCGGAAGGAGTCGGCGTGAGTGAGCGTGCCGAGCAGCCCGCCGCGGGCAACAGCCAAGCGGATCAGTTGATCATTGTGGCGCGCGAGGTGACGGCGTGAGGTGGTTGGGTCGTCTCGTCGTCGCCGGCGTCGGCGCCGGCGTCGCCCGTTACGCGTTGCGTGCGACACGGACCTCACCGGCGGGTCCAGCGTTGGAGCGGACGAACTTTCGGGGCCGGCCGGTGACCCTGGCGGCCGGCCCGGCGCTCGCTACCGGTGCCGCGGTCGCCGGTGCCGCCGGCGCACCGGGTCCCGCTGCCGGCGGAGCTGCCCTGGTCGCCGGCCTCGGCGCCGGGGCGGTGGGGCTCTACGACGACGTGGTCGGCGCCCGGCCGGAGCAGAAGGCCGCCAAAGGCTTCGCCGGGCACCTAGCTGGGCTGCGCGAAGGGCGGATCACCGCCGGCCTAGTCAAGATCGTCGGCGTGGGTGCGGCGGGGCTCGCCGCCGCCGCGCTGCTCGCCGGTGACCCGGATGTCGCCCGGCACCCGCGCCGGCAGCGGCAGGGCGCGGTCGGCCGGGGCATGGACGTCCTCCTCGGTGCGGGCGTGATCGCCGGCACCGCCAACCTCGTCAACCTGCTCGACCTGCGGCCCGGCCGGGCGGTGAAGTCCGGGCTGCTGCTCGGCGCACCGTTGGTCGCCAGTGGGCACGGCGGGATCGTCGCCGGTGCGGCTGGCGCCGCCGCCGGGCTGCTCCCCGCTGACCTCGCCGAGGAGGTGATGCTCGGCGACAGCGGCGCCAACGCGCTCGGTGCGCTGCTCGGCGTCACGCTCGCGGCGCGCACCGGACCGGCCGGCCGGGCCGGTCTGCTCGCCGTCCTCGCCGGGCTCACCGCCGCCAGCGAGCGGATCAGCTTCACCCAGGTCATCCAGCAGACCCCGGGGCTGCGCGAGCTGGACGCGCTGGGCCGCCGCGCCGACTGACGTGACGAAACCGGCCCCATCCGCCGCCGCCGGCCGAGTAGCCGGGGCCGCCGCGCTGATCGCCGTACTCACCGTGGTCAGTCGGCTCGCCGGCTTTGGTCGTACCGCCGTGTTCACCTGGACGCTCGCGCCCACCGATCTTGGTGGCACGTATGTGGTGGCGAACGCCGCTCCGAACGTGATCTTCGAGATGGTCGCCGGCGGTGCCCTCGCCAGCCTGGTGGTGCCGCTGCTGGCCGCTCCGGTGGCGGCGGCGGACCGGGAGACGGTTGCCCGGACCACCGGGGCGCTGCTGACCTGGGTTCTTACCCTGCTGGTGCCACTCGCGTTGGCGGTGGCACTGCTGGCCGGCCCGATCGTGGAGCTGCTGGGCGGCGGACTGGACCCCGCCCAGCAGGCCAGCGGCGAGCGGATGCTGCGGGTGTTCGCCCCGCAACTGCCGCTGTACGGGGTCGGCATCGTGCTCACCGGGGTGCTCCAGGCGCACCGCCGGTTCGCCTGGCCGGTGATCGCCCCACTGCTGTCCAGCCTCACCGTCATCGCGGTCTACCTGGGCTTCACCCTCACCGAGGGGCGGTTGGCCAGTGTGGCGGGCGTTAGCCGCGGCGGTGAACTGCTGCTGTCGTTGGGAACAACCGCCGGAGTGGCGGTGCTTTCCCTGTCGCTGCTGATCCCGTTCCGCCGGCTGGGATACGCGCCGGTGCTCGGCTTCAGCTTCCCCGCCGACGCCCGTACCCGGGTCGGTGGACTCGCGGTGGCCGGCGCGGTGACGGTGACCGCGCAGCAGGTGGCGCTCGTGGTGAGCCTGAACCAGGTCTCCTACGGTGCGGTCAGCAACCTCGGCGCGTTCCAGCTCGCCCAGACGGTCTACCTGCTGCCGTGGGCGGTGCTGGCGGTGCCATTGGCGGTAGCCGCCTATCCGAGCCTGGCCGCCGCCGGGTCCGTCGGGGACGAGACGGCGTACCGGGCAACGCTGGCCCCCGCCGCCCGGGGAGTGCTGCTGCTGAGCTGCCTCGGTGCGGCCGTCCTGGTCGGTACGGCCGTGCCAGTGGGGCACTTCTTCTTCGCCGGCGGCGCGGCGGCGACCGCCGCTGCCGGGATCGCCGGTTTCGCGCCCGGCTTGATTGGCTACGGGCTCTTCGCCGTGCTGAGCCGTGCCCTCTACGCGCGGGGACAGGCGCGGGCGGCCACCGGCGCGATCGCCGTCGGTTTTCTCGTGGTGCCCGCCGCGGCGTTGCTGCTCAGCGCCGCGCTGCCGCTGCGGGACCGGGTTCCGGCGGTCACCCTGGCGAATTCGGTGGGGATGATGGTGCTCGGTACCCTGCTGGTGCTCGCCGTCCGACGGACCGCCGGCGCCACCGCGCTCGCCGGAATCCGTCGCGCCGGGACCGCCGGCCTGGTCGGCGGAGGGCTCGCGGCGTTGGTGGGTTGGGCGGTGGCGCGGTCACTGCTGGCGACCATCGACGGCACCCCGAGTGCGCCGGTGGCCCTCGTACAGGGCATGCTGTCCGGTGTCGTGGTCAGTGTCGTGTTCCTCGCGGTGGTCTGGACACTGGACCGGCCGGACGTACGACCACTGCTCGCCGGAGCGCTGCGAAAGCTCGGGCTGACCCGCGGGAGGCGGTCGGCCACCCCGGCTGGCGGGCAGCGGAAGGATGACGTTCCCCCGGAGCGGGGCGACGGGAAGGAGACGGTGTCCCGGTGACGGAACCGACCCCGCGGGCCGGCCGGGGCGCCACGGTCGCCCTGCTGCTCGCCTCCAGCACCGGCGGTGTGGGACAACACGTCCGGTCGTTGACCACCGGGCTGATCGGCGCGGGCGTCGCGGTGCTGGTCTGCGGCCCGGCCGCGACCGAAGAGCAGTTCGATTTCACCGGTGCCGGCGCCCGTTTCCGGGCGGTGGAGATTCCCGCCAGCCCGACCCCCGCCGACCTGCGGGCGGTGACCGCGTTTCGCCGGGCCCTAGCCGCCGAACCGGTCGCTGTGGTGCATGCGCACGGGCTGCGCGCCGGACTGGTCGCCGTCGTCGCCCGGCCAGCTGCCCCACTGGTGGTGACCTGGCACAATGCCGTCCTCAGCGGCGGCCTGCGCGGCAGCGTGTCCCGCCTGGTCGAGCGGGTTGTTGCCCGTGGCGCTCAGGTGACCCTCGGTGCTTCCGCCGACCTGGTCGCACGCGCCACCGCCCTGGGTGCGCCGGACGCCCGGTTCGCCCCGGTCGCCGCGCCGCCCCTGCCCGAGCCGCACCGCCGCCGCGACGCGGTCCGCGCCGAGTTCGGCGTCGGCAACGACCAGCCGCTGATCCTCTCGGTTGGCCGACTGCATCCCCAGAAGCGGTACGACGTCCTGGTTGACGCCGCTGCCCGGTGGCGGGCCCGCGACCCGGTGCCGGCGGTGGTGATCGCCGGTAGCGGACCCGCGTACCTGCAACTGGCCGCCCGGATCTCTGCTGCTCGCGCACCGGTGACCCTGCTCGGGCACCGTACTGATGTGGCCGACCTGCTGGCCGGCGCCGACATCGCCGTGGTCACCAGCGACTGGGAGGCCCGGCAGCTGTTCGCGCAGGAGGCGATGCGGGTCGGTGTGCCGCTGGTGGCGACCGCGGTCGGCGGTTTGCCGGAGCTGGTCGACGACGCGGCCATTCTGGTGCCGCCGGGTGATGTCGAGGCGGTTGACACCGCCGTCGGTGGCCTGCTGGTTGATCCGGCCCGCCGGGCCGAACTGGGTCAGCGGGCCCGCCGGCAGGCGGATACCTGGCCGACCGAGGCGGAGACCTGCGCCCAACTCGTCGCCCTCTATGCCGAACTGTCCCCGGGCATGGCCGGGCCCACCAGCCCGGACGCTGACGCATCCTCGACAGGACAGCCGTGATGCTGCGCCGACTCACCCCCGCCCTGCTGACGCTACTCGTCGTGGCGCTCGGTGTCGCCGCGCTGGCCGCCCGGCCGGCGTCCCGTACCCCGGAGCGGACCGCCGATTTCGTGGTCCTGGCCGGGGTTGCCGGGCTGCGCTGGGAAGACGTGGACGCGGAGACGACACCAACGCTGTGGCGGTTGGCGCAGGAGGGCTCGATCGGGTCGTTGGCGGCGCGCTCCGCCCAGCAGCCCACCTGCCCGGTGGACGGCTGGCTCACCCTTGGGGCGGGCAGCTTCGCCGCCTGGCCCGGCGAGCGGCCGGAGGGAGCCTGCCCGCCCACCGACGTCGTCGTGGAGCGGCCGGACGGAATCGGTGCGAACCTGCCAGATCAGGAGGGTGCCGTCCTACCGAACCAGGAACGGCTCCCCTGGGGGGCCGTGCCTGGCTCGCTGTCGGAGTCGGTGCGTTGTTCGGTTGCGGTGGGCCCGGGTGCGGCGGTGGCCGCCGCCCGGCCGTTTGGCCGGGTGGACCGGTACGCGCCGGAACTGCCGGGGGACCCGACCGACCTCCTGCGCTCGTGCGTGCTCAGCATCGTCGATCTTGGTGCGGTCGCTGGTACGGATCCGGCGGACCGGGCCGCTGCCGCCCGCGCGGCCGACGCGCGGCTGGCCCGGGTGCTGGCTGCCCGCCCGCCCCGCTCCCTGGTCATCGTCGCCGGTGTGGCGGACACCGAGGAGCCGTCCCGACTGCACGTCGCGGTCGCCGATGGTGACGGCTGGGAACGCGGCTGGCTGACCTCCCCGACCACCGACCGTCCGGGCTACCTGCAACTGGTTGACCTCGCACCGACCGCGCTGACCGCCCTGGGCCGGCCACTGCCCGAGCGTTCGTTTCTGGGGCGGCCCGCCGAATCCGTCGGTGGCCGGCCCGCCGACCTCGCCACCGCGATCGCCGGCCCGGTGGACGCCGATCGGGAGGCCACAGCCCAGCGCCGGGTCGCCGGCTGGTTCTTCGGGTTACTCGCCGCCGTGCAGGTGCTCCTCGGGGTGGCCGTGCTACCGCTGCTGCGCCGGGCTCGACGGCACGCCGGCCCGTACGGCCCGCAGCCGGTGTCCCGGCGGATCGTCGCGGTGATGGAGTTGCTGCTCGTCGCGGCTGCGCTTGCCCTGCCGGCCGCACTCCTGGCAGACCTGGTCCCGTGGTGGCGGGGTGGGCACCCCGGGTGGTACTTCGCCGGGGCCACCCTCGCGTCGATCGTCGCCGCGACGGCGCTCGTCCGGTTCCTGCCCAGCTATGGGAGCACCCTCGGGCCGCTGGGAGCGGTGGCGTTTCTGGCTACGCTGACGGTCGGCGCCGACGTGTTGACCGGCGCTCACCTGCAGCTCAACGGCGTCGTGGGCTACTCCGCGGTGGATGGGGGCCGCTTCGTCGGCCTGGGCACGGTGGGACTTGGGGTGCTGCTGGCCGGGGTGCTGCTCCTGGCCGGCTGGCTCGCCCAGCGAGTTCGTCGCTCCCGGCGACCGGTGGTGATCGTGGTCGTCGGTGGGGTCGCCGTCGTGCTGGTCGGCAGCCCCTACCTCGGTGCCGACTCCACCGGGGCGGTCGCGTTGACCGCCGGGGTGAGCCTCGCCGCGGCGATCAGCGCCAGTGGTTGGTTGACGCTTACCCGCCTGGCCTGGGCAACGATGGCCGGGCTGGCGGTGACGGTGGGTTTCGCCCTGGTCGACCTCGGCCGTCCGATCGGCGAGCGAGGCGATCTGGGCCGGTTCCTGGCCGCGGTTGGCGACGGGACCGGGGGCCTGAGCGTGCACCGGGTCAGCTCCGCCAACCTGAGGACGTTCTTTGACAGCCCGTTGACGGTGCTGACCCTGGCCGGTGTGCTCCTGGTGTGGTTCGCCCTGCTGCAGCCGTGGGGTGGCCTGCGGCGGCTGTTCGGCATCTACCCGGCGGTTCGGGGAGCGATGACCGGCACCGCGGTCGCGGCGGTGCTCGGCGGACTGCTGGGCGGGGTGGCGCTGGACGTCGCCGGGGCGGCGGTCGCGGTGCTGGTGCCGATGGCGGCCCTCGCCGCGCTGCGGGTCCTGGACCACTCCACCGACCGGACCAGTCCGACGTCCGGCGGGGACGCCGGCCCCGCGGGTTCGATCGGCACCGGCGGTGGGCCAGATCGAGGTCAGCGCTCGGATGACACCGGTGCCGCAGGTGACCCGGCTGGCTCGCCACCGGCTGGCGTCGGTCCGGCCGAGCACCCGGGACCGGCTGCGGACGGCGACGCCGGTTCGGCGGCGGTGGACCGGCGGGAGGCCGGCCCGACCGCCGGTAAGATCCCGACGGCTCGGGCATCAGCCGAGGTCACGTCGGCCTGATCCGGTAGCGGTAGGTGATGCCATCAGCGGGTGCGCCGGGCGGCGGGACCAGGTGGGGTGTTAGCGTGGAATCCCGTGGATCGCGTGATCACTCTGCTGATCGGCACGGCGGTCTGCACGACCGCGACAGACGACACGGGAGCAGGCCTTGGCCCCTTCAGTACAGACGACCAGGCACATTTTCGTCACCGGGGGCGTAGCCTCCTCGTTGGGAAAGGGCCTGACCGCCTCCAGCCTCGGCAGCCTGCTCACCGCGCGTGGCATGCGTGTGGTGATGCAGAAGCTCGACCCCTACCTCAACGTGGATCCGGGGACGATGAATCCGTTCCAGCACGGTGAGGTCTTCATCACCGAGGACGGCGCCGAGACCGATCTCGATGTCGGGCACTACGAGCGGTTCCTCGACCGGGACCTGTCCGGGAAGGCCAACGTCACCACCGGGCAGATCTACTCGGACGTGATCGCCAAGGAGCGGCGCGGTGAGTACCTGGGGGACACCGTCCAGGTCATCCCGCACATCACCAACGAGATCAAGTCGCGGGTGCTCGGCATGGCCGAACCGGACGGCGAGGGCCAGGTGCCGGACGTCGTCATCACCGAGGTCGGCGGGACCGTCGGCGACATCGAGTCGCTGCCGTTCCTGGAGGCCATCCGGCAGATTCGTCACGATCTGGGCCGGGACAACTGCTTCTACCTGCACGTCTCGCTGGTGCCCTACCTGGCGCCGTCGGGCGAGCTGAAGACCAAGCCCACCCAGCACTCGGTCGCGCAGCTGCGCAGCATCGGCATCCAGCCGGACGCACTGGTACTGCGCTGCGACCGGGAAATCCCGGACAAGGTCAAGCAGAAGCTCGCCCTCTACTGCGACGTTGACCTGGAGGCGGTCACCGCCGCCGCGGACGCACCCAGCATCTACGACATCCCGAAGGTGCTGCACCGGGAGGGCCTCGACGCGTACGTGGTGCGTCGGCTCGGCCTCTCCTTCCGGGACGTGGCCTGGGCGCGCTGGGACGACCTGCTGGAGCGGGTGCACCAGCCCCGGCACACGATCACCGTCGCGCTCGTGGGCAAGTACGTTGACCTGCCCGACGCGTACCTGTCGGTGAGTGAGGCGATCCGTGCCGCCGGCTTCGGGCACCGGGCCCGGGTCCGGCTGAAGTGGGTGCCCAGCGACGAATGTGTCACCTCGGCCGGTGCCGCGGCCGCCCTGGCCGGTGTTGACGGTGTCGTCATCCCGGGCGGGTTCGGCGTCCGCGGTATCGAGGGCAAGGTCGGCGCCGTCCGGCACGCCCGGGAGAACGGCGTTCCGCTGCTCGGCCTCTGCCTCGGCCTCCAGTGCATGACCATTGAGGTGGCCCGCCACCTCGCCGGGCTGGACGGTGCGAACTCGCTGGAGTTCGACGGGGAGGCCATGCATCCGGTCATCGCCACCATGGCCGACCAGGAGGACATCGTCGCGGGCCGGGGCGACCTCGGCGGCACCATGCGGCTCGGGGCCTGGCCAGCGGTGCTCACCGAGGGGTCAATCGTCGCCGAGGCGTACGGCAGCACCGAGGTCAGCGAGCGGCACCGGCACCGGTACGAGGTGAACAACGCCTACCGTGACCTGCTCACCAAGGCGGGCCTGCACATCTCGGGGACCTCGCCGGACGGCCGGCTGGTCGAGTTCGTCGAACTGGACCGCGACCTGCACCCGTTCTTCGTGGCCACCCAGGCGCACCCGGAGCTGAAGAGCCGGCCGACCCGCCCGCACCCGCTGTTCGCGTCCTTCGTGGCGGCGGCGCTCGCGTACTCGCAGGCTGATCAGCTCCCGGTCGACCTGGACGGTACGGCGACGACGGCAGCCAGCAACGGCGGGACCTCCACGGTGCCGGCGGCTTCGACTTCGTGAGCACGGCAGGGCACCGTTACCAGGTGCGTTCGCGCGTCGAGCGGTACCGGGGTCGGATCTTCGATGTGGTCACCGACGAGGTAACCATGCCCGGTGGCGGCACCGCCCTGCGGGACTGTGCCCGACACCCCGGCGCGGTATCGGTGGTGGCCCTGGACGAGGCCGGTCGGGTGGTGCTGATCCGGCAGTATCGGCACCCGGTCGGCCGGCACCTGTGGGAGCTGCCGGCCGGCCTGCTGGATATCGCGGGCGAGGACCCGGCCGCTGCCGCCGGCCGGGAACTGGCCGAGGAGGCTGACCTGAACGCCGGTCGGCTCGATGTCCTGGTCGATGTGCACAGCTCACCCGGGTTCACCAATGAACTGGTCCGGGTGTTCCTGGCCCGCGACCTCACCGAGGTGCCGGTCGGCCGGCGACACGGCCGGTCCGAGGAAGAAGCCGATCTTCAGATCGTCCGGGTCGCCCTGGACGAGGCGGTGGAGATGGTTCTGGCTGGGGGGATCACCAACGCCGCGACGGTGGCCGGGCTACTCGCCGCCGCTCGCACCCGGGACGAGGGCTGGACGGCGCTGCGCCCGGCCGGGACACCACTGCCGCGCTGAGTCCGTGGTGACGGGGACCGCTAACGGTCCCCGTCACGGTCATGAGGCGGCACGATAGTGATCCACTGGCGGACTCCGTCGGCCCGGCTCGGTGGCAGTGAAGCGCACTACCGCCGAGCGCCGGCCGCACCGCCTGACACATCGTCAGTGGGAGCACCGACGAGATGTCACAGTGTTGGCTCCCCGACGGTCAACTCCGGCCTAGACTGCCGCCGGCGGGACTTGAGCACTGCGGCAACGGAGCCGCAGTGACGCCGTGTAGCCGGGGCGAGCAGCCCTGGAGGAGGGGGCTGCATCGTGAAGGTCGGCATCCCACGTGAGATCAAGAATCACGAGTACCGAGTGGCGATCACGCCTGCGGGCGTCAACGAGTTCGTCCGCGCCGGCCATCAGGTCCTCATCGAGTCCGGCGCCGGCGCCGGCTCCAGCACCAGCGACAAGGACTTCGCCGCCGCCGGCGCCACGATCCTCCCCACCGCGGACGAGGTGTGGGAGAGCGCCGAGCTGGTACTGAAGGTCAAGGAGCCGGTCGCAGAGGAGTACCACCGGATGCAGCCGGGCCAGGTCCTCTTCACCTACCTGCACCTGGCCGCCTCCAAGGAGTGCACCGACGCGCTGATGGACCGCGGGGTCACCGCCATCGCGTACGAGACCGTCGAACTGCCCGACCAGTCGCTGCCCCTGCTCGCCCCGATGTCCGAGGTGGCCGGGCGGCTCGCCCCGCAGGTCGGCGCCTACCACCTACAGGCCCAGGGCGGTGGACGTGGCGTACTGATGGGCGGCGTCTCCGGCGTGTACGCGGCGAAGACCGTGGTGATCGGTGCCGGCGTCTCCGGGATGAACGCCGCCGCCATCGCGCTCGGCCTCCAGGCCGAGGTGCTGCTGCTGGACAAGAACGTGGCCCGGCTGCGGCAGGCCGACGCGATCTACCGAGGGCACCTGCAGACGATCTCCTCCAACGCGTACGAGATCGAACGGGCGGTGCTGGACGCGGACCTGGTCATCGGCGCGGTGCTGGTGCCCGGCGCCAAGGCACCGACCCTGATCTCGAACGAGCTGGTCGCCCGGATGAAACCGGGCAGCCTGCTGGTCGACATCTCCATCGATCAGGGGGGCTGCTTCGAGGACTCGCATCCCACCACCCACGCCGACCCCACGTACTCGGTGCACAACTCCGTCTTCTACTGCGTGGCGAACATGCCCGGGGCGGTGCCACACACCAGCACCTACGCGCTGACCAACGTGACCCTGCCGTACGCCCTGGAACTGGCCAACTTCGGTTGGCGGGAGGCACTGCGTCGGGACCCCGCGCTCGCACTGGGCCTGAACACCCACGATGGTCAGGTCGTCTACGGCCCGGTCGCCGACGCGCACGGCGTGGCCGCCCTGCCACTGGCCGAGGTGCTGGCCTGACCGGCGGCGAGGAAGCCACAGCGGCCGAGGCCGGACCGGCTCCCGCGCCGGCCCTACGCCGCGCCGTCCGCGGCTACCTGGACCACCTCGCCGTCGAGCGGGGACTCGCGGCGAACACCCTCGCCTCGTACCGGCGGGACCTGGCCCGCTACCTGGACACCCTCGCGTCGAGCGGGGTGACCGACCTGGCGTCGGTCGCCCCGGGCCAGGTGGAAGCCCACCTGGCCCGGCTGCGCGTCGGGGACGAGGAACGCCCGCCCCTCGCGGCGTCCTCCGCGGCCCGGGCCGTCAGCGCCGTACGCGGTCTGCACCGCTTCGCGCTGCGCGAGGGCCTGGCCGGGGCCGACCCGAGCCGGGAGGTCCGCCCACCCGCACCGCCCCGCCGGCTGCCCCGGGCGCTGCCGGTTGACGACGTGATCCGGCTGTTGGACGCCGCCGCCGGTCCGGTCTCCGCCGGCGGTGCGGAGGCACCGCTCGGGCTGCGGGACCGGGCGCTGCTGGAGTTCCTGTACGGCACCGGCGCGCGGATCTCCGAGGCGGTCGGCGCCGCCGTCGACGACCTGGACACCGACGCCGGTGCGGTACACCTGCGGGGCAAGGGTGGGCGGAACCGACTGGTCCCGATCGGCGGGTACGCCGTGGCTGCGCTGCACGCCTACCTGGTGCGCGCCCGCCCCGGCCTCGCCGCCGCCGGCCGAGGCACTCCGGCGGTCTTCCTCAACTCCCGCGGCGGCCCGTTGTCCCGGCAGGGTGCCTGGGCCATCCTGCGCGGCGCCGCCCGGCGCGCCGGCCTGCCGGATACCGGGCCGCAGGCGGTCTCCCCACACACGTTGCGTCACTCCTACGCCACTCACCTACTCGACGGTGGCGCCGACGTGCGCGTGGTGCAGGAACTTCTCGGCCACGCCTCGGTCACCACCACCCAGGTTTACACGCTGGTCACCGTCGAACGGCTACGGGAGGTGTACGCGACCGCCCACCCGCGGGCGCTCGGTTGACGGGTGTGACACGCCGGACCGGTGCTGAGCGGCCTGCTCGTCGGTGGCGTACAGTCAGGTTCGGCGCGGACCTGGCGGAAGTGACGCGGCCAGGATTCGCGACGGCGTCGCGAAGGACGTCGGTCGGCTCCGACGCCGGTGTGGTCGTCGGGAGGGGGCAACGAAGACATGGTTGGCAACGGTGGCCGTGCCGAGACCTGGACGTCGGAGCTCCGCGAGCAGCAGTCCACACTCGGCAATGACCTGGGCCCGGCAGATCCGGCCGCATACACCACGCGGAAGCCGATCCCCGAACCGATGCCGACTGATCGGCACGGCCCCGCCCGCATCATCGCGATGGCGAACCAGAAGGGCGGGGTCGGCAAGACCACCACGACCATCAACCTGGGCGCCGCGCTGGCCGAGTATGGCCGCCGGGTGCTGCTGGTCGACTTCGACCCGCAGGGCGCCCTCTCGGTCGGTCTGGGAGTCAACCCGCACAACCTCGACCTGTCGGTCTACAACCTCCTCATGCAGGACGACGTTACCTGCGACGATGTGCTGATCAAGACCGACGTGGCAGGGCTGCACCTGCTTCCGGCCAATATTGACCTCTCCGCTGCCGAGATTCAGCTGGTCAACGAGGTCGCCCGGGAGATGGCGCTGGCGCGGGTGCTGAAGAGCATCCGCAAGGAATACGACTTCATCCTGATTGACTGCCAGCCCTCCCTGGGGCTACTGGCGATCAACGCGCTGACCGTTTCCCACGGTGTGCTCATCCCGTTGGAGTGCGAGTTCTTCAGCCTCCGCGGCGTGGCCCTGCTGCTGGACACAATCGACAAGGTTCGCGAGCGACTCAACTTCGACCTGGAGCTTGAAGGCATCCTCGCCACCATGTATGACAGCCGCACCACCCACTGTCGCCAGGTGCTGCAGCGGGTGGTCGAGGCTTTCGGCGACAAGGTCTACCAGACGGTGATCACCAAGACCGTGAAGTTCCCCGAGTCCACTGTCGCCGGGGCACCGATCACCACCCTCGACCCGGCCTCCTCCGGCGCGCGTAACTACCGGCAACTCGCCCGTGAGGTGATCGCCGCCCAGGCGGAGCGGTAGACCGGCAGCCAGGCGGAGCGGTATACCGGGAGTGGGGCGCCCAGGTGGTGGACTACGGTTTGCCGGTGACCGCACCGCCCCTCGACCAGCCCGCATCCTCCGGGGCCAGTACCACCGCCAGCGGCGGGGAGGAGACCAGCGGTTTCACCGTTCGGTTGGCCAACTTCACCGGCCCGTTCGACCTGCTGCTGCAACTGATCAGCAAGCACAAGCTCGACGTCACCGAGGTGGCGTTACACCAGGTAACCGACGAGTTCATCGCCTACCTGCGGGCATCGGGTGAGCACTGGGATCTGGACGAGACCAGCGAGTTCCTGCTCGTCGCCGCCACTCTGCTCGACCTCAAAGCGGCCCGGTTGCTACCCGCCGCCGAGGTCGAGGACGAGGCGGACCTGGCCCTGCTGGAAGCCCGGGATCTGCTCTTCGCGCGGCTGCTGCAGTACAAGGCGTACAAGGAGGCGGCGGCGCACATCGCGGCGCTCGAGGAGATCGGCGGGCGGCGGTACCCGCGGGCGGTGACGCTGGAGCCACGGTACGCGCAGGCCCTGCCCGACCTGGTGTTCGGCATCGGCCCGCAGCGGCTACGGGACCTGGCTGTCCGGGTGTTCACCCCGAAACCGCCGCCCGAGGTGTCCATCGCGCACGTGCACCAGGTGCGGGTCAGCGTCCGGGAGCACGCCGAGATCATTGCTGAGCGGTTACGCCGGGTCGGTACGGCCACGTTCACCGGGCTCTGTCCGGACTGCGAGAACCTTCTCGAGGTGGTGGCCCGCTTCCTCGCCCTGCTGGAACTCTACCGGGAAGGGCTGGTCGCCTTCGCCCAGGAAGAGGCCCTGGAAGAGCTGACCGTACGCTGGACCGGCCCCCTCGACGGCGGTGATGACCTGGATATCGACGAGTATGCGGGGACGCTCCCCACCGTCGGGTCCGACGGGGCCCGGCGGGCCGACTCGGGGCCGGTCGACTCCGGGCCGGTCAATTCGGGGGCAGCCGACTCCGGGCCGGCCGACTTCAGGCGCGGGGAGGCAACGCCACTCCCGGCGACCAGGTCGTACCCGGCCGGGTCGGCGCCACCCGGCGGAAGGCCGGCTACGACAGAGGACGAGCGAGATGGGTGACGAGGAACACGGGGACTCCCTGGCCGACCAGGCCGCCGCGTGGATCCCGCCATGGGAACGCCACCGCGAGACATCGGCCAAACCGGTCGAGGAGGCACAAGCCGCTACCGCGCCGAGCGGGGGAGAACCCAACCCCGAACCACCCGGTGCCGCCGAGAATGGCCGCACCGTCGCCGTACCCGGAGAATCGGCTGGTGCTGGCCGGGAATCTGTACCCGACCGGGGACGATCCCGCCAACGGGGGCCGGCGCCACCCCCCGCGTCGGTGCTCGGCGACGCCGAGCTGCACGGCGCCCTGGAAGCGATCCTCCTGGTCGTGGACGAGCCGGTCGCCGAGACGACCCTCGCCGACGTGCTGGAGCAGCCGCTCGAACGGGTCCGGGCGATGCTGCACGCCATCTCCACCGACTACACCACCCGCGGGCACGGCTTCGAGCTGCGCCGAGCAGCCGGCGGGTGGCGGCTGTACACCCGACCGGAATACGCCGGGTACGTGGAGCGGTTCGTCCTCGACGGCCAGACCGTACGGCTGACCCAGGCCGCGCTGGAGACCCTGGCCGTGGTCTCCTACAAACAGCCGGTGACCCGATCCCGGATCTCCGCCATCCGCGGTGTGAACTGCGACGGGGTGATCCGTACCCTGGTCTCCCGCGGACTGGTGGAGGAGTGCGGCACCGAACCGGAAACCGGTGCCCACCTTTACCGGACCACCTCCCTGTTCCTGGAGAAGCTCGGCGTGGACAGCATCACCGACCTGCCGCCGCTCGCTCCGTTCCTCCCCGACGATGTGGAAGACCTCGCCGATGCCTCGCGATAACCGCGCCCCGAAACCCGACGCGCCCGTTTACACCGGCCCGGAACGCCTCCAGAAGGTGCTCGCCGCCGCCGGTGTCGGATCTCGACGTGCCTGCGAAGATCTGATCTTCCGCCGGCGGGTGACAGTGAACGGCCGAGTCGCCCAGCTCGGTGACCGGGCGGATCCGACCACCGACACCATCCAGGTAGACGGTGAGCGCCTCCAGGCCGACACCCGTCTGGTCTACCTCGCCATGAACAAGCCCCGGGGCGTCGTCTCCACCATGGCAGACGAGAAGGGCCGGACTGCCCTCGCCGATTTCCTCGGCAACCGGGTGGAACAGCGGGTCTACCACGTCGGACGGCTCGACGCGGACAGCGAGGGCCTGCTGTTGCTCACCAACGACGGCACGCTCGCGCATCGCCTCATGCACCCCTCCTACGGGGTGCCCAAGACCTACCTGTGTGAGGTCTCCGGTCCGATTCCGCGGTCGCTGGGCCGGCGCCTCGCCGCCGGTGTCGAGCTGACCGACGGCCCGGTGACGGTGGACGCGTTCCGCCTCGTGGACACGCTGGGCAAAACCGCCCAGGTAGAGGTCACCCTGCACGAAGGACGCAAACACATCGTGCGGCGCCTACTCGATGCGGTCGGCCATCCGGTGTCCCGGCTGGTGCGTACCTCGATCGGGCCGATCCGACTCGGGGACCTCCGCGCCGGGCGCACCCGTCGGCTCACCAACGCGGAGGTCGCCGCGTTGTTCAAGGCGGTCGGCGACTGACGCCCGCGGTGGCGGGTACCGCAGCCGGTAAGCTCCGTGCGGCCCACCGCGTGGGGGGGCGGTCGCTGCCGGAGGTCCGGCACGAGGGGACCGCACCGTGCCAGGCATCATTGTCGGCGGGCAGAAACCGCTCGCGGGTATCGCGAGGTACGGATTGAGGAGGATTGCGGTGGAGGAAAACGTACGGACCGGGCGCTGCGTGGTCGCTGTGGATGGGCCGTCCGGTTCGGGTAAGTCCACCGTTTCCCGGCGACTCGCGATCGCCCTGGGTGCCCGCTACCTCGACACCGGCGCGATGTACCGGGCGGTCACCTGGGCGGTACTGCGCTCCGGAGTCGACCTGGCTGACCCGTCGGCCGTGGCCAAGGTCGCCGGAGAAACCGAGCTCGGCATCGGCACCGATCCCGAGGGATCCGGCGTGACCGCTGACGGCGTACCCGTCGAGGAGGAGATCCGCGGACCCGAGGTGACCGGGGCGGTCTCAGCCGTGGCCGCCGTACCGGCGGTCCGCTCGATGCTCGTCACCCGGCAGCGGGACCTCGCCACCGCCGCCGGTCGGATCGTGATGGAGGGGCGCGATATCGGCGCGGTGGTGGCCCCCGACGCTGATCTGAAGGTCTACCTGACCGCGTCCGTGGCGGCCCGGGCAGCCCGACGCAGCGCCGAGGACGCCACCGACGCGGGTCGCACCGCCGCCGACCTGGCCCGCCGGGACCAGTTGGACTCGACTCGCAAGGCCGACCCGATGACGCAAGCCCCGGACGCCGTGGTGCTGGACACCACCGAACTCGGCATTGACGAGGTCGTGGTGCGCCTGCAGGAGATGCTGGCCGAGCGGGGCGTGGATCGATGAACGAGCCAACCGGTTGGGTGGGGTGGGACGGCCCTGAACCCGGTGCCGAGGAGGCCACGGCCCCGCAGCCGGTGGTGGCCGTGGTTGGCCGGCCCAACGTGGGAAAATCGACGTTGGTAAACCGACTGATCGGGCGTCGGCAGGCGGTCGTCGAGGACGTACCCGGGGTGACCCGGGACCGGGTTCCATACGACGCGCAGTGGAACGGCCGACAGTTCGCTGTCGTCGACACCGGCGGCTGGGAGCCGGATGCGAAGGACCGTGCCGCCGCCATCGCCGCCCAAGCGGAGTCGGCCATCACCACCGCCGACGTGGTGCTGTTCGTGGTGGACGCGGTGGTGGGCGCCACTGACGTGGACGAGGCAGCAGTGAAGATGCTGCGCCGCAGCGCCAAGCCCGTGATCCTGGTGGCGAACAAGGCCGACAACAGCTCCATCGAAATGGAGGCATCCGCGCTCTGGT
This sequence comes from Salinispora goodfellowii, assembly GCF_059570675.1. Lineage (NCBI taxonomy): Bacteria > Bacillati > Actinomycetota > Actinomycetes > Micromonosporales > Micromonosporaceae > Salinispora > Salinispora goodfellowii. The sequence goes on along the minus strand of NZ_JCANTD010000035.1, from coordinate 12,572 downwards.
CGCTAGGTTTGGGGGAGCCCTATCCGATTTCGGCCCTACACGGCCGGGGCGCCGGCGAACTGCTCGACCTCATCCTGGACCGGCTACCGGAAGCACCCAAGATCGTCGAGGACCGTCCGCGTGGCCCCCGTCGAGTCGCCCTCGTCGGCCGGCCCAACGTCGGCAAGTCCAGCCTCCTCAACCGCTTCTCCGGGGAGATCCGGGCAGTCGTGGACGCGGTCGCCGGCACCACCGTCGACCCGGTGGACAGCCTGGTCGAGATCGGCGGCGAGGCCTGGCAGCTGGTCGACACCGCCGGCCTGCGCAAGCGGGTCGGCCAGGCCAGCGGCACCGAGTACTACGCGAGCCTGCGCACCGCCTCGGCGATCGAGGCCGCCGAGGTCGCAGTGGTCCTGCTTGACGCCAGCGAGGTCATCAGTGAACAGGACCAGCGAATCCTGTCGATGGTTACCGATGCCGGCCGGGCCCTGGTGATCGCCTTCAACAAGTGGGACCTGGTGGACGCCGACCGTCGGTACTACCTGGACCGGGAGATCGAGCGGGAGCTGCGCCGTATTCCCTGGGCGATCCGCCTGAACCTCTCCGCCCGGACCGGACGTGCGGTAGACAAGCTCGCCCCAGCGCTCCGGCGGGCACTGGCCAGCTGGGAGACGCGGGTACCGACGGCACAGCTCAACGCGTGGCTCACCGCGCTGGTGCAGGCGACCCCGCACCCGGTTCGTGGGGGGCGGGCACCGAAGATTCTCTTCGCCACCCAGGCGGGAGCGGCACCGCCGCGGTTCGTGCTGTTCACCACGGGCCCGCTGGACGCGGGCTATCAGCGGTTCGTGGAGCGCAAGCTCCGGGAAGAGTTCGGCTTCGAGGGCAGTCCGATCGAGATTTCGGTCCGCCCCCGCAAGAAGGTCGGCCCCGGTGGTCGCGGCAGGGCCCACGGCTAAACCGCAGCCCACCCCACCCTCCCGGCCTGCCCGGGAGGGTGGGCGTTGACACCGAGGGGTGGATACGGGCAGCGGAAAGATCGTGCGGTAAGCTGTACCGGCTGTCGCGGGGAAGCCGGCGGGAGCATCGGGACGTGGCGCAGCTTGGTAGCGCACTTGACTGGGGGTCAAGGGGTCGTCGGTTCGAATCCGGCCGTCCCGACGCAGTTCAAAGGGCACATCCGATTGATGGATGTGCCCTTTGCTTATCGCTGGGTGACTAGCTGAGTGACTATGCCTCAGCGCCGAAGAGCCGGTCCATGGTGATCGCGCCGCTCAAGAGCACCGGTCGAAGCTGGTGCCGGTATACGCCCTCGGTGACGGTCGTACCAGAGTGCCCACAGAGGTCGGCGATCTGTTCGATGCTCATGCCGCTGTCGGACAGCAGGGACACGAAGCTGTGTCGTAGCTCGCGTGGGGTCCAGTCGCGCGGATCAAGGTCCGCTTTGGCGACGACCGGGCGGAAGGCCCGAAGAACATTGTGCCGGTCGAGGGCTGTGCCGGCGGTGGAGGCGAAGACGAGGCAGTCATCATCAGGTCGGCCCTGGCGTTCATGGTGGGCGGTGAGGGCGCTCACGCACCGGGCTGGCAAAGCCAGTGTGCGGCGGGACTTCTTGGTCTTGGTGTCTCCGTCGACGCGGACCGAACGCCAGACCTGGATGGCGGGTGGCGTTGGTGGGTTGCGGTCCGGGTCGCCCGCCAGGTCAACGCGTGCCCAGGTGAGGGCACGGAGTTCTTCGGTACGTGCGCCCGTCAGAAGAGAAAGCACGATGTAGGCATGCAGCGAGCTGCCTTCGGCGGCAACCAGGAGCGCCAGGGCCTGGTCGAAGGTGAGCGACTTTGATGGTCGTCCGCTGCGGCCAGTCGGAACGGCGCAGAGAGCTACCACGTTACGTTTGACCTTGTCTCGCGCCATTGCACGGTTGACCGCGCGATTCAGCAAGGAATGGAGCAGCCGTAGGGTGCGGGTGCTCAGGTGGTGGGACTTGGCCAGGAGCCAGCGGTCCACGTCGGTAGCGCTGAGGTCCCGCAGCTTCCTCGCTCCGAGGTCGCTGATGATGTGGGAGCGCACGAGGGTGGTGTAGTTCGACTTGGTGTTTTCAGACTGCTGGGTGAGTCCGTAGGTGAGCCAGTCGTTGAGTGCATCGGCCACGGTGTGCCCGTCCTGGACTAAGCCGAGTCCGTCTTCGTAGTCGCGGATCTTCTCTCGCAGTTTGGTGCGGGCTTCGGTTTTGGTCTTGCCGCTGCCTTTGCGCACGATGCGTTTGCCGGCTGGGGTGTAGCCGACGGTGACGGTGGCGATCCAGCGGTGCCGGGCTTCGTCCCAGTGCAGGCCGCCTTCTCCTCGGGCGCGGCGGGCGGTCATCGGGTGCCTCCTTCCGTGGCTTCCTGTTCGAGTAGGTCGACGTAGGCGGTGATCGCTTCGGCGGGGACGAGGCGGGTGCGGCCTTGCTGGACGGTGCGCAGGCGCCCGGCGCGGATCTGTTCGTAGATCACGGAGCGGGACAGGCTGAGCAGGGTTACGGCTTCGGGGATGCGGTAGAGCGCCTTTCTGTCGGGTGCGGTCAGGGTGGTGGGCAAAGGCGTGTCCTCTCTTCTGGGCGTCGGTTGACCATCAAGCCGGTCTTGACTGAAGGGGTGGGCGAGTCAGGCAACGATGGCGAACTCCTCTCGTGCGATCTGGTGTCGCTCTCTGGCCATCGCGGCGGCGGTGTTGGCGAGGAGGGCGTCTCCGGTGGTGTGCCAGCCGACGCCGATGAAGGTGAGGGTGCCGACGATCAGGGGCGGGTCGTTGTCGAGTCGGTCGGCTAGTTGGCCGCCGGCCGGAGGGTGTTCGTGGGCCTGGTGCTCGTGGCGGCGGTAGGCGACGCGGGTGTCGCGTAGGAGCTGGAACGTGACGGAGTAGCGGCGGGATTTGGTGAGGAAGTGGCCGCCGTAGCCGAGCATGTGTGCCCATCGGCGTAGTCGGGTGTATGGGTTGGTGGCTTGTGGCTGGTTGGCGGGTTTGGTGTCAAGGGCGGCTTGACGGTGGGCGACGCAGGTGGGGCAGGTGGGGTAGCGGGTGTGGGTGCCGCAGTCGGGGCACTGCCAGCGGTCGATGAAGCTGGGTGTGGGTCGGGGGTCGCGGGGCCGTTCCGATAGGGGGACGGGTGTGCCGGTAGGTCGGCCGATGCGCCAGCAGGCGTCGATGAGGCGGGCGGTGTGGTCGCCGTCTGGGTCGGCGTAGTCGCCGATGGTGTCGGCGGTGAGGCGGGTGGAGGTGTGCCCGGTGGCCTCGGTGCTTTTGGTGGCGTATTTGGCAAGGTAGCCGGCGACCATGCCGTCGGTGACGTCACCGTCGGTGCCGGTGGTGATTGGCTCTAGGTCGACTTGTTCGCCCCAGGTGATCGGCCAGCCGTCGGGCCGGTCCGGGTGTGAGGGGGTGTCGAAGGTGATCTGTTCGGCGGCGTGGCGGAGGGCGTCGATGAGGTCGGCAGTGGTGAATCCGGCGGGCGGGGGCACGATGGTGTCGGGGTCCTGGCCGTCGACGCCGTCGAGGCGGGCTACGGCGTGGAAGTGGACTGCTCCGCGTGCTTGGAGTTCGGCGACTTTGCCGGGTGAGAGTCGTACTGGGGTAACTGTGCGGGTTTTGCCGGTGGCGGTGACGACCTCGACGCGGGGGATGCCGCGGCGTCGGGCGAGTTTGGCCAGCCAGCGTTGGGCGGCTTGTTTGGTGCGGTGCCAGAGTTCGCCGGAGAACAGGTTGAATACGACCTGGTGGTCGTGGTCGTAGCAGTCGGGGCATAGCGGTCGGCCGAGGGCGGTGTCGCCGGGTTCGTGACGGGCCCAGCAGACGGCGGGCCGGTTGTGGGGGCATAGGCCGTGGTCGCGTCGGGCGTGGCAGGGTTCGGGTCGGCAGTCGCAGCGGTGGCGGTTGCCGCAGGTGTGTTTGCGTACCACGCGGGTGTGGACGGTGCCGAAGGATGGTGCGGTGAAGGTGGCGAACACTGCCGGGTGCGCGGCGACGGTTTCGGGGATGCCTTTGCCGCCGACGAGGCCGGCGCGGAGGAGTTGGTAGGCGTCGCGTTGGTAGGTGTGGGCGCAGGAGGGGCAGATGGTGGCGCGGCGGTTGCCGCAGGCGGTGTAGATGGCGGCGTCGGGCATGGTGTCGGTGTGCCGCTGGTGGAGCACACGGCCGGTCGCCTGTTCGACGGTGTAGAGGTTGCCGGCGAGGCGGATGGGGCGGGTGCAGGCTGCGGCGGCGCGGACGTGGTCGAGCCAGCCGTGGTAGTCGGGTTGGGTGGCGCGGTGGAAGGCGGAGCCGGCGGCGGTGTAGTCGTAGACGGGTGGGGTGTCGGCGTTCGAGCCCACACCCCGGGCGGTAGCGCGGGGTGTGAGGTCCAGCGTCGATGCCATCAAGCGCCCACCTCGTGGGGGCGGGTGGTGATGGTGTGTTCGGTGATGATGGTGCGGCAGGCGCCGCATTGGCGTTTGGCCGGTTCGTGTCGGTGACACGGGATTCGGGTGGTGGTGTTGCCGCAACGGATGGTGACCGGTGCGCGGCAGGGTCCGCCGGGGGTGATGTCGATGACGGTGCGGCGGGTGTCGTAGGGGTGTGGCTGGTGGTGGGCGGGGCAGGTGTGGGTGGTGTGCGTGATGTCGACCAGGACGATGGTCATCGGGCATCACCGGTAAGGACGTGGTGTCCGTTGATGGGGGTGGGGTTGAGGGCGGCGAGGAGGCCGCCGGCGGTGGCCGGGGTGACATCGAGCCGGTCGGCCAGTTCGGTCGGGGTGATCGGGGTACCGGTGTGTTGTTCGTGCTGCACAGCGGCGAACCGGGCCATGGGCAGCATGTGGGTCGGAACGTCGACCGCCTCCGGTGCCGGTTCCGGTGTCGGTGGGGTGGCGGGTTGCGGGTCGATGGCCGGTGTGGTGGCCGGGTCCGGATCGAGAGTCGGCGTGGTGGCCGGGGTCGGCGGTTCGTTGCCGAGCTGGCCGAGGTTGTCCGCCGGTTCGGTGGGTTCGGCGGGTGGTGTGGTGTGCGGGTTTTTGGCCGCGAGGTCGCGGGCGGCGGTGAGTAGTGCGGTGGCTTCGGCTTCGATGGCGGCGAAGTCAGGTCGGATGCGTCCGGCGACGAGTTCGACGCCGATGACGAGGACGACCACCAGGGCGAAGACCGCGCGGAGGGCGAGGCTGCCGGGTGAGGCGAAGTTGATGGTGGCCGACAGTAGGGCGGCACCGGCGAAGACGACCATGGCTCCGCGTTTGGCGTCGCGGGCGATGCCCGCGGTGCGTACGACGGTGAGCATGGACACCATGGCGGCGTCGAAGATCAGTGGGACGAGGTAGGCGAAGTAGCCGGCGTTTTGGGTCCACAGGTAGTGGGCCTGGTGCAGGTAGCTGGTCAGCAGCGCCCCGAGCAGTACGAACCGGTTGTAGCGCTTGATCACGCTGATCGCTTTGAGCATGGTCGGTACCGCGTTGCGGGCGTACTCGGTGGCGAACTGTTCGGTGAAGCTGGCCGAGTCCGTGGGCATCAGTAGCTTCCTTCGTGGCAGTCGAGGCAGCAGCCGGTGCGGCGGGGGATGTAGTAGGGCTGCACGAGGCCGCATACGCGGCAGGTGCGGCGGGCGCGTAGGGCTTTGGTGATGGCCTGCCGTTGCGCGGGGGTGGCGGTGCGTTTGGGTTTGGCCTGGTCGAGGCGGTAGAGGTAGGCGACTCTGTCGCCGCGTCGCCAGAGGATCTGAGCGACGGGGTCGTTGCCGCCGGGGCGTAGACCGGCCGCGCGGAGTTGCCGGCGGGTGGCCAGACCGGTGGGGGCCATCCGGTAGGGGAAGGTGGGGAACCCGTAGCGGGTGCCGAGCGGGTCGTAGAAACGGACCCGTAGACCGGTGCGGTCAGCGAAGTCGGTCATCACCGGTCACTGCCCCAGCGTTGTTGGGCTGCTTGGCGGCTGATGCCGAGGCGGGTGCCGATTTCGGTCCAGGAGTAGCCGAAGGCGCGTAGGCCGACGACGGCGTCGGTGATGGCGTTGTCGAGGGTTGTGGACAGGGCGATGAGGTCGCGGAGGGCTTCGACGTCTCCGGTGGCGACGCGGCGGCCGTGGGCGCGGATGATGCGGCGGGCGAAGCCTGCGAACTCGTCGTTCTCTACGACCTCACGCCGCTTCTGCCGTGGCGTGGGTGTCAAGGACGTGTTGACGGTGAACATCAGTTCTCACCTCCGGTGGGGTTGAGTCGGTCCCACTCGTCGCCGGCTGTTTCGAGGGCGGTGATGACCTGCTCGGCGGTACGCTCCGGGTCGTCGTTCCACGAGTAGGGCGAGGTGTGCTCGTCGATGACGAAGCCGTCCTCGTTGACGAGGAACAGGGGCTCGTGGGTGTCGAGGTAGCCGACGAAGGCGCTCAGTGCGGCGAGGTAGTCGGCGCGCATGTCGGATTCGAGCTGGGTGACGTGCTCCACCGTGTGTCCGGCACAGGCGATGCCGATGGCTCCGGCGGCGCAGGCCGGCGGGGTCGGGTAGTCCTTGGGGGTGGTGGGGGCGTAGTAGGTGCCCTGCGTCCAGCCGTGCTGGCGGAGGTAGAGGGCGGCCATTCGCAGCAGGTCGGCGGTGGTGACCGGTGCGTGGGTGGGTGTGTGGTGGGTAGCCTTCATGGCAGCCACGTCCTTTCGGTAGGGCTGTTGGTGGGGTCGGCAGGACCAGCACTGCTGCCAGGCGGAGGTTTGGTCCTGCCGGCCGGCTATGTGGTGCGGAGCCGCAGGTAGCGGCGGTGGCGGGAGTCGCCACCACCCATCGGGTGTGGGGCGGAGACGTAGACGAGTCGTCCGGTGCGGCTAGCGGCGTCGATCATCATGGCGAGGTCGTCGGGATTCCCGGTGACCCAGATTTCGGTGTACTGGGCGGCGCGTTGGTTGTTCGCGCGGGCCCGGGCGGCTTCCCGGGTGCTCATGCCGCCAGCCCCATCTCGGGTAGACCGGTGGTGCGGGTGGGGGTTCGGGTCCAGGCGGCGTAGTCGGCGATGTTGTAGATGTCGGTGTCGGTGAGGTAGGCGGCCTTGATCCGGCGGGGCATGCCGCCTTCGGCCAGGAGGTAGGCCGCGCCCTGGTTGGTGGGGGCGATGTCGGAGGCGGTGTAGCCCTGCTCGGCCCACCCCTGTCCGAGGATGATGTTCGAGCTGTTCAGTGAGGTGCAGCGGAACGCGGCCCGGTAGCCGAACAGGTCCCGCAGGCTGGCGGGGATGATGTCCCACGAGGGGCGTTGGGTGGCGGCGACGACCGGCATGCCGCAGGCCCGGCCGAGGGAGACCAGCCCGCGTAGGAGGGTGGAGAACTCTTCCTGCTGGGCTTTGGTGCCGAGCACGGTGGAGTACATGGCGAGTTCGTCGATGACGGTGAGGATGACGGTCATACCGTCGTCGGGGCCGAGCTTGCGGCGTCGGTTGGCCAGCAGCCAGGTGTAGCGGTTGGTGGCCACGACCAGCAGCCGGCGCAGGGTGTCGATGCCGTGGTCGATGTCGGGGCCGATGAACGCGTCAGCGAGGTCGCGCCAGGGGCCGAGTTCGACGAGTTTGGCGTCGAAGAGCACCAGGCGGGTGTTGTCACACAGCACGCCGTGGCCGCAGATGTTGTTGACCAGGCCGGATTTGCCTCCGCCGGGCTCTCCGGCGGCGAGCAGGTTGTGGTAGACGACGTCGAGGTAGACGGGCTGACCGAACTCGTCGATCCCGATGAACACCGGGTCGAACATTGACAGGCCAGCACCCACCGGCACCGCAGCAGTGGTTGTGGTGGTGGGAATCGTGGTGGTCATCAGTGCCCTCCAAGAGGCCAGTGACGGGGCGCGAGAAGCCCGCACGAACGAGCCGCGATGGCTCCTCGCGTTCCAAATGGGTAAGGGTCAGATCCAGTCGGAGACGTCGTCGTCGGCGTCCGACGAGGAGGAAGCCGTCGGCTTGCTGCCGTTGGCGGTGGGGGCCGGCTTCTTGCCGGCGGTGGGTTTGGCCTGGGTCGGGAGAGTGACCGTCGGCACCTCAACGTCCGGCAGGTCCAGGGCAGTCGGGACCGTCAGCGGCGACGCCGATGCCGGGGCGCTCGGGTCGATCACGTCGACCAGCGGAGAGTTCACCCGGGCGTCGAGCACCTCACGGCGCTTGATGTCGAAGCGCACGTAGGCGGCGTTGCCCTCCGAAGCGCGCTCGATGAGCACGGTGGAGGCGTGGCAGGTTACGGCGATCTTGTCCAGGCGACCTTCCAGGTCCTTGGCCGACAGGCCAGGGCGTAGGTAGACCCAGACCCGTTCACCGACCGGGGTCGGTGTGGCCCACAGGATCAGCGGCAGACTGCCGGACTGATTGGCGATGATGAACTGCGCGAAGCACACCCGCAGCCGGTGGCGCACGATCAGGCACCAGGACCAGGCGATCACCAGGCGGCGAAGCTTGGGGATGCCGGCGGGAACGCCGACGACCACCGTGACCACCATGAGGGTGACCAGGGTTGAGGTGTGGTTAGCCAGGTGTACCCAGCCGGTCAGTAGCACGACCGCCAGCAGGATCTCGGTGCTCCACCACCACAACAGCCGGATGACCGGCCAAACCCGAACCAGTAGCCACGCAAACGCGCCAGCGGGAACCGCGATGAGTGCGCCGAGGAGTAACGCGACGATCGGGTGCAGGTAGGAGGTGGCCACCACGGCGGCGAGGCCACCGACAATGATCGCGGTAAGGACGAACGCCACCTTGGCGTTGCGGGCTGAGGACCGGTGAACCCGGGCCTCGATGACTGTCACCGTTCCGGTGGACTTCCCGCCGAAGCGGCGACGGGGGCTAGACTTGGACATGACACGTCCTCCCAAGCGATTGGGGTGGATGGGTTGGAGAGCGCGGGGCCGGCAGGTGTAGGAGCCAGTACCGGCCCCGAGCTCAGAATTTGGGTGTGTAATCAGCGGCGGTTGCTGTTACGGGGCTTCGGCTCGCGGTAGAGCGAGAAAGCAAGAACAGTAGGGTTGGTGTAACCCTTGGTGGCGAGATCCTGACGGATCAGAGCGATTTCGGAAGCGCCTTCGATGCGCTTCGAGAGCCTGAAATCGATAGCAGCGATACCCAGCCCATTCGGGGACTGGAAACTGAAGGAAATGTAGTAGCGGAACATCGTGTTCCTCCTTTTGACAGCGGCCAACGGCCGCAGATGAAATAAGGGAAGAACCGGCACCGAGGCCGGCAAGGCACAAGGGGCCACACCGGCCCCGTGCAACAAAAGTCGGCAACCATGGGGCTGCCAGGGCCGGGAGCGTAGGAGCCAGAAACACTCCCGGACCAGAATGGGATCAGAGCAGCGGACCGTAGGCCGCTTCACGCGCAACGCGCGTCAGACACCAGAAGCTCACGCAGCACAGATGAGCAGAACCTACTTACCCGCCGAACTACCAGCCTTCGACTTCAGCGACACGGCACGAAACGCAACACCGTTACGCCCGTTGGTCGCCCACGGAATGGCCTCCAACTGCTCGACAGCGACAAGCACCCCCACCGTCACGCTCGGCTTCTCACCCGCCGTGGTGATGGTGATGATCTCACCGCCAGTCTCGTCGAGAACGAAGACCTGGGTCGACCACATGAGCCGGCCAGTGTTCTTCTCCGACCGCTGATTGCCGTTCTGGTCGTTCTTCGGCTCCGGGTCCCTCGTCACCTGAACCTGCTTGCTCGCGGTGTCCACGTACAGCTTCACAACAAACCTCCTGAGTGTCAGGCCAGGTACTGAGCTTGTCTCCGGTGGACTCTTGCTCGTGGCCTCTGCCCATAAGACTTCCGAAAGTTCGGGGACAGCCCGACCTACAGCCTGGACGACTAGGGACGTCTTTGCTATCGTAGATGCGTCCTAGTCGTCCCCTAAGGAGGGTCCGATGGCAAACGATCGACTACGGGACTCGATCCTGCAGCATGGCCTGACCCCTGCTTTGGTGGCTGAGAAGGTCGGTGTTGATGCGAAGACAGTGGAGCGGTGGATCTCTCAGGATCGGACTCCGTATCCCCGCCACCGACGCGCTATCGCGGCACTCCTTCGAGAGGGTGAGCTATACCTATGGCCAAAGGCAGTGACCCCGGAGGAGGCGTCGAAGATCGGACAGAGTGAAGTCGTTCAGCTCTACTCTCGTCGGTCATCGGTGCCATACGAGCTGTGGCAAAGGCTCATTGAACGCGCTGAAAAGCGAATCGATGTCCTTGCCTATGCTGGCCTTTTTCTCGTGGAGCAGGACCGGCGACTGATCGACACTCTACGCCAAAAGGCTCTAGATGGTGTCACCGTGACAATCTTGCTGGGAGATCCGACCAGTGCTGCAATCGAGCGGCGAAGCGTCGAAGAAAGTACACCCGGCGTCATGGCTGCGAAAATTCGTCAGGTAAAACAATACTATGATCGGCTTGACGGTGTTTCCGCTATCAAGGTTCGATATCACGACACAACCCTTTACAACTCAATCTATCGATTTGACGACGAGATGCTCGTCAACATGCACGTTTACAGCTTTCCCGCGCCGCACGCACCCGTCATGCATTTGCGTCAATTGTCTGGCGGTGATCTGTTCAGCACCTACGCCGACAGCTTTGACCAGGTCTTAGCGACTTCCCGGCCGGGACCACGTAACGAGATGGCAGCCTAGGCTCGTGGCTAGGACTGAGCACTACCACGACCCGGACGCGCCGAAAGCCAACAGTATCGTTGTGGCTGTCTCTGTTTTCGTGCGCGACGAGAGCGGGCGAGTCCTGCTGATACAACGCAGTGACAACGGGCTGTGGTCCCTTCCGGGCGGTGGACAGGAGGTCGGGGAGAGTGTGGCGCAAACAGCTGTCCGGGAGACATGGGAAGAGACTGGAATTACCGTGACGGTCACCGGAATGGTGGGTGTCTATTCAGATCCCTGCCACGTCGTCGCCTACACTGATGGCGAGGTGCGGCAACAATTTTCCCTGTGCTTCCGGGCCAGTCCGGTTAAGGGAATTCTAACGTGTAGCGATGAGTCCGTCGATGTCCGCTGGGTGCGACGCAACGAGTTAGACAGCTACGACATTCACGCATCAACCCTGCTACGCATTACGCACGGATACGAGGAGTGCAGCAAACCCTACATTGGCTGAGGTGAGCGTTGCGCGAATCGGGTCTGAGTGCGCTGCACGGCAGCAACCATCTCCGGCTCCGCCCGGTCGATGAAGCGTGTTACCAGATGTTTTGGGCCATAACGGGATCGGATCTCCGCCAACCGCTCGAGCACATCAAAATCTTGGCCATCAGGCCCAGTCGTCATGTCCGAGAAGCAGAGGGCATCAACGACGGCTGACTCTTCGCGAGGGAACTCGGCGGCAAGAGCATCGTGTAGCCCGCGCTCCTCCGCTTCCATCCATGCACACGAGTGGTGGGCAACCAGGCCGGCAATCCGGTCATCAAACCGTTCCCGCCGTAACCATCTACCTCCGTCGAGGGAGTGAAACCCGGTATCGACGAGGTCGGGGCTGTAGCCCACGTCATGGAGCCAAGCGGAAGCCACCAACGCGTCACGATCCTCGTGTGAAACCGCCTCGCTGATAGTGCGGGCTTTTGCCGCTACGGCCCGGACATGGCTCCAACGGCGAGGCAGCGAGTCTTCCAGCTTGGTACGTGCGATCTCCCGAGCAATATCGACGATGGCGTCCATGCGTGCAGCCTACGAAACCCCTCGCCCAGCTCGCTATCCCGCAGACGGGCGAACGGGGTATGTGCAGGTGCCGGCCGGCTGCCGGCGATGTCGGGTCTCAGGACCTGCGTGACAGATCAGTCTCGGGACGTGGGTGACACGTCCGGCTAGACGATCTTGTTTCTTGGTGTTCAGTCTGTCTCTTGGAGGGCCTGCACGAGAGTGTGGATGGTGCTGTAGAACTCGGTCCTTGGCCAGGGCGGTGTCTCCGGGGTGCCTTTCCAGGTGAGGTGGATGAGTGCCCAGCGTTCGGGAAGTCGAACGAGGATGTCGTCCGACGCCTGGGACCTGGCAACGATCCTGGTGGGCTGGCCGTGCAGCGGGTGGCCGGGGGCCACCTCGATAAGAAGTTCGGTGTGCAGGGCTTTGCGTTGTTGTCGTTCGACGGAGTCGTCTCCGCGTAGGTCCCACCACGGGTCGGTGAAGGTGGGTTGTTTCTCCATGGTCTCATTCTTGCGCAGTTCGTGGTGGTTCGGGCTTGCGGACCTTGAGGCGGGTGATGTCCTTGCCGGTGGTTCGGGGGACCTCGGTGAGGAGTTGATCGCCGTCGTAGACACGGAAGGTGGTGTCGCCGGCTTCGACGGTCAGTGTTCGACCGGCTTGGATTTTACCTACCTGGATGCGTTGGCCGGCGGCGACGAGGGTTCCTCGGCAGCTGACTCGACGTTCGACTCGTAGCGGTTCGGCTGGTGAGGTTGGTGGGGGTCCGGCGGGGCGGGCGTCGCGGATGTCGGCGATTTTGGCTGATGTCAGCGGGTTTGGCAGGCTTCGCAGCAGGACTCCGTCGGCGCTGATCTGCATGAGGCCGCGGTCGAGTCGGACGGTGACGCGGCGGCCGGCCAAGTGGTAGCCAACGGGGTGTTGCCGGCCGGCGAGGCTGATCAGG
>NZ_JCANTD010000034.1:0-40754 GCF_059570675.1 Salinispora goodfellowii | reverse complement strand
ATCAACGACATCACCCCGGTACTGAACACCGAGACCGGCCGCGACGTGTACCGCAGCGTCGAGATCTCCACCCCCGAGGCCGACGACAAGCAGACCGACACCCTGCGCGAGGACATCATCCGCACCGTCGACGACGGCCGCGCCGTCGTGGCCAACATCGCCGGCACCGCCACCGACACCAACGGCGGCAGCCACTCCTTCGCCGGCGGCCACTACATCACCGTCAACGGCTACCGCGACGCCGGCGACCAGGTGAAGATCGCCGACTCGGCGAACCCGAACACCGCCGAGTACTGGATCACCACCGAAGCCCTCGGCGACTGGATCGCCACCCGCGGCTACTCCACCAGCTGACCACCTGACAAAGGGCCGGCCCCACCCGGGGCCGGCCCTTTGTCGTCGGCTGTCGAGCCCGGTTCAGCCGCCCGAATCGGCCAACTCCGCGCCCTGCGGAACCGTGTCGTCGTCCCGGCTGTCCAGCCACCCGTTCGGCAGGAACACCTTGCCCGGCGAGTTGGTCCGGCCACGGGGCTGGCCCAGCGTCTCCACCGGGAACGGCGCCGCCGGGTCGAGCTTGCCGAGCAGATCGTCGAGCTGCGCCAGACTGTCAATCATCGCGAGCGACCGACGTAGCTCGCTGCCGACCGGAAAGCCCTTCAGGTACCAGGCGACGTGCTTCCGAAAGTCGGTGCAGCCGTCCCGTTCCCCGCGCGCCGCGTCCCGGGCCCCGACGGTGAACTGCTCGACCAGCAGCTCCGCGTGCCGGCGCATGGTCGTGGCCACCTCCCCCAGCGTGGGCAGCCGTCGGTGCGACGAGCCGGTGAAGGCAGCCTCCAGGTCGGCGAAGAGCCACGGCCGGCCCAGGCAGCCCCGCCCCACCACGACCCCGTCGACTCCGGTGTGCGCCACCATCCGCAGCGCGTCGTCCGCCTCCCAGATGTCGCCGTTACCCAGTACCGGCACGTCCAGCGCCGCCTTCAGCGTCGCGATGGCGTCCCAGTCGGCGGTCCCCGAATACCGTTGGGCAGCCGTACGCCCGTGCAGCGCCACCGCCGCGACGCCAGCGTCCTGGGCGGCGAGGCCCGCCTCCACGTACGTCAGGTGGTCGTCATCGATGCCCTTGCGCATCTTCACGGTGACCGGCACCCCGGCGGGCGCGGCGGCGTCCACCGCGGCCCGCACCAGTCGGGCGAAGAGCCGACGCCGCCACGGCAGGGCGGCACCACCGCCCCGGCGCGTGACCTTCGGGACCGGGCAACCGAAGTTCAGGTCGACGTGGTCGGCGAGGTCCCGCTCGACGACGATGCGCACCGCGGCGGCGGTGGTGTCCGGGTCGGTGCCATAGAGCTGGAGGCTGCGCGGCGACTCCCCGGAGCCGAAGGCGATCATGCGCAGGGTCTTGGGATTCCGCTCGACCAGCGCGACCGTCGTGATCATCTCGCAGACGTAGATGCCACCGCCCTGCTCCCGGCAGAGCTGACGGAAGCCAACGTTGGTGATGCCCGCCATCGGTGCCAGGACCACCGGCGGCCACACCTGGTGCCGCCCGATGGTCAGCGGGCGGGGCGGGACGGCCTTCGTCGTGGTCACCACTCCAGTGTAAGGAGGCCCTGGTCCTCCCTCCACTGGCCTGCCGGCGGAGGGAGGAGCCGCCCGCGGCTCAGCAGCCGGGGAGGCGCTCGATCAGGTACCGCTCGACCTGGTCCAGGGCAATCCGCTCCTGGGCCATCGTGTCCCGGTTGCGCACGGTCACCGCGTCGTCGTCGAGGGTGTCGAAGTCGACCGTCACACAGAACGGGGTGCCGATCTCGTCCTGCCGGCGGTAACGGCGACCGATGGCCTGCGAGTCGTCGAACTCCACCACCCAGCGCTTACGCAGGTCAGCGGCGAGCTTCCGGGCCTTCGGCGAGAGCGCCTCGTTGCGGGACAGCGGCAGCACCGCCACCTTCACCGGGGCGAGCCGCGGGTCGAAGCGCATCACCGTACGCTTGTCCACGCCGCCCTTGGTGTTCGGCGCCTCGTCCTCGTCGTACGCCTCGAGCAGGAACGCCAGCACCGCACGGGTGAGGCCGGCCGCCGGCTCGATCACGTACGGGACCCAGCGCTCGCCCTTGGCCTGGTCGAAGTAGGACAGGTCGACCCCGGAGTGCTTGCTGTGCGTGGCAAGGTCGAAGTCGGTGCGGTTGGCGATGCCCTCCAACTCCGCGAACTCGGTGCCACCGAACTGGAACCGGTACTCGATGTCGACGGTACGCTTCGAGTAGTGGGAGAGCTTCTCCTGCGGGTGCTCGTAGCGACGCAGGTTGCCCTCGCTGAGGCCGAGGTCGAGGTACCAGTTCCAGCGCTCGGCTAGCCAGTACTCGTGCCAGCCCTCGTCGGTGCCCGGTTCGACGAAGAACTCCATCTCCATCTGCTCGAACTCACGGGTCCGGAAGATGAAGTTCCCCGGGGTGATCTCGTTGCGGAAGGACTTGCCGGTCTGGGCGATGCCGAACGGCGGCTTCTTCCGCGCCACCGTCTCGACGTTCTTGTAGTTGACGAAGATGCCCTGCGCGGTCTCCGGTCGCAGGTAGTGCAGACCCTCGTCGCTCTCCACCGGGCCCAGGTGGGTCTTCATCAGACCGTTGAACATCCGCGGCTCGGTGAAGGTGCCCTTGTTTCCGCAGTTCGGGCAGTTCAGCTCGGTCAACGAGGCCGGCGGACGACCGTGCTTGGCCTCGTACGCCTCCGCCAGGTGGTCGGCCCGGAACCGCTTGTGGCAGGACTGGCACTCGGTCAGCGGGTCCACGAACGCGTCCAGGTGGCCGGAGGCGGCCCAGACGTCCCGGGCCAGGATCACCGCGGAGTCGAGGCCCACCACGTCGTCGCGCTGCTGGACCATGCTCCGCCACCACTGCCGGCGGACGTTCTCCTTCAGCTCCACCCCGAGCGGGCCGTAGTCCCACGCCGAACGGGTACCCCCATAGATCTCGCTGGACGGGAAGACGAAACCCCGACGCTTGGCGAGGCTGACAACGGCGTCGATACGGTCTGCAGGCATTTTTCCTCCTACGCCGGCTGGCGGTCGGCGGGGACAGTACGGGATGGAGCGAGGCTCGGGACAACGGTACGACCGGCGACGTCCTGAGCCCAGGAGAATACCGGGAGCGGTTCAGCTGACCCCGCACACCTCCAGTTGACCGGTCTGCTGGTTCTGCTCGAGGTCCACCCGTTGGCTTTCCCGGTCGCCGCCCCTGAGGGTGACGTCCACCGACACGGTCAGGTCGTTCTGGTCGACCTCGCCGACCTGGAACGAGGTCACCTGCGGCGCGCTGGCGGCCCGCCGTTCGAACTCCCGCCGCGACATCTGCTGTCGTGCCTGTGGACAGAGTTGGTCGTAGGCGGCGCCGTACTCCTGTTCCACCAACGCCTGGTAGTAGTCGGTGGAGGCCGCTCGCCCCTGCTCATCGATCGCCTGCACACCGGCCACCAGGAGCCCGAGCACCGCCGCGCCCCCGCCGCCGCAGCAGAGCGCCAGGGCGAGCGCCCCGGCACCGAGTCCCAGCCAGAGTCGGGTACGACGGCCCTCGACCGGCGGTGCCGCGAACGGCGGCGCGACGCCGGGGCCGGCGGGCGGATTCGGCACTCCCGGCCCGGAGGGCGGTCCGAAGGGCGGCCCGGAGGGCGATCCGGGCACGGCGGGGGGTGCGGCGCCGTCTGCCGGCCCCGGCCCGGCGGCGGGTGCGGCGCCGTCTGCCGGCCCCGGCCCGGCGGGGGGTGCGGCGCCGTCTTGCGGGCCGGGCACCGACGGGTGCGGTGCGGGAGCGGCCGGTCCGGGAGCGGTCATGGGCTCAATGTAGTGCGTATCGCTCACCGGTACGGATCGGCCGCCCGATCGCTCGTCGCCACGACCACGTCGGCGCCGGGCGCGGCGGTGGCGAGGGCCTCGTAGGCCGACGGTTCGTCGACCGACTCGGCGAGCAGCGGAACCGCGGTGACCTTGACATCGAAACCGCCGAGCGCTCGCCGGTAGGTGCCGACCGACTCCCACTCGGTGAGCAGGCACCAGTGGCGCGGGTCGTCCAGCGCGCGGACGAGTTGCCCACGCAGATATCCGGGGCGGGCCGCGAGCGCCGCGAGCGCGCCGTGCGCCCGTGCGGTGAAGTCGGCGACGACATCGGGCTCGACCACGAACCGGTTGGTGACCAACACCGGCTACCTCCTCGTAGAGTCTGTGGGATGCAGCGTACGCAGCACCGGTTAGCGAGCCGGTTGGCCCGGGCAAACCCGACGGCAGTCTTCCTGGTCACCCTGGTGGTGGTGCTGGTCGCACTCTTCACTCCGGGGGTGATCGGCGGGCTACTCACCCTCGCCCTCGCGGCGGTCGTGGCCGCGCTGGTGGTCACCACGGGGGCGAGCCAGCCGACGCGGCTGCGGGTGGTCCGGCTCCTGGTGCTGACGCTGCTGATCACCGCCGGGCTGGTCAAGCTCCTCTGACATGCACTCATGCGTTTTTGACAATCATTATCATTGTTGCGGACAGTTGCCCGCATGAACAACCGCCATGCTCCACGCGCCCTGGCCGCCACCTCCGCCGTCCTGCTCGCCCTCGGCGCCGCCGCCTGCTCCGACAAGCCGGCCGATGCCGACCCGGAGCGGGTTGAGGTAGTCGCCGCGTTCTACCCACTCCAGTTCCTGACCCAGCAGATCGGCGGCGACGCGGTAACCGTCAGTAACCTGGTCAAGCCCGGCGCCGAGCCGCACGACGTCGAGTTGAGCCCGAGCCAGGTCGGGGAGGTGGCCGGGGCCGAGCTGATCGTCTACCTCAAGGGCTTCCAGCCGCAGGTCGACGAGGCCGTGCAGCAGAACGCCGCCGACCGGGCGTTCGATGTCACCACCGTCGAGCCGCTGCTCGCCGCCACCGCCGACGGCCACGACCACGGACACGAAGGCGAAGGCGAAGCCGGACACGAGGACGAGCACGGACACGAAGGCGAAGCCGGACCCGAGGACGAGGGTGGCGCCGAGACGCCGACGGACCCGGACCACGCGGCCGAGGCCGGCAGCAAAGATCCACACCTGTGGCTGGACCCCACCCGGCTCGCCACCGTCGGCGACCAGCTCGCCGACCGGCTCGCCCAGGCCGACCCCGCGCACGCCGCCGACTACACCGCCCGCGCGTCCGACCTCCGCGGCCAGCTGGAGCAGCTCGACGCGGCGTACACCGCCGGCTTGGAGACCTGCCAGCGGCGGGAGATCGTGGTCAGCCACACCGCCTTCGGCTACCTGACCACGCGTTACCAGCTGGAGCAGATCGGCGTCACCGGGCTGAGCCCGGAGCACGAGCCGTCGCCGCAGCGGCTGGCCGAGGTGATCGAAGAGGCGAAGGAGCACCAGGCCACCACGATCTTCTTCGAGACGCTGGTCAGCCCGAAGGTCGCCGAGACCATCGCGGCCCAGGTCGGGGCCGAGACCGCGGTGCTCGACCCGCTCGAGGGGCTCGCCGCCGACAACAACGGGGACTACTTCTCGGTGATGCGGGCCAACCTCGCGGCGCTACGAACCGCGCTGGACTGCGCATGAGCGCACCCGTCATCACCGTCACGCGGGCGGCGATCGGCTACGAGGGCCGGGCCGTGCTGCGAGACGTCTCGCTGACCGTGACCGCCGGCGAGGTGGTGGCCGTGCTCGGCGCCAACGGCTCCGGCAAGTCCACCCTGACCCGAGCCGTACTCGGGCTCGTCCCGCTCAGCGCCGGCTCGGTCGCGCTCTTCGACCAGCCGGCGCGGCGATTCCGTCAGTGGCACCGCATCGGGTACGTCCCGCAACGCCTCGGCGCGGGCGGAGGCGTACCCGCCACCGTCCGCGAGGTGGTCGCGGCGGGGCGGCTGGCCCGCCGCGGCATCCTGCGGCCCCCCGGCCGCGCGGACCGGAGGGCGGTGGAGACCGCCCTGGCGGCGGTCGATCTCGCCGACCGGACCGGGGACCCGGTCTCGACCCTCTCCGGCGGCCAGCAGCAGCGCGTCCTCATCGCCCGGGCCCTGGCCGGCGAGCCGGAGCTGCTGGTCCTCGACGAACCGACCGCCGGGGTCGACGCGACGAGCCAGGAGGCGTTCGCCGGAGCGCTCCAGGATTTCGTCGCCGGCGGTGGCACCGTCCTGCTGGTCGCGCACGAGCTGGGGCCGCTGCGGCCGTTGATCTCCCGGGCCGTCGTCGTGCACGCCGGGGGGATCGCGCACGACGGCCCGGTGCCCGAACCGGCCGGCCACCATGCCGACCCGGACCACGACCACGTGCACCCGCACGGTCCCAACGAACCCGCCGGTCTCTGGAGCGCGTGAGATGGAACTCTTCCAGTACCCGTACATGCAGCGTGCGCTGGTCGGCGCGTTGGTCATCGGCCTGGCCGCCCCGGCGCTCGGCATCTACCTGGTACAGCGACGGCTGGCCCTGATCGGTGACGGCGTCGGGCACATGGCGCTCACCGGCGTCGGCGCCGGCCTGCTACTCAACCGCTCTCCGGTCCTGGTGGCGGTGATCGTCGCCAGCCTCGGCGCGATCACCGTCGAGTTGGTCCGGGCCCGCGGTCGCACCTCCGGTGACCTGGCGCTCGCCCTGCTCTTCTACGGGGGCATCGCCGGCGGCGTGATGCTCGTCGGGCTCTCCGACAGCACCAGCGCGAGCCTCAACTCGTACCTCTTCGGCTCGCTCTCCACGATCAGCCCCACCGACCTGACCACGATCGTGGTGCTCGGCGCGGCGATCCTGGTCACCATGCTGGCGTTGCGCCCGGCGCTCTTCGCGATCTGCCACGACGAGGAGTACGCCCGGGTCTCCGGGCTGCCCGTCCGCGCCCTCAACCTGCTCCTCGCGGTCGCCACGGCGGTCACCGTGACCATCGCGATGCGCGCGGTCGGCGTCCTGCTGATCAGCGCCCTGATGGTGGTGCCGGTCGCCGCCGCCCAGCAGGTCACCCGCGGGTTCCGCAGCACGATGACGGCCGCCATGGCGCTCGGGCTCTTCGCCGCCGGATCGGGCGTGTACGTGGCGGCCAACGCCGACACCGCCCCCGGCGCATCGGTGGTGCTGATGGCGATCGCCTCGTTCGCGGTGGTGGCGCTCGGCCGCGTGGGCTGGCGGACGCTACGACGACGACGGGTCCCCGCGGCGCAACCGTCGGCTGTAGAGCCGCACGAGGTGGTGCTGAGCCGGTCCTGACCAACGGCGCGCCCCTGGGATTGGTTACCGTTACCCCTGTGAGCAGCGAGTCCGGCTACGACGCCTACGAGGGGGCGAGCGAGCTGCTGCGCGCCCTCTCCGCCCCGATCCGGCTGGCCATCGTCAGCCAACTCGCCGACGGCGAACGGTGCGTACACGAATTGGTTGACCAGCTCGGTGCCGCGCAGCCGCTGGTCTCCCAGCACCTGCGGGTGCTCCGCGGCGCCGGAGTGGTGCGGGGTTCCCGGCGCGGACGGGAGATCGCCTACACGCTGGTTGACGAACACGTCGCGCACATCGTGGCGGACGCGGTCAGCCACGCCGGCGAGCACACCACCCCCACCTGAGGCTCACCTCGGGTCCCGGACCCGGGCCACGATCGCGTCCGCGAGCGGCGCTGGCGCCCGGTCCGGAATCCAGTGGCTCACCCCGACCAGCTCGACGAAGCGGTAATCCCCGGTCACGTGGGCGGCGCAGGCCGCGGCGGCGGTGCGGCCGATCGCGATGTCCCGGTCGCTCCAGACGTACGTCGTCGGCACCGACACCGGACCCACGGCCGCTAGGTCCCCCGAGGACATCGCCCGGTACCAGTTCAGGGCGGCACTCAACGCACCCGGAGCGCGCATCGGTTCGACGTACGCGGCCATCCGGGCGGCGTCGCCGACACCGGCCAGCATCCGGCGCAGCGCGGTAGCCCGCACCGCCAGCAACACCGCCTCCGCCGTACCTTCCCGCCGAAACAGCCGCATGTACGCCGAGCGGGCCCGCTGTGACCGGTCGGTGCGCAGGGCGTGGGCCATGGCCCCCGGGTGCGGCACGGAGACCGCGGTCAGCGAGCGCACCCGCGCCGGATGCCCGGCGGCGAGGGCCCAGCTGACCACCGCGCCCCAGTCATGCCCGACCACGTGCGCGGCGGCGACGCCGAGGTGGTCCAGCACCGCCACCGCGTCGCCGACCAGCTCACCGAGGCGGTACGCGGAGACCGCCGCCGGCCGGGCACCGGGCGAGTAGCCGCGCTGATCGAGTGCGTACGTGCGCAACCCGGCGGCGTGCAGGAGCGACACCACGTCGGCCCACTCCCCACTGTGCTGGGGGAAGCCGTGCAACAGAAGCACCGGCGGGCCGGCCGCCGGGCCACCGACGTGGACATCGAAGGTAAAACCGCGGACATCGACACGCATGATCGGCAGCCTACCGGGAACCGGCCGAAAGAACCCCGGTCGAGCTGCACCGATGTCACTTTGTTGAAAAATCTTCGGAGGTGCTAGCGTCGACTACACATTTTCACCTCCGACAGGGGAGCGCACAGCGCTGAGAGTGTGGGCAACGTCCCACAGACCCTCGCACCTGATCTGGGTAATGCCAGCGCAGGGAGTTCGGTCGGCCTCCAGTCGCGCCATCGTCCGGCCGGGCCGGAATGGACGTGCCCTCCCCTGGTCTCCCGGATCAGACAGGGAAAGACCGATGAGCAAAGTCACAACAACAACCAACCGCTGGCGCACCGTCGATGTGGTCGTCGCCGCTGTCATCGCCGTCACCTTCGGCGTCATCTTCTGGGCCTGGGGGCTGCTCTGGAACGTCGCCACCCCGGTGTTCGCCTTCTTCCCGCCGGCCCAGGCCATCATGTACGGCGTCTGGCTGATCCCGGCGGTGCTCGGCGGACTGGTGATCCGCCGCCCCGGCGCGGCGCTCTTCTGCGAAATGGTGGCCGCGATCGTGTCCACCCTGCTCGGCAACGAGTGGGGCAGCATCACCATCCTCCAGGGCCTGGCCCAGGGGATCGGCGCCGAGCTGGCCTTCGCCGCCTTCCGCTACCGCTCCTTCCGGCTGCCCACGGCACTGCTCGCGGGTGCGCTGACCGGCCTCGGCGCGGCCCTCTTCGACTTCTTCGTCTGGAACAGCGAGTACGCGCTGGGCGGCTACCGGATCCCATACGCGCTGCTGACGATCGCCAGCGCCACCGCCATCGCCGGGTTCGGCGCCGAGAACCTGACCCGGGCCCTGGCCCGGACGGGCGTACTGGACCTGTTCCCCGCCGGCCGCGAACGCACCACCATCTGAGCGTGCCGATCCAGAGGTTGGGGCCGCCGTCCGCAGGTCAGCATCCGACTCCGGGGCGACGCCGGTGAGCGCGGTCCGGTTGCGGGGCTTCGGGTGGCGGCACGCGGGGCGGAAGCGGTGGGCCGTACGCGGGCTCGACCTGCGGATCGAGCACGGCGAACGGGTCCTTCTGTTGGGGGCCTCCGGGGCGGGTAAGAGCACCCTGCTCGCCGCGCTGGCCGGGCTGCTCCCCGAGGACTCCGGCGAGCAGGAGGGCACGGTCGAGGTCGACGGCCGGGACCCACGCACGGCCCGCGAAGAGGTCGGCCTGCTCTTCCAGGACCCGGAGACCCAGCTGGTGATGGCGCGCTGCGGCGACGACGTCGCCTTCGGCCCCGAGAACCGCGGGCTACCCGCGGAGCAGATCTGGCCCCGGGTGGACGAGGCCCTGCGCCGGGTCGGTTTCCGCTACGGCCGGGACCGGCCGACCGCCGCCCTCTCCGGTGGTGAACAGCAGCGCCTCGCCCTCGCCGGGGTGCTCGCGCTCCGCCCGCGCCTGCTGCTGCTCGACGAGCCGACCGCTAACCTGGACCCGGCCGGTGCGGCGCTGATCCGCGACGCGGTCGCCACGGCGCTCGATGCCGACACCACCCTGTTCCTCGTCGAGCACCGGCTCGCCGAGGCGCTGCCGCTGGTCGACCGGGTGGTCGTGCTGGCCCCCGGCGGCGGCGTCCACGTCGACGGCACCCCGCAGGCGGTCTTCGCCGCGCACGGCGCGGCGCTCGCCGCCGAGGGGGTTTGGGTGCCGGGCCATCCGGTGCCGTCGCGGCCGGCCACCACCAGCGCCGGTGAGGCGTTACTCACCGCTGACGAGCTCGCCCTGCCGCCCCGGCTGGCCAGCGTCTCCCTCACCGTACGGGCCGGCGAGGCGCTCGCCGTGCACGGACCCAACGGGGCCGGGAAGTCCACCCTGGCCCTCCTGCTGGGTGGGCTGCTCGCACCGGCGGCGGGCCGGGTCACCGCGACCACGGAGCTGGCCGGCGGGGACGCCCGCACCCCGCCGCACCGATGGCGGGCGCCGGCGCTGGTGCATCGGATCGGTTCGGTCTTCCAGGATCCGGAACACCAGTTCGTCACCGCCACCGTCGCCGACGAGCTGGCGCTGGGTCCACGCCGCACCGGCCGGACCGAGGCGCAGGTCCGCGCCACCGTGGACGCGCTGCTCGACCGGCTCCGCCTGACGGCGCTCGCCGAGGCCAACCCGTACACCCTCTCCGGTGGCGAGGCGCGGCGGCTGAGCGTGGCGACGGCCCTGGCCACCGCGCCCCGCCTGCTCGTCTGCGACGAGCCCACCTTCGGCCAGGACCGGCGGACCTGGCGGGAACTGGTGGAGCTCTTCGCCGAGCTGCGCGACAACGGGCACGGGCTGGTCACGGTGACCCACGACCCGGAGTTCATCGCCGCGCTCGCCGACCGCCAGGTACGGCTCGACCATCCGCGGCACGCGCCGTGATCAACCTCGAACCGGTGACCGGACCAGACGCCCCGCTGGCCCGGCGCAACCCGGTGGCGAAGCTGGCGGCGGCGCTGCTCTGCTCGGTCATCCTGATCGCCACCCTCGACCCGGTGGCACCGGCCATCGCCATCGCCTTCGAGCTGGCCCTGCTGCCGCTGTTCGGCGTACGGCTCCGGGTGCTCGCCCGCCGGGCCGTGCCGCTGCTGGTCGGCGCGGTGGGCGTCCTCGGCACGCTGGTGCTCTTCGCCGCCGAGCGCTCCGGACGAGTCCTCGCCGAGGCCGGCCCGTTCCTGATCACCTCCGGCGTGCTGATCACCGCGCTCGGTCTGGTGTTACGCATGTTCGCGGTGGCCCTGCCGGGATTGATCGTGGTGGCAACCACCGACCCGACCGACCTGGCCGACGCGCTGGTGCAAAATGCCAAGCTGCCCGCCCGCTTCGCCTACGGGGCGCTGGCGGCGTTCCGGTTGGTGCCGTTGCTCGCCCAGGAGTGGCAAATGATCAGCATGGCGCGGCGGGCCCGGGGCGTTGACGCCGGCCGTAACCCGCTGGCCCGGCTGCGGCTCTTCGGGTCAACCGCGTTCACGCTGCTGGTCGGTGCGATCCGCCGCGGGACCCGACTCGCGGTGGCGATGGACGCGCGGGGCTTTGACGCCACGACCCCCCGATCGACGGCCCGCCGCCAACACTTCGGCCGCGCCGACGGTCTCCTGATCGCCGGTGCGGCGATACTGGCCGGCACCGCGCTCACGGTCAGCGTCGCCGTCGGCGCGTTCCGCCCCCTGATCGGCTGACCGTCGAGCCCCGCGCACCCCGGGTGGAGTGGCTGTGGAGCAGCGGAACCTGGAGCACGATACGGTCACAGACGAAGATCGAGGCGGAGGTGGCGGGGATGAGCGGGCAGGCACAGATCGGCGTTACCGGGCTGGCGGTGATGGGGCGCAACCTCGCCCGGAACCTGGCCCGCAACGGCTTCGTCGTGGCGGTGCACAACCGCTCTCCAGAACGGACCCGCCGGCTGGTCGCCGAGCACGGCGAGGAGGGGCGGTTCGTCCCCACCGACTCGCTGGCCGACCTCGTCGCCGCGTTGGAGCGCCCCCGGGCGGTCATCACGATGGTCAAAGCCGGTGCCCCGACCGACGCCGTCATCGACGAGCTGGTGCCGCTACTCGATGCCGGCGACATCATCGTCGACTGCGGCAACGCCCACTTCGCCGACACCCGGCGGCGCGAGGAGGCACTGCGCAAACAGGGGCTGCACTTCGTCGGCACCGGTGTCTCCGGTGGCGAGGAGGGCGCGTTGTGGGGGCCGAGCATCATGCCGGGCGGCTCTGCCGAGTCCTACCAGAAGCTGGGGCCGATCTTCGAACAGATCGCGGCGCAGGTGGATGGCGAGCCCTGCTGCCGGCATATCGGTCCGGACGGAGCCGGCCACTTCGTCAAGATGGTCCACAACGGCATCGAGTACGCCGACATGCAGCTCATCGCCGAGGCGTACGACCTCCTGCGGACCGGCCTGGACGCGACCCCGGCCGAGCTGGCGGAGATCTTCCGAGAGTGGAACTCCGGCGAGCTGGAGTCGTACCTCATCGAGATCACCGCTGAGGTGCTCGGGCACACCGACGCCGGCACCGGGCGGGCCTTCGTGGACATCGTGCTCGACCAGGCGGAGCAGAAGGGCACCGGACGCTGGACCGTGCAGAACGCCCTGGACCTGGGCATTCCGATCACCGGCATCGCCGAGGCGACGTTCGCGCGTTCCCTCTCCGGGCACGCCGACCAGCGCGCGGCCATCCGCCACGCGTTCGCCGGCGCGGGGCCGACCTGGCGGGTCGAGGATCGGGGCAGCTTCATCGAGGACGTCCGGCGCGCGCTGTTGGCCAGCAAGATCATCGCGTACGCGCAGGGCTTCGACCACATCCGGGCCGGCAGCCAGGAGTACGACTGGGACATCGACCTGGGCGGCACCGCCACGATCTGGCGCGGCGGATGCATCATCCGGGCCCGCTTCCTCGACCGGATCCGGCAGGCGTACGACGAGCAACCCGACCTGCCCACGCTGCTGGTGGCGCCGTGGTTCGCCGACGCCGTACGCGCCGGGTTGTCGGGGTGGCGGCGCGTGGTCGCCGAGGCTGCCCACGCCGGCGTGCCCACCCCCGCGTTCGCCTCGTCCCTGTCCTACTTCGACGCGCTGCGCGCGAACCGACTACCGGCGGCCCTGATCCAGGGCCTGCGGGACAACTTCGGCGCCCACACTTACCGCCGGGTTGACCGCGACGGCTCCTTCCACACGCTCTGGGCCGGGGACCGCAGTGAGGTCGAAGCCTGACCCCGGGCGCCGGGATCAGGTGGTAGGGGCTACCGGGTTCGGCAGTGCTCCGCCGAACCGGCGGTCCCGCTGGGCGTAGAGCTCACAGGCGTACCAGAGGTGCCGGCGGTCGAAATCCGGCCAGAGCGTGTCCAGGAAGACCAACTCGGCGTAGGCGCTCTGCCAGAGCATGAAGTTTGAGGTGCGTTGCTCTCCGGAGGGGCGCAGGAAGAGATCCACGTCGGGGACCTCCGGGTGGTAGAGGTGGCGGGCCAGGGTCTTCTCGGTGACCTTGGCCGGGTCGAGCCGGCCGGCCGCGACCTCCCGGGCGATCGCGGCGGCGGCGTCGGCGATCTCGGCCTGCCCGCCATAGTTGACGCAGAACTGCAGGGTGAGCGTCGAGTTACCGCGGGACATCTCCTCGGCCGCCTGCAACTCCGAGATGACGCTCTTCCACAGCCGCCCGGACCGGCCCGACCAGACAACCCGTACGCCCAGGTCGACCAGTTGGTCCCGGCGGCGGCGGATCACGTCCCGGTTGAAGCCCATCAGGAAGCGCACCTCGTCTGGCGAACGCCGCCAGTTCTCCGTCGAGAACGCGTACGCCGACAGGTACGGGATGCCCAGCTCGATCGCGCCCTCGACGGCGTCGAAGAGGGAGAACTCTCCCGCCTCGTGCCCCTTTGTCCGCGGGAGCCCGCGCTCCTTGGCCCACCGGCCGTTGCCGTCCATCACCACCGCGACGTGCCGCGGCAACGCCTCGGCGGGCAGCGCCGGTGGCCGGGCGCCAGACGGGTGGGGGGTGGGCGGCACCGGCGCCCGGCCGGGTCGCCTGGTCGATCGGATCACTCGGTCTACTCCCTGTCCACGCCGGCCGCGGCCGGCCCGACTCCGCCGGCCGGCGCCCCGACCGCACCGGCGGCCGGAACACCCCGGTCCACCAGCGGCAGCGAGCGTAGCGCGCGCTCCAGATGCCACTGCAGGTGCGCCGCGACCAGCCCGCTGCACTCCCGGCGGACACCGCTTCCGGCGGCGTCGGCAACCCGCCAGTCGCCGCTGGTGAGCGCGGTCATCAGGTCAATGGTGGCCGGTGCGGGGTGGGCCGCGCCGGGCGGCCGGCAGTCGAGGCAGACGGCACCACCGGCCGGGACGGAGAAGGCCCGGTGCCGCCCCGGCGTACCGCAGACCGCGCAGCCGGCCAGCGCCGGCGCCCACCCGGCCAGGGCCATGCCACGCAGCAGGTACGCGTCCAGCACCAGGGTCGCGGCGTGCTCCCCGCCGGCCAGCGCGCGCAGCGCCCCCAGGGTGAGCTGGAACAGCCGCAGCGACGGCTCCCGCTCGACCGGGGTGAGCCGCTCCGCGGTCTCGCAGACCGCACTCGCCGCCGTGTAGCGGGGGTAGTCGCCAAGGAGGCGCTTGCCGTACAGGTCAATGCCCTCGACCTGGCTGACCGTGTGCAGCGAACTGCCCTGCTGGCCCTTCGGGTCGCCGGCGAGTTGCAGGTCGACGTGGCCGAAGGGCTCCAGCCGGGCCCCGAACCTGCTGGTGGTCCGGCGCACCCCGCGGGCCACCGCGCGCAGCCGCCCGTGCCGACGGCTGAGCAGGGTGATGATGCGATCCGACTCGCCGAGCTTCTGCACGCGCAGCACCACCGCATCGTCGCGGTAGAGCTGTCGACGGTACCCGGCCATCGGATCATTCTCCCTCAGGTTGCCAGCTCGGGGTCGGCTCGGGGTGGCCGCGGCACCCCTGGCTGGTCATCGCGCGTTGCTGTCCACGCTCTCGTTCTGCATGCGCTCGTTCTCCGCAGACCGGGGCGCCGGCACCACCGGCTGCTTCCGCCCCGTCCCGGCGTGGTCCGCCGGACCGACCGCGGGCTGCGCCGCCTCGGGTACGGCTGCCACCTCCGCAGACGTGGCTGCCGCTCCCGCAGAGGTAGCTGCCACCTCCGCAGACGTGGCTGCCGCTCCCGCAGAGGTAGCTGCCACCTCCGCAGACGTGGCTGCCGTTCCCGCAGAGGTAGCTGCCGCTCGCCGTCCGAAACCGGGGATCAACTCCGGCCGACGTCGGGCCGCGACGTCCTCAACCCACCCGACGAGCAGGATGACGACCCCGAGTAGGGCGAAGACCAGCGCGATCCGGATGGCCAGGCCGAGCAGATTCTGGTGCGACCAACCAACCACGTCCACCAGCGGGGTGAGCGCGACCACAAAGACCATGTGCCACAGGTACACGGTGAGGGCACGCCGGTTAGTCAGAGTGATCATCCGACTGATAAACGCGTTGCGGTCGATCCACGCCGTTCTCGACGGTTCCCGCCCAAGCACGACCAGAATGACACCGGCCGACCAGAGGGCATTGGCGAGCGGATTGCCGTTGAGGTCGAGCCCTTTGGTCCCGGGCTGGGTCAGGTTCCACCAGCCGCCGGCGGCGACCAGGGCGATCGCGGTCGGCCACAGGACGCGGTTGGCGAGTCGGCGCAGCATCCCCGCCTGGTGGGCGAAGCCCAACATCCACGCCCCGAAGTACAGGCCGAACTGCTGCACCACCATCGGCGGATTCGGGTACAGCCCCAGTTCGATCGCCGCGGTCAGCGCGTACGGGGCGAGCAGGGTGGGCAGCGGAAACCGGCGGAACAGCCACAGCGCCAGCGGCGAGACGAGCACAAACCAGAGGTAGTTGCGCAGATACCAGATCGGGCCCAGCACCGGCGCTCCCCAGCCGTACCGCGGTGGGTCGGCCACCGGGAAGAGCCAGAACAGGAGCTCGGAGGTGAACGGCAGCCCGGTGATCAGCATCGCGGGCACCAGGATCGCGCCCAACGCCCAGAACGACGGCAGCAGCCGCCGCAGCCGACGACCGACCGCCGCCGTCCCGAACCGGTGCAGCGACGCCGCCATCAGCGACCCGGCCAGCGCGAACATCACCGACATCGCGGGAAAGACCAACGTCATGGTGGCCCACCCGGTTACGTGGTAGACCACGACCCGTACGACGGCGAGGGCGCGCAACAGGTCCAGGTAACGGTTTCGCATCGGCTCGCAACTAATTCCAATAAGGGGCGGGCAACACAATCCCCTACCTTCCGCCGGCGACCGGAAAAGCGCGAGTCTGCCGGGAGGAAAGTGAATTTCCTCATCGAATCGTCGAAGTCGACAAGTCACCTGGAAACGGCCGGCGACCAGCCGGCCGTTGCGCTAGAAACCGAGCTTTCGGAGCTGTTTCGGGTCCCGCTGCCAGTCCTTCGCCACCCGGACGTGCAGGTCAAGGTAGACCCGGGTGCCGAGCAGCTCCTCGATCTGCCGCCGTGCCCGGATACCGACGTCCCGGAGCCGGCTGGCCCGATGCCCGATCACGATCGCCTTCTGACTCGGCCGCTCGACGTACACATCGGCGTAGATCTTGACGACCCGTTCCGCCGGGATCATCTCCTCCACCACCACCGCAATGGAGTGCGGCAGCTCGTCGCGCACCCCCTCCAGCGCCGCCTCCCGGATCAGCTCGGCGACCAGTACCTGTTCCGGTTCCTCGGTGAGCATGTCGTCCGGGTAGAGCTGCGGTGACTCCGGCAGGTAGCGGGTCATCACGTCCACCAGGGTGTCGACCTGATGCCCGGAGACCGCGCTGACCGGCACGACCTCCGCGAAGTCCGCCAGCTCACTCACCGCGACCAGCTGCTTGGCCAGCTGCTCTCGGTCGACCAGGTCGGTCTTCGTGACCACGGCCAGCACGGTCGCCTTCAGCTCGGCCAGCTCACCGGAGATGAAACGGTCGCCCCGGCCAATCGGCTCGTCCGCCGGGACACAGAGGCCGATCACATCAACCTCACTCCACGTCTGCCGCACCAGATCGTTGAGGCGTTCGCCGAGCAGCGTCCGAGGCCGGTGCAGGCCCGGCGTGTCGACCAGCACGAGCTGCGAGTCGGGCCGATGCAGCACCGCCCGGATGACGTGCCGGGTTGTCTGCGGCTTACTCGACGTGATGGCGATCTTCTGCCCGACGATCGCGTTGGTCAGCGTTGACTTGCCGGCGTTCGGCCGTCCCACGAAGCAGCCAAAGCCCGCCCGGTACGGCTGCCGAAGGTGCGCGGAAGTCACTCGGCCACCGTCCCGAGGAGCGTGCCGTCCGGGGCCGCCACGTGGATCGGCGCGTCGGCGGCGAGGTCACGGACCGCCGCGTGGCCGGCGCCGTCCAGCGTTGACGCCTCGGTCACCACCGCCGCAGCCTCCAGCCGGGTGCAGCCCGCCGCCGCGGCCGAGGCCACCGCGAGCTGAAGCGCGGTCAACGCCAGCGACGGCAGCGAGACGCTCGCCGCGGCGTACGTCCGGCCGTCCTGGTCCCGGACCGCGGCACCTTCGACGGCACCGATCCGACCACGCGCCCCCCGGGCCAGGACGACCAGTTTGGCGTCCTCGGCGGTCAGCTCCACCGGGGTGAACCCGGCAGTCGGTACGGCGGGTGACTCAGGCATCAGCGGGTTGCCTCTCCTCGGTTTGGTCGGTGTCGTCCGGGACGGCGGCGGATTCGCCACGCTTCGGATCGTGCTGTTGGTCGGCCGGCTCCACCCGGCGCACCAGGACCGTGTCGATCCGGTTGCGCCGCCCGGTGGTGCCCTCAGCGAGCAGCCGCAGACCGGCCACCTCAACCTGGGCGCCGGGGATCGGGACCCGGCCCAGGGACTGCGCGAGCAGGCCGCCCACCGTCTCCACCTCATCGTTGGGCAGCTCGGTGTCGAACAACTCGCCGAGGTCCTCCACGGGTAGCCGCGCGGTTACCCGCACCGCATCGTCGTCGAGGTGCTCGACCGGCGGACGCTCAACATCGTACTCGTCGGTAATCTCACCAACGATCTCCTCCAGGATGTCCTCGATAGTGACCAGCCCGCCAGTCCCGCCGTACTCGTCCACGACGATCACGAGGTGGTTCCGGGCGGCCTGCATCTCCGAAAGAAGATCGTCAACCGGCTTGGACTCCGGCACGAAGGTGGCTGGACGCATCAACTCGGCCACCGGGAGGCGCCGATCCTCCGGGGCACCGCCCTGCGTACGCCGGATCAGATCTTTCAGGTAGAGCACGCCGAGCACATCGTCAACGCTCTCGCCGATGACCGGGATCCGGGAGAAGCCGGATCGCAGAAAGAGCGCCAGGGCCTGGGAGAGCATCTTGTGCCGCTCGATCCAGACCATCTCGGTACGCGGCACCATCACCTCACGGACGATGGTGTCACCGAGCGCGAAGACCGAGTGGATCATCTGCCGCTCGCCATGCTCCACCACGCCGCGCTGCTCGGCCAGGTCGACCAGTTCACGCAGCTCCACCTGGGTGGCGAAGGGACCCTCCCGGAAACCGCGCCCCGGGGTGACCGCGTTACCGATCAGAATCAACAGCGAGGCGAGGGGATTGAGTGCCCGACCCAGCCAACGCACCAGCGGCGCCACCCCGCGACCCACCGCGTAGGCATGCTGCCGGCCGATGGTGCGCGGCCCGACGCCGACCACCACGAAGCTGACCACGGTCATCGCCCCGGCCGTCACCACCGCGGCCAGCCAGCCGGCGCCGAGCGAGTCGACCGCGACCAGAGCCACCAGGGTGGTCGCGCTCAGCTCGGCGAGCAGCCGCAACAGCAGCAGCAGGTTGAGGTGCCGGACCACGTCCCCGGCGACGGACTGTAATGCTCGGGCGCCCCGGGCTCCGTCGCGGACCAACTCGGCCGCGCGGGCCGGCGAGACCGCGGCCAGCGCCGCCTCGGTCATCGCGATCAGGCCGGCGAGGACCACCAGACCAGCCGCGAGGAAAACCAGTTGCACGTCGGGGAGGCCGGACGCGCCGGCCGTTGCTGCGGCAAGAGAGGCCATCATCGTGACCGGATCGACCGCCAACTCACCAACAGCCGGGCTTGGAGGGCGAACATCTCCCGCTCCTCCTCCGGCTCGGCGTGGTCGTAGCCGAGCAGGTGCAGCACCCCGTGCACGGTGAGTAGATGCAGCTCGTCGGCGGTGGAGTGGCCCGCGGCCGCCGCCTGCTTCGCGGCCACCTCGGGGCAGAGCACGATGTCACCGAGCAACGCCGGCTCGGCACCGACGGTGGCATTCTCCCCCGGCCCGTGGTCAACGCTGCCCTCGTCCATCGGAAAGGCAAGGACGTCGGTGGGGCCGTCCCCGCCCATCCAGCGATGGTTCAACTCGGCCATGTAGTCGATGTCGACAAGCAACACGGAGAGCTCGGCGAGCTGGTTGACCCCCATTTCGTCGAGGGCGTGCCGGGCGACGGCGAGTACCGCGTCGGTATCGACGTCAACTCCGGACTCATTGGCAATCTCGATGGACACTTTCTTCCTTCGCTTCGTTAGCGGCGCCGACCGGCGCGGCCGCCCTGGGCGGGCCGCCCGGGCACCGCCTGCACGCTCTTCGCCTGCTGGCTTTCCCGCTCCATGTCCCAGCGGGCGTACGCGTCAACGATCTCCCCAACCAGCCGGTGTCGGACCACATCCGAGCTGGAGAGCTGGGCGAAGTGCACGTCCGCCAGATCAGTGAGGATCTCCCGGACGACCCGCAGGCCACTGGTCGTCCCGCCGGGAAGGTCCACCTGGGTAACGTCGCCGGTGACAACGATCCGGGAACCGAAGCCGAGCCGGGTGAGGAACATCTTCATCTGCTCCGGCGTGGTGTTCTGCGCCTCGTCCAGGATGATGAACGCGTCGTTGAGCGTACGACCCCGCATGTACGCCAGCGGCGCCACCTCGATCGTGCCCGCCGCCATCAGCTTCGGGATCGACTCCGGGTCAAGCATGTCGTGCAACGCGTCGTACAGCGGTCGCAGGTACGGGTCGATCTTCTCGTTCAGCGTGCCGGGCAGGAAGCCCAGCCGCTCGCCCGCCTCGACCGCCGGCCGGGTGAGGATGATCCGGTTGACCTGCTTGGCCTGCAGCGCCTGGACCGCCTTCGCCATCGCCAGGTAGGTCTTGCCGGTGCCGGCTGGCCCGATACCGAAGACGATGGTGTGCGCGTCGATGGCGTCGACGTAACGCTTCTGCCCAAGCGTCTTGGGGCGAATGGTACGACCACGTCGGGAGAGGATGTTGAGCGTCAGGACCTCGGCGGGCCGTTCGGCGCTGCCTTGCTCGAGCATGCCAACGGTACGCCGGACAGCATCGGTGGTCAGCGTCTCGCCTTTCTCGATGAGTTCGATCAATTCGCCGAAGAGCCGCTCGGCGAGAGCGTTGTCCGCGGGTGCGCCGGTGATCGTGATCTCGTTACCCCGAACATGCACGTCGCTGTTCACGGAACGCTCGACCAGTCGCAGGATCTCGTCCCCCGCACCGAGGAGATTGACCATGATCCTCGGCTCCGGGACGGTGATCCTGGTCTGTGCCCGGGGCGGGCCGGGAGGTGGGGTGCTGGTCATAGGTTGGGCCGAGTGGCCCTGCGCCACCTGCTCTCGCTCTCGGCGCCGGGCTGGTCGCCGCGGCGTGCTGGTCGTTGCCCCCATCGTATCGGTTCAACCGCCGGGGCACCTCGCCCAATTCCCCTGCCCGACACCGACCGGCCGACCCCCGCCCCCGTCAGCTGAGGTTACCGATCAGCATCGGCCCGAGCGGCGCACCACCGAGCAGGTGTGCGTGGACATGAAAGACCTCTTGACCGCCGTACGCCCCGGTGTTGAAGAGCAGCCGGAAGCCGTCACCGAGCAGCCCCTCCTCCTCGGCGACCGCGGCGGCGGTGGCGAGCACGTCGGCGGCGAGCCCCGGGTCCCCCTCCGCCAGGGTGGCCACGTCGGCGTAGTGCTCCTTCGGGATCACCAGCACGTGCACCGGAGCCTTCGGACCAATGTCCCTGAACGCGAGCGTTGTCCGGGTCTCCCGGACAACAGTGGCGGGAATCTCACCGGCGACGATCCGGCAGAACAGACAGTCAGTTGTGTTCACCGAGGCAGTGTAAGGAAACGCTCCGGGCACTGCCGCCCAGAGCAGAAGAACCGGCGCTACCAGCGGCCAAGGCGGGCGGCGAGTACCGAAAGCGCCACCACCCCGGCGGTGGAGGTACGCAGCACCGACGGGCCCAGCCGCACCGTCCGGGCTCCGGCCTCGGCGAAGGCGGCCAGCTCGGCCGGGGCAACGCCGCCCTCGGGGCCGACCACCAACACGACCTCGCCGCGGTCGGGCAACTCCGCGGTGGCCAGACGTTCCTCCGCCTGCTCGTGCAGCACGAACGCCGCCGCAGCGCCGGCTATTCGGCGGGCCACCTCGGAGGTGGACTCGGCTGGTGCGCCGGTCACCACCGGCAGCCAGGCCCGGCGGGCCTGCTTCGCGGCCTCCCGCGCGGTGGCGACCCACCTGCCCCGGGCACGTGCCCCCCGGTCGCCCCGCCACTGGGTGACCGAACGCGCGGCTGTCCAGGGCACGATCGTGTCCACGCCGACCTCGGTCATCACCTGCACAGCCAGCTCACCCCGCTCCCCCTTGGCCAGCCCCTGAACGACGACGAGCCGGTGGGCGGGGGCGGCCGGGTGATCCCGGGAGGTGATCCGAAAGTCAAGCACACCCCTTCCCACCGCCGTGACCACGGCGGCGGCCAGGCCGCCGTGGCCGTCAGCGAGCAGCAACTCCTCGCCGACCCGCAGCCGCTGCACCGTCGCGGCGTGATGCCCCTCCGGCCCGTCCAGGGTCGCCGTCTCGGCGGTGGGCAACGAATCAACCAGGAACAGCGGCGCGGACACGGTGCCAGGCTAGCGACCCTCCCGGTGCCCTGGGCCGCTGGCCTGGGACACCGGGACAGGTCGAGTCAGACGTGGCCGTTGAAAGCGTCGCGCATCCGGGAGAAGAAGCCCCCCTGCTTGGTCAGCTCGGCGACCTCCTCGCCCCGGGTCTGGGCAAACTCGCGCAGCATCTGTTCCTGATCGGCGTCCAGCTTGGTGGGCGTCCGCACGTCCAGGTGGACGAACAGATCACCCCGACCGGTCCCCCGCAGATGCGGCACGCCGCGGGCGCGAAGCCGCAGCATGCTGCCGGGCTGGGTGCCGGCCTTGACGTCAACCGGCTCCTCGCTGTCCAGCGTCTTGATGGTCAGGCGGGTGCCGAGCGCCGCCGTCGTCATCGGGACCGCCACCCGGCAGTGCAGATCGTCGCCCTTGCGGGAGAAGACATCGTGCGGCCGCTCGTGGATCTCCACATAGAGGTCGCCGGCGGTACCACCGCCGGGGCCCACCTCGCCCTGCTGGGCCAGTCGGATCCGCATCCCGTCCTCGACCCCGGCGGGAATCTTGACCGTCAGCGAACGCCGGGTCCGCACCCGGCCGTCCCCGGCGCAGGTGGGGCAGGGGCTCGGAATCGTGGTGCCATGGCCCTGACAGGCGGTACACGGCCGGGCCGAGACCACCTGCCCGAGGAAGGTGCGCTGCACCGACTGCACCTCGCCCCGCCCGCCACACGCCTCGCAGGTCTCCGGATGGGTGCCGGCGGCGGTGCCCGCACCGGAACAGGTGGTGCAGAGCACGGCGGTGTCGACCGTGATCGGCGCCTCCACGCCGAACGCGGTCTCGGGCAGGTCCAGTTCGAGGCGCAGGATCGCGTCGGAGCCCGGTCGGGTGCGGGGGCGCGGCCCCCGTCCGCCGCCGCCGGCGGCCCCCCCGAAGAAGGCGTCCATGATGTCCTGGAAGCCGACGAACGGACCGGCCTCGCCGGGTCCACCCGGGCCGCCGCCCCCGCCGCCGGGGGCGAGCGGGTCGCCACCGAGGTCAACGATCTGCCGCTTCCGGTCATCGGAGAGGACCTCGTACGCGGCGTTGATGTCCTTGAACTTCTCTTGCGCCGCCGCGTCCGGATTCACGTCCGGGTGGTACTGCCGCGCGAGCTTGCGGTAGGCGCGCTTGATCTCGTCGTCGGAGGCTTCCCGGCTCACGCCGAGGATGCCGTAGTAGTCCTTGGCCACTGCGTTCGGTGTCCTCATGTTCGTCTCGCTTGCGCCGACCGCCGGCCCGGTACGGCCGGACGGTAATACCTAGTTCTGGGCTAGCAGGTCGCCCACGTAGCGCGCCACGGCCCGAACCGTGGCGATGGTGCTGGGATAGTCCATCCGGGTCGGCCCGACCACTCCGAGCCCCCCCAGGATGGTCACCCCTGGTCCGTAGCCGGTGCTCACCACCGAGGTAGCCCGGAGATTGTCGATCTCGTTCTCGTCGCCGATCCGGACGCGCATCGCGCTCGGCTCGACCTCCCCGATGAGTTTGAGGAGGACCACCTCCTCCTCCAGCGCCTCCAGGATGGGGCGCAACGACCCCTGGAAGTCGAGCAGACCACCGCGGGTGAGATTGGCGGTGCCGGCGAGGGCGATGCGCTCCTCGTGCCGGTCGACCAGCGTCTCCAGCAGGACGGTGGAGAGGGTGACCATGGCCGGTCGCAGCTCCCCGCTCACCTCGTCAACCAACGCCTGCACCAGCGGCGGTGTGTCGGCGAGCCGGGTACCGACCAGCTTCTCGTTGACCAGCTGACGCAGATCGATCACGTCGTCAGGGGGGATCGGCCCCGGTAGCTCGACGAGCCGCTGCTCGACCCGACCGGTATCGGCGATCATGACAAGCATCAGCCGGGTGGTGGAGACCGGCACCAGCTCCAGGTGCCGAACCGAGGATCGGGCCAGCGACGGGTACTGCACGACGGCGACCTGCCGGGTCAGCTGGGCCAACAGCCGGACCGTGCGGTGCACCACGTCGTCGAGGTCAACCGCGCCGACCAGGAAACGCTCGATCGCCCGGCGCTCGGCCGGGGTGAGCGGCTTCACCCGGGACAGCCGGTCCACGAAGAGCCGATAGCCACGGTCGGTGGGCACCCGGCCGGCGCTGGTGTGCGGCTGCCGAATGTAGCCCTCCTCCTCCAGAACCGCCATGTCGTTGCGGACGGTCGCTGGGGAGACCCCGAGTTGGTGGCGCTCGACCAACATCTTGCTGCCGACGGGCTCCTGTGTGGCGACGTAGTCTTCGACGATCGCGCGCAGCACCGCGAGTTTGCGGTCGTCGAGACCCATCCTTCCCCCTCCTCCCACCGCGCGTCGGCCGTCGAGACGCTTCCTGGCACTCGACTCTAGCGAGTGCCAGTCTACGTCGGCACGCCCGCTAGCGCGATGATCAACAAAGATCGATTACCGTCATCGAATGACACGGCTGGGCCTGCCGCCCGACCCGACGATCGCCTAAAGTGATCATCTGGACAGCCCGGGCGCCGCGCTGGGGCTCGTTGTCCGCTGCGCCTACGGTGACCCCATGACGGAACCACCTCGCCCTCCCACCGGCGGAGAGCCTGGGCTACCCGGCCCGGGTCCCGACGACCCCACCACCCCGACGCCCGGGACATCTGACCCGGGTAGCGTGCCACCACCGGGCAGCTACCCACCCCCCGGCGCCATGCCGCCGCCCGGCGGCTATCCACCCAGCGATGCCGGCTACCCACCCAGCGGCGGATACGGCCCGCCCAGCGGCGGATACGGCGGCGGGTACGGCCCACCCGGCGGCGGGTACGGCCCACCCGGCGGCGGATACGGCCCACCCGGCGGCGGATACGGCGGCGGGTACGGCCCACCCGGCGGTTACGGAAACAGCGAGGACCGGATGTGGGTCCTCGGCGCACACCTCGGCGGCGCCGTCGGCGCGCTGATCAGCGGTGGTCTGCTCGGGTTCGTCGCCCCACTGGTCGCCTACCTGGCCCGCGGCAACCAGTCACCAACCGTCCGCGCGCACGCCCAAGCGGCGCTCAACTTCCAGATCACCTGGTCCTTGATCGCCTTCGTCCTGCTCTTCCTGGGCTGGTGCCTGCTGTTCCTGCCGAACATCGCCGTCGTGGCGATGCAGATCGTGTTCGGAATCATCGCCGCCCTACGGGCGAACGAAGGCCGGCAGTACCGCTACCCGATGTCGGTCAGCCTCATCAAGTGAAGCCCGACTGGCCGGATCCCGTCTGAACGGGTTCCGGCCGGGCCGGCTCCGCTGTTGCCCGGTCCGTTCGCCGTCGCGGTCCACGCCGGCACCGACCAGTCATCCGACCTGCCCATACTGACCGGATGGCCGGATATAGGTGGTTCGTGGGCACTGGGCCGACGAGGACCGGAGGCCGCCGATCAACCGAGCAGGTCCCGCACCACCGCGTCCGCGAGCAGGCGACCGCGCCGGGTCAACACCGCCCGACCGTCGCCGTACGCCGCCGCGGCGAGCAGACCCGCTGCCCGGGCCCGGTCGGCGCCGGCACGACCGGCGGGGTCCAACACGTCCAGCGGCAGGCCCGCGGCGAGCCGGAGCCGCAGCATGACGTCCTCCAGGTGCGCCTCGTCGGCGGTAAGCACCTCCCGGGCCAAGCCCGGCGACGCCCCCGCCGCAAGCCGTTGCGCGTACGCCGTGGGGTGTTTGACGTTCCACCAACGCACCCCGCCGATGTGGCTGTGTGCCCCCGGGCCGAGGCCCCACCAGTCGCCGCCAGTCCAGTACAAGAGGTTGTGCCGGCACCGGGCAGCTGGGGTCCGCGCCCAGTTGGAGACCTCGTACCAGGAGAACCCGGCGGCGTCGAGGGCCGCCTCCGCGGCCAGGTAACGGTCCGCGGCGACGTCGTCGGAGGGCTGCGCCAACTCGCCCCGCCGCACCTGGGCCGCGAGCCGGGTCCCCTCCTCCACGATCAGCGAGTACGCGCTGACGTGGTCCACTCCCGCGGCGACCACCTCGTCGAGCGAGGCGGCGAAGTCGGCCGCGCTCTCCCCCGGCGTCCCGTAGATCAGGTCCAGGTTGACGTGGTCGAACCCGGCCTCCCGGGCCTCCCGGGCGGCGGCGACGGCCCGGCCGGCGCTGTGCCGCCGGTCCAGGATCGCGAGCACTCCGGGCGAGGCGGACTGCATACCCAGCGAGATCCTCGTGTAGCCGGCGGTCCGCAGCGCGGCGAGAGATCGCGGGGTGACCGACTCCGGGTTGGCCTCCGTGGTGATCTCCGCGTCGGCGGCCAACCCCCAGGTGCGATCGATGCCGTCGAGGATCCGGGCGAGGGCCGCCGCGGGCAGCAGGGTGGGGGTGCCACCGCCGACGAAGACCGTGTCGACCCGGGGCGGAGGGTTCCCGCGCAGCACCCGGGCGGCCAGCGCGAGTTCGGCGAGTACGGTGTCGGCGTACTCCTCCCGACTGGCGCCACCCCCCAACTCGGCGGCCGTATAGGTGTTGAAGTCGCAGTACCCGCACCGGCTGGCACAGAAGGGGACGTGTACGTACACGCCGAACCCCCGCGTTCCCACCGAGGTCAGGGCGGTTGTGGGCAGCGATCCATCCACCGGGATGCGCTCGCCTTCTGGTAGGACACCGGGCATGGCCACTAGTGTGCCCGCATGACCTCTCCCGACGCGCTGGTGCGGGCCGCCACGGCCGGCGGGGTGACCACCCTCACCCTGAACAGCCCGCACAACCGCAACGCGCTCTCCACCCCGCTGATGACCCAGTTGCTCGACGGACTCGCCGCGGCGGTCGCCGACGACGCCGTACGCGCGGTCGTGCTGGACCACGCCGGGCCCGTCTTCTGCTCCGGCGCCGACCTGAAGGAGACCGCCGCCGCGTACGCCAGTGGCACGGTGCCGGCCGGGATGCTCGGCGACGTGCTCGCGGCCGTGTCGGAATGCCCAAAACCGGTGGTGGCGCGGGTGGCCGGGCCAGCACGGGCCGGCGGGCTGGGCCTGGTCGCCGCGGCCGATCTGGCGATCTGCGCCCAGGAGGCGACGTTCGCCTTCACCGAGGTCCGAATCGGGGTGATCCCGGCGGTGATCTCGGCGACGGTGCTGCCCCGACTGCGGCCCCGCGCCGCGGCCGAGCTCTACCTGACCGGGGACACCTTCGACGGGCAGCGGGCCGCCGAAGTCGGTCTGGTCACCACGGCGGTGCCGCTGGCGGAGTTGGACGCCGTCGTCGCCCGTTACTGCGATTCGCTGGTCCGGGGCGCACCCGGCGCACTGGCCGGGGCGAAACAGCTGCTCCGCCGCCCCACCGCGACCGATCTGCGGGGCGAGCTCGCCGACCTGGCCGCCCTCTCCACCGGCTACTTTCTCTCCGCGGAGGGGCTGGAGGGCGTGTCGGCGTTCCGGGAGAAGCGGCCAGCGAGCTGGGTGCCGGGCCAGTAGCCCGGTTCCTGGCCCGGCCCGCACCGGCGGTAGCCCCCGGGGTTTCTCCAGGCTCGGCACGGAGAAAAGCCCCGGGTTTCTGGCCGGCGCAGCACGGGAAGGCTGACGCCCACCGCCGCCGCGACCGATCGGCAGCCGAACCGACCGAACGCCCGGGCAGCGCCACCCCGGCTGGCCGCGGCTCACTGGGCACCCGGGGCTTACGCTTGTCGGACTCATCAAACAGGGGGTGCAGGTGCGGACTCGGGCAGTCGTAGCGACTGGCATCGTTCTGGCGCTCGTCGCCGTGGTCGGGCTCTTCGTCACCTTCCGGCATATAGCGGACGGGATTCGGTTCCCGTTCGCCGGACGGAGCTGCACGGTGCAGGCGGACGGCCAGGTGGAGCTGGATGCCGGCCAGATGGCCAACGCGGCGACGATCGCGGCCATCGGGGCGCAGCGCGGCATGCCGGAACGGGCGGTCGTGGTGGCGCTAGCGACCGCGTACCAGGAGTCGGGGCTGCGCAACCTGGCCGGCGGCGACCGGGACTCGGTGGGCCTGTTCCAGCAACGGCCCAGCCAGGGCTGGGGCTCGCCAGCCGAGATCCGGGACCCGCGGTACGCGACGAACACCTTCTACGCCGCGCTGGCGAAGGTGCGCGACTGGGAGGAGATGCGGGTGACCGACGCCGCCCAGACGGTGCAGCGCTCGGCCTTCCCGGAGGCATACCAGAAGTGGGCCGACGAGTCGGAGGTGCTGAGCCGGGCCCTGCTCGGTCAGGCCAGCGGAGCGGTGGCCTGCGCCGTCAACGACGATCCGCAGCACCGCGGGGCCGCGGCGACCGCGGCGCTGGCCCAGGGGCTCACCCTGGACTGGGGGCTCGCCCCCGAAGCCGCAGCGGCCGGCCCGACCCGGCTGACCGTGACGGTGGACGACGAGCAGGGCGGCTGGCGGTACGCGCACTGGCTGGTGTCCCACGCCCAGGACAACGGGGTCCAACTAGTCCACTTCCAAGGGCTACGGTGGACCGCGGAGGAGGGCGTCTGGGACCCGACAACCGGCAACCAGAGCCCCACCCGGGTGGTCGCAGAGGTCCTCGACGCCTCCTGAGGCCAACCGGACCGAGGGACGCGGGCACCCAGGGCGGCCGCCCTGGGTCAGCCCGAGCCTCGGCTATTTCTTACCGGACGTCTTGCCGCCACCGCCACCGCCACCGGAGTCCGAGGAGAGCGCGGCGATGAACGCCTCCTGCGGCACCTCGACCCGGCCCACCATCTTCATCCGCTTCTTGCCCTCCTTCTGCTTCTCCAGCAGCTTGCGCTTGCGGCTGATGTCACCGCCGTAGCACTTCGCCAGGACGTCCTTGCGGATCGCGCGGATCGTCTCCCGGGCGATCACCCGACTGCCGATCGCCGCCTGGATGGGCACCTCGAACTGTTGGCGGGGGATCAGGGAGCGCAGCTTCGCGGCGATGGTGGTGCCGTAGGCGTACGCCTTGTCCTTGTGCACGATCGCGCTGAACGCGTCCACCGGCTCACCGTGCAGCAGGATGTCCACCTTGACCAGGTCGGAGGCCTGCTCGCCCGAGGGCTCGTAGTCCAACGACGCGTACCCCTTGGTGCGGCTCTTGAGCTGGTCGAAGAAGTCGAAAATAATCTCCGCCAGCGGCAGCGTGTAACGCAGCTCCACCCGGTCGGCGGAGAGGTAGTCCATGCCGAGCAGCGTGCCCCGACGGCCCTGGCAGAGCTCCATGATCGCGCCGACGAAGTCGTTCGGGGTCAACACCGTGGCGCGCACCACCGGCTCGTACACTTCGGCGATCTTGCCGGTCGGGTACTCGCTCGGGTTGGTGACCACAACCTCCTCGCCGTCCTCGTTGATGGCCCGGTAGACCACGTTCGGCGCGGTGGAGATCAGGTCGAGGTTGAACTCCCGCTCCAGCCGCTCCCGGATGATCTCCAGGTGTAACAGGCCGAGGAAGCCGCAGCGAAAGCCGAAACCGAGCGCACCGGAGGTCTCCGGCTCGTAGGTCAGCGCCGCGTCATTGAGTTTGAGCTTGTCCAACGCGTCCCGCAGGTTCGGGTAGTCCGACCCGTCGATCGGGTAGAGGCCGGAGTAGACCATCGGCTTCGGGTCCTTGTACCCGCCGAGGGGCTCCTCCGCCGGCCGCGCGTTGATGGTGACGGTGTCACCGACCCGGGACTGCCGGACATCCTTCACGCCGGTGATCAGATATCCGACCTCGCCGACGCCGAGGGCGTCCGCCTTGACCATCTCTGGGGAGATCACCCCGATCTCCAGCAGCTCGTGAACCGCACCGGTGGACATCATCTTGATCCGGTCCCGGGCGTTGATCTGCCCGTCAACCACCCGGACGTAGGTGACCACGCCGCGGTAGACGTCGTACACCGAGTCGAAGATCATTGCTCGGGCCGACGACTCCGCCACACCGACCGGCGGGGTGAACTGCCGGACGATCTCGTCGAGCAGGTGTGGCACGCCCTCGCCGGTCTTGCCGGAGACCCGGATGCAGTCCGCCGGATCGCCACCGATCAGGTGGGCCAGTTCCTCGGCGTACTTCTCCGGCTGCGCCGCCGGCAGGTCGATCTTGTTGAGTACCGGGATGATGTGCAGATCGTTCTCGAGCGCCAGGTAGAGGTTGGCCAGGGTCTGCGCCTCGATGCCCTGGGCGGCGTCCACCAGCAGGATCGCGCCCTCGCAGGCCGCCAGGGAGCGGGAGACCTCGTAGCTGAAGTCGACGTGCCCGGGGGTGTCGATCATGTTGAGCACGGCGCTCTCGCCGGCCCGTTCCCCCTCCCGAATCGCCCACGGCATCCGGACGGCCTGACTCTTGATGGTGATCCCGCGCTCCCGCTCGATGTCCATCCGATCGAGGTATTGCGCCCGCATCTGTCGGGGGTCGACCACACCGGTGAGCTGCAACATCCGGTCGGCCAGGGTCGACTTCCCATGATCGATGTGGGCGATGATGCAGAAGTTCCGGATACGCGCCGGTTCGGTGGCACCAGGAGTGTTCGCGCCGGAATCGAGCGTCGGTGGCACAGCGGTCCGTTCTGGTCGACTGACGTGGAGCGAGCCGGCGCGGCACCGGCCCCCGCTAATGCTCCCACGCCACGCCCGCGGGTCCGCTGCGCGGGCAAACCCGAGCGCACCCTGGCGACGAACCGGGCCGGTTCAGCGGCAGGCCGGCCGGTCCGCCCGGCAGCCCGACGAATCGCTGGTCACTGGACTATTCGCCCGGTGGCTCGACAAAGAGGGCGGCGAGCTTCGGGAGCCGGCGGCGGGCCTCGTCCGCGTCGTCGAAATCCCAGAAGTCGTTCAGGTCCGGCGCCGGAACCGGGTCCCGGTCCGCCGGCAGCTCGGTCGCGGTCGCCTTCCGGTACGCCTCCCACGGCACCGCCAGCATTCGGGCGCAGGCGAACTCCTCACCCGACAACGACGCGGTCCGTACCAGCGGCAGGTCGGCCAGCGAGTCCGGCTCGGCGACGGCATCCGCGAACACCTCGCGCCCCTGGGTCATCAGCCAGCCACGGAAGTCGTGGAAGCCGTCGTCGGAGATCCCGCCGTTGATCAGGTACGCCGCGCCCCAGAGGTCAACCCGGTGCGAGGCGGCCAGCACCCGGGCCTGATGACGCGTGTATCCGAGGATCTCCTCCGGCTCCCGCGCCGCGAGCAGGGCCACGGCCCGAACGGCGACCGCGTCCGGGTCACCCCCACCCCCTACCCGGGCCTGGTCAACCAGCTGCCAGAAGTCGTCGGTCCGCATGACCCGGCAGTCTTCCAGAACCCGCCGACCGGGACCGTGCGACAACTCCCGAACCCGCCGACCAGGAGTGTGCGACGACCTTCTCGAAGTCACCCGATCATCGCTGGCCGGTGACACCCGCCGTTTCGTTCGTCGACACACTGCCTGCTTTGCCTGGTGGACTCGCGGACCCGTACGACACTGGAAGGATGCCGAGTTCACCCCCGCATCCCGGGACCACCCGCCGGCCCGGCTGGTCCGACCTGCCAGTGGGTTTGCGGGCAGCCCTCGCCGACCGCCTCGGCGCCCCGGTGGTCGCGACCCGTACCGCGACCACCGGCTTCACCCGTGGCTTCGCCGGGGTGCTGTCCGCAGCCCACGGCGGCCGGGTCTTCGTCAAGGCCGCGCCCCGCGACTCCCACCTGGCCAACTGGTACTGGCGGGAGGCGACGGTCCTCGACCGGCTCCCGCCCGGGCTGGCGGCACCCCGAACCCGCTGGACCCTGGCGGAGTCCGGCTGGTTCGCCGTCGCCCTCGACGTGGTTGACGGCTATCCGCCCGGGCGCCCGTGGGAGCCGTCGGAGCTGACCACCACCCTGACCGCGTACGCGGAGGTCGCCGCCGCCCTGGACCCACCGCCCAGCGACCTCGCCGCGCTCAACCCACCGCACCTGGCCGACCTGGCCCAAGCCGACATCCTCTGCTGGGGTGACGTG
Organism: Salinispora goodfellowii; assembly: GCF_059570675.1. Lineage (NCBI taxonomy): Bacteria > Bacillati > Actinomycetota > Actinomycetes > Micromonosporales > Micromonosporaceae > Salinispora > Salinispora goodfellowii. The sequence goes on along the minus strand of NZ_JCANTD010000034.1, from coordinate 9,102 downwards.
GCAGCAGGCCGGGAGGCCCCTCCGCCGCTGCCGGCCGGGCTCGAGCAGCGGCTACCCGAACTGGTCGGGCTCGAGTCCCGGCTACCGGGGTACCTCGCCCCGGCGTCCGGATTGATCCACGGGGACCTGCGTCCAGACAACGTGCTACTCACCTCGCACGGGCAGGTGTGGTTCTGTGACTGGACCTGGCTCTGCCGCGGTCCGGCCTGGTTCGACCTGGTCACGCTCCTCCTCGGGGGACATGCCGTGGAGCAACAGGAGGTCACCGTCGCAGCGTTGGCCGGCACCGGCGGCGCAAGCTCCCCGGCCGAACCAGCGAGCTCCCCCTTCCCGAAGATCACCGTCGGACCAACGCCCGCCCTGACCACCGACTGGCTGGACACCGCCTTCGCGGCCCACCCGGCTACCGCCGAGGCCCCGCCGGATGCCCTGGATGTCACGCTGGCGGCGCTTGCCGGCTACTTCCTCACCACCGCAGCCACGGTTCCGGAGACCGCGACCGAGCAGCTCGCGGCCCACCAACGCCGCAGCGGCGAGTACGCGCTCGACTGGCTCGCCCGCCGGCAGGGCTGGAGCTGAACCCCGCCGGGCGCAGAGCTCCGCCGGGCGCAGAGCTCCGCCGGGCGCAGAGCTCCGCTGCCAGTCGCACCGCCTCCGGCGGGTGGCCCGGAGGCAACTTTTGCGCTGCCCGAGCGACCTGGTAGCCTGGCACTTCGCGCGACGATGACGCATGCTCGCCGCGCGGATGCAGACCAACCCGAGCTATCAGACGAGGCTGTCGCGTGGCGAACATCAAGTCCCAGATCAAGCGCAACCGGCAGAACGAGAAGCGCCGGCTGCGTAACAAGTCGGTCAAGTCGTCGCTGAAGACCGCCATCCGCAAATTCCAGGAGGCCGCCGAGACCGGCGACGTGGAGAAGGCGACGGTTCTCATGCGCGATGCCGCCCGCAAGCTGGACAAGGCCGCCAGCAAGGGCGTTATCCACGCCAACCAGGCTGCGAACCGTAAGTCGGCTATCGCCAAGCGCGTGGCGTCGTTCTCCGCCTGACCCAGCCAGTTCAGCACAAACCCCCGGCCCGATCCGGTCCGGGGGTTTGTGCTGCCCGCCGCACGCCTATCCTGCTACCACCCGGGGCAACGGTCGTGCTGCCGAGGTCAGCGTTCGGCCGGGGCGCTGTGTGAACTCGGTGTCCCTTCGGCTGGAGTCACGCGACGCCTGACGGTCGCTCCGGCCGTGGGCAACTCCCGCGCTGCCGCCGAAGTCAGCTCCCCGGGACGCTCCGGGGCGGACGAGACGACGACGCCGGGCACGCTGTGCCGGATCCAGCCAACCCGCGCGGTGCCGACCACCGGCTCCATCTGGCAGCGGAAGCGGTCCCGCTCCTGGTCAGGCACGAGCGCCGCGGAGCGGACGACCCGCGCCGCCACCACATCGTTGATCTTAACCATCACCGCGACCATCGCCGGCAGCACCAGCACCGACCACCAGCTGACCAGTTCGGCGAGCGCCAGTAGCGCCGCCAGCGCGACGGCCCCCTCGAAGAAGACGAAACAAAGCACCCCACCCGGGTTGACGAACCGCAGCCCCAGCAGGCGCGCGTACAACGGCCGGTAGCGCTCCTCCTCCGCCGTCAGGATGGCCCATGACCTCGGTCCCGTCACCGGGCGCCACCCTGCCGCGCCGCTGCCACCGAGAAGACGGCCCGCTCCAACGCGTACGCCCGGTCGTCCGAGCCCCCCTTCACGGCCGCGTTACACTCGGCCGCGGCCCGCATGGCCTGCACCAGACCCTCCGGCGTCCAACCGCGGCTCTGCCGCTGCGCCCGCTCAATCTTCCAGGCCGGCATGCCGAGGGTGCTCGCCAGTTGGTAGGGGCTCCCCCGCCCCGCGGAGGCGACCCGGGCCACGGTACGCACGCCGTCGGCGAGCGCATCAGCAATTGGCACCGGGTCAACGCCGACGTGCAGCGCCCAACGCAGCGCCTCCAGCGCAGCCGGCACGTCGCCCACCATCGTCGCATCGGCGACGGTGAAGCCAGACACCTCGACCCGCCCCCGGTAGTACCGGGCCACCGTCTCCGGGCTGATCTTCCCGTCGGTGTCGGCCATCAACTGCGAGCAGGCGGCGGCGAGTTCGCGCAGGTCATTACCGACCGCCGCGATGAGCGCCTCGGCGGCGGAGTCGGTACACCGGCCACCGGCCCGCCGAAACTCGTCCCGGACGAACGCCACCCGCTCCCGGTGCCCCCTCAGCCGGGCAGCCGGCACCACGGTCGCGCCGGCCGCCTTCAGCCCGTCCGCGAACGCCTTGCCCTTGGCCGCACCGAGGTGAAGCACGACCAGCTGCACCTCGGGGTCGGGATTCTTCGCGTAAGCGAGGAGGGCTGCCGCCAGATCCTTCCGCGCGTCCTGGCCGGACCGCAGGATCAGCAGCCGCCGTCCGCCGAAAAGCGACGGACTGAGCATCTCCGCGATCTCACCGACGGTGAGGGAGCCGGCTTGATACTCGCGGACGTCCACCTCCGGATCCACCCTCCGGCTCTGGGCGACCGCCTCGGTGACCGCGCGAGTAGCGAGAAGTTCCTCGTCACCGAGGACGAGCAGAATCGGAGCGAGGCTGGCGGCGGTCACGCCGCCCATATTCGCATGGTCGGCCGAGCACGCCAGCCCGGTCGTCCGCCCTCCGATGTCAGAGCCCGCACTCAGCGCAAATCCCGACTTTTACGTCTGTTTCACCTTGAAAACTGACATAGCTAGCGCCTGGTGGGCTCTCAGCTCCCGGAGGACAGCAGTACCGCGGCGTTGCACACGACGATCGCGCGGGCAGGGGCCCGCCTCAGTCGCCGTACACTCCTGCAAGCGGTGCCCGGAAGCCGGATGGCAGCGCTGCCCGGGACCAGCCCGGCCGGCGGGACCGCCACACCCGCAGTAGCGGAACTCCATGCCGCCCTCACCGCCGCCGCAGCAGCACCGGCATGCCCCCTGCCGTTCGCCCCTTCGACGTCGCCTTCGTCGGTCGGGCCAACATCGACCTCACCACTCACGTCCCCCGCCGTGCCAGTCCAGGACGCACCACCTTTGGATCACCACTGACCACCCCCGTCCCAAATCCACACCGCCCTCACCCAGGCCGGCGTTGACACCCGCTACCTCACACACATCCCCAACACCCACACCAGCGCTGCCGTCATCGAAGTCACCCCCGGCGGCGAAAGCTACCAAAACGCACGCAGCGACCCCCACACGAGCGGGAGTCGCCGTCCGTCCAGAGCTGGGCTGCGGGCCAGCTCGCCAGCTACCTCACAGGCTGAACCGTCCTGCCTTCACGTCATCCGTGAAGGCGGCAAACGCGTCGTAGTCGAACCCGAGGACCGGCCCGCTCGGGTCCTTGGAGTCACGCATCTCCACCCCCCGGCACTGTCTCGAAGTTCCACGCAGTTGCCGTTACTATCTGAACGGCCGGATTTGCGCCACTCCGGCCCCAACTTAGTCATCTGGATCCCTCTGCCGCTTTCGTGATGAGATCGAGTGATCTATCCTTGCTGAGCGCATCTTGCTGTATCCGCACGAACGTGTCTTTATAGTACGATGTCTCGCTTTCAGGGTAGATGTTGCCAGCCATGGTTTCGAGGTAGATGACGTCGTCCTCCCCCTCGAAGCTCAGGACACGAACGGGCTGGTTCCAGCGTAGGCACCCTCGGAGAAGGGACCACCTGGAAGTCGACGTTCGGACGACCGGCCAAGTCGGCGACATGCAGCAGTTGCTGACGCATGACATCGACGCCTCCCACGTTGCGGCGAATCACCGCCTCGTCGATCACGACGGAGATGACCGGTGGGTCATCGCGACCAAGGATGCAGTTGCCTCGAACTGGATCAGTGCCGCGTACTCCGGCGGGATGAGGTTGTCCCGACGGTACCTATGCCACCAACCGCGCCGACCCGCCTCGCCGGCGATCTCTAGCAGTTCTGCCGAAATCTGCTCGTCAGCGCCGTCCGCACCAAGAAGGACCTTGATCACCTTCACCGTTGCGGCAACTTGCGCACGCTCGATCCGGCTGACGTAGGGAGCAGAGACACCGGCAGCCTCGGACGCCTGCTCCAAGGTCATCTCGGCGCTATCGCGCAGTCGGCGGAGCGCCATGCCAAGCCGGCTGACCGTCACCAGCACCGGGGAACACCGGATCTGGCTAGACAACCCGGACGCGGTTGTGTGGGACGACGCCAGCGCGCCAGTAGCCGGCATATCGGCCCCTTAGGGACGGATTCACGGCAGGGGCGGGGTTCCCGCCCCGGCCGTGGGCTGCGCTGCCATGTCTGGCGGGACCGGGGCCCAGGTCGACCAGAGGATTGACGTAGGTGGCTAGCGCCTGGTCGGATCCTCGGCACCGCGGGTGACGACGGCCAACCCGGACGGTCGGGTCACCACCGCCACATCCCCATCAAGGTCGGTACGGAGGACCCGCGCACCGCCGCGGGCAAGCCGACCCAACAGCGACGCATCCGGATGCCCGTAGGTGTTCTCCCGGCCGACCGGAACCACCGCGACCAACGGACGGACCGCGTCCAGAAAGGCCGGGTCCTGATACGCCGAACCGTGATGGGCGACCTTCAACACGTGCGCACGGAGGCCACCAGCCGGCGCATGGTCGAGCAGTGCCTGCTGCTCCTCGACCTCGGCGTCTCCGGTCAGCAGGATCCGCACCCCGTTGACGATGGCCAGCAAGACCAGCGAGTTGTTGTTCGGATCGGAACGGGTACCCCGCAACGGAACCGGTGGACCGATCACGGTCAACTCCACGGCGCCAGCCCGATAGCCCCAGCCGGCCGGCGCGGAAGTCATTTCGACGGAACCCGCCGCCGCCGCAACCTGGACCAGGCCCCGGCCGAACGCCGGCTCCGGCCACGACGGAGCGAGCACCGCCGCGACCCGCCGTCCCCGGAAGACACCGGCCACGCCACCCACATGATCGTGATGGAAGTGGCTGATCACCAGCAGCGGCACCTCCCGGACGCCCAACCGGCGTAGGCAACGGTCCACCACCCCCGGCTCCGCCCCAGCGTCCACCACCACCCCCTGCCCCGGACCAGCCGACAGGACCAGCGCATCACCCTGACCGACCGCGCACGCCACAACCACCCAACCGGCCGGTGGCCAACCAGCAGCCACCAGCCGCACCGGCAGGGCACCGAGCACGGCCGCAACCGCGATCACCGCCACCAGCCGCCGCACCACCCGGCGACGGACCGCCACCAGCAACGCCAGAGTCAACCCCGCCAGCAGTAACGCACCCCCAGCCCCCGCCGGCCAGGGCAGCGCCCCCGCCGGCGCCCGCGCCCCGTAGTGCGCCACGGTGACCAACCACCACGCCGGCCAACTGGCCAGCCAGGCCAGAAACTCGGCACCCGCCGGCCACAGCGGCGACAGCGCCGCCGCCACAACCCCGAGCACCGTTGCCGGCGCGATCGCTGGCGCCACCAACAGATTCGCCGGCACCGCGACCAGGCTGACCGTGCCCGAGATCCCCGCGACCACCGGCGCGCAGGCCACCTGTGCCGCAGCCGGCACCGCCAGCGCCTCAGCAACCCCCGGCGGCACCCGACGACGACGTAACGCATCCCGCCACCGCGGAGCCAACAACAGCAACCCACCCGTAGCGAGCACAGAGAGCGCGAAACCGAAATCCCCCGCCAGCTCAGGATCGACAAGCACCAGCACAGTCACCGCCGCAGCCAAAGCCGGCAACGCCGCCCGCGGCCGACCCACAGCGAGCGCGGCCAGCCCGATCGCACCCATCGCCGCCGCCCGCACCACACTCGGCGACGGACGCACCAAGATCACGAACCCGACCAACGCGACCACACAGAGCCCCGCGGCGAGCCAGGGACCCGCCCGCCCCCAACGAGCGAGCAGCAACACCGCACCAACGACGATCGCGACGTTGGATCCAGATACCGCTGTCAGGTGGGTCATCCCGGTGTCGAGAAAATCCTCCCGCACCGAATCGGGCAGCCGACTCGTGTCGCCCACCACCAGGCCGGGCAGCAGGCCGCCCTGCTCGTCCGGTAGCGGCTCGCAGGCTTCCTGGAGGCCAGCGCGGAGCGTGCCGGCGGCACGCTGCAAGCCCGGCGGCGACCCGTGTGGGACCGGGGGCCGGGTCGACCAGAGGACCGCCGCGGTCAGATCGCCGCCCCGCGGAGCAGCGAGCCGACCTTCGGCGGTCAGCCGCTGCCCCGGCAGCAGCGCTCGCCAGGCCGGGTCGGTAGCGAGGACCAGCATCCGGACCCGCGCCTCGACCCGATGCCCGTCGAGACCGGTGATGCGGGTCGACTCCGCTGCCACCAGGAACGTGGCGGGTCGCCCAGAACCAGACCGGACCAGCCGCGGATCGTCCCGGACGACCAGGTCGACGGTTACGGTGGCCCGCTCCTCGACGAGGGCATGCACCGGGGTGGCGTCCCGCACGGCTACCCGGGCGGCGGTGACGCCCGCTCCGCACACCACCCCGAGCAAGACGGCGATGGCCGTCCAGCCGTACCGGCGGATGGATGCCGGCAGCCGGCCGAGAAGTCCGGACAGATAGACCCCACCTGCGGCGGCCACCACAGCGGCGATCGCGGCGACGAGCAGCGACGCCCTGGCGGGCAGGTACAGGCCGGCCAGCGCGGCCAGCCACGCGGCGACGGCCAAGCCAGCCAGCCGCAGGTCCGGCGGGTCGGCGGGCGTACCAGGGGCGGAACGTCCCGGGTAGGCAGGGCGGGCTCCGGATGCGGTTGGCGCAGCTGCCCGCGGAGCGGGCCCGGGGCGCTGCCCGTCCCAGTGGCTTCTCACACCGTCACCAGGTCCTTGAGCTGCTCGTACCGGGTGTCGCCGATGCCGCCAACCTGGCGCAGGTCGCTGACCGACCGGAAGCCGCCATGCTCTTCACGGTGGTCGAGGATGCGTTGCGCGAGCACCGGGCCCACTCCGGGCAACGTGTCGAGCTGCGCCAGGGTGGCGGTGTTGAGGTTGACCTTGCCGCCGAGCACCGCTCCCGCCGCCTCACCGGCGGCGGCCACCCCCGGTGGCGCGGTGACACCGATCAGGATGAGTTCCCCATCGGCTACCTTCCGGGCCGGATTGAACAGAGCGACATCGACGCCGGGCAGCGCCCCTCCGGCCGCCTGCACCGCGTCGGCGACCCGGGCACCGGCCGGCACCCGGACAAGTCCCGGTCGGCGGACCTTACCGGCGACCGCCACCACCAGCTCACCGTCCGCCTCCGTCGGGTCAACGGAGGCGGACGGAACGACCGGCGTCACCGCTGCGACCGGCTCGACCTGAGGCCGGGACTGCCACGCCCAGAAGCCCGCCCCGAGCACCACCAGCACAGCGACGAGAGCCAAAGCCCGCACCCCACGCCGCCCCGGATCGAAAGCGCCCGGCCCCGACAGGACCCGACTCGATGGGTCTCCGTCCGGTTGGGCGGACGACACCGCCTCCCCCTCCGCCCCGTCCTGCAGGGTGCGCCGCGGACCGTCCGGCGCCGCCGGTCGCGGCGCCACCGTCGGTCGCGGCGCCACCGTCGGTCGCGTCACCGCCGTCGGGGCCGCCGCCCTCGGCGGGCCGGCACCGGACAGCTCGCCTGCCGGCAGCACTCGATGCAGGCGCTCCCGGACCGCCCTCTCCTCGTCGTATGACACGGCGCGACGCTAGGCCAACGGACGGAATGAACGCCCTCCGCACAAGGCTCCGCTGTGGATGAGAACGCGCCTGTGGACAGCCCCCTGACCATGGCCTCGGCGTGCTACAGATCGCGCCTCCAACAGCCGTTCCGCCAGAGCGGCAGCAGCGGCCGGACGTGCTGCGTCCAACACCAGTCGGAACAGCAGTGTGCCGGGTCAGCCGTCGGTAGGCGGGCGGCGATGCACGACCACGCCGGCCAGGCCGGGCCCCGCATGCGCGGCGACCACCGCACCGGCCTCGGAGACGTACGTGCTCCGCAGGCGGTCACCGAACCGCGCCGCCAACGCCACCTGGAGTGCCTCGACGCGCTGCGGCGCGGCGAGGTGATGCAGAGCCAGGTCAACGTCGGCATCCCCGGCGGCCTCGACAGCGAGGTCCACCAGCCGGGCGACGCCCCGACTGGCGGTTCGCACCCGGTCCCGGAGGACGATCACGCCATCCCGCATGTACATGATCGGCTTCACCGAGAGAGCAGTGCCGAACAGCGCCGAAGCGGCGTTGATCCGCCCGCCCCGACGGAGGAACTCCAGCGTGTCGACGTAGAAGTAGATGGTGGTCCGCGCTACGGCCCGCTGGGCGGCAGCGTGAACCGCGGCCAGGTCGGCACCGGTGGCCGCAGCTTCGGCTGCGGCCACCGCGGGGAATCCGGTGCCCATGCCGCAGGAGCAGCTGTCCACCACCGCCACTCGGTCACCGAACTCCGCGGCGGCCAGGCGCGCGGACTCGACCGTGCCGGAGAGCCCCGCGGACAGGTGCACCGAGACGATGCCGTCGACGCCGCCGTCGAGAATGCGACGGTACGTGTGCACAAACTGCGCTGGGGCCGGCCGGGAGGTACTGACTGACACCCGCCGCCCGCTCAATGCCTGGGTAGCGTCAGCGGGAAAGGTCTCCACCCCCTCGCGTCCTTCCACGCCGTTGAGCACGACGGTCAGGGGCACCACCGTTAGCTGGTGACTGGCCAGCAACCCAGTGGGAAGGTAGGCGGTGGAGTCGGTGACAACCGCGACGGGCATGCCGGAACGCTAACCGATGCTGGCCGGCGCCGCAGAGGCAGAATCCGGTCAGAAACCGCCGAAGGCGCTGTTGGCCGGCACCCGGTTCGGGGTGCCGGCCAACAGTTTCTTTCCCCCTGGTGTGGGTTAGGTCTGTGGGTGGGGTTTGTTTGTGGGTGTCGGTGGGGTCAGCTGGTCCAGTGTTCGGCGACGAGGTCGGCGGCCTGGGTTTCCCACTGGGCGTAGTGGAACGGGTACGCCGACACCTGCACCTTCTGCGCGGCCTCGGTCAACGGCAGGTCCTGCCAGCCCTTGACCTGCTTCAATCCGTCCAGGAAGGCGGTGGTGGAGTAGGCGGGGTCGGTGATCTGCTCCACCGTG
>NZ_JCANTD010000033.1:0-41453 GCF_059570675.1 Salinispora goodfellowii | reverse complement strand
CCGGTTACCGGACATCACGATCCCCGGGGTACTGATCTCCCGCAGCCGCATCAGCACCGGCTCGTAGAGAGCCCGGCTCGCGCCACCGGTGCGCCGGGCGACGATCAGGTGCAGACCGACGTCCCGGGCCTGCGGCAGGAACTCCAGCAGCGGCGCCAACGGATTGCTGCCCACCCCCGTCACCAGGTCATAGTCGTCAACCAGGAGGTAGAGATCAGGCCCCTTCCACCAGCTGCGGGCGCGGAGCTGCTCGGGCTTCAAGTCGGCGGGAGGCAGCCGGTCCCGCATCACGGCCGCAACCTCGGCGATGTAGCTCTCGGTGAGCTGCGCCGACGACCCGTACCCGATCAGGTGTTCGGTGGTGATGTCGCCGAGCATGCTGCGGCGGTAGTCAACCAGCACCAGTCGCGCCTCGTTCGGCTCGTTGCGGTCGACGATCGACTGGGCCAGGGACCGCAGGAAGGTGCTCTTACCGGACTCCCCGTCCCCGAAGAGCAGGAAGTGCGGGTCGGCGGCGAAGTCCAGGTGCACCGGCTGGAGGTCCACCTCGGCGAGGCCGATCGGCACGCCGGGCCGTCCGGTGGACGGCAGGCTGCCGTACGGGACCACCGGCGGGAGCAGTCGGATCGGTGGAGCTCCCGGCCCCTCCCAGGCGGCGGCGAGATCGTTGATCAGCTTGCGGGCGCCCTCGGGGAGGCTCTCCGGATCCTGAGCGCCGTCGGCACGAGGCAGCGCGGCGAGGAAGTGCTGACCGTCGGGGTCGATGCCCCGACCGGGAGACTTCTCCGGCACGTTGACCGCGGCCCGACGATCCAGCACGGAATCCGACGCGTCCGCCAGCCAGAGTTCCAGCCGGGTGCCGAAGACGTCCCGGACGGCCGGACGCAGGTCCATCCAGCGGCCGGCGGTGACGATCAGGTGGATGCCGAAGGAGAGCCCGCGGTTGGCGATGTCACTGATCGCGGGCTCGAGGTCCTCGAACTCGGTTCGGATGGTGGACCAGCCGTCGATGACGAGGAAGACATCGCCGAACGGGTCATCGGTGTGCTCGCCCTGCCGGCGGGCGCGCCGGTACGCGGCCATCGAGTCCACCCTGCGCTCACCGAACCGCCGCTCCCGCACGCCCATCAGCAGCTGCAACTCGGCGATCGTCCGCCGGACCAAACTAGCGTCGAGCCGGGTCGCCACGGCGCCGACATGCGGCAGGTCGCGTAGGGAGGAGAGCGCGTTGCTGGCCAGGTCGAGGCAGTAGACCTGTGCCTCACGTGGGGTGTGGGTCAGTGCCAGCGAAGTGACGATCGTCCGCAGCATGGTGCTCTTGCCGCTCTGCGGACCACCCACGATCACCGCGTGTCCGGCGGCACCTGCCAGGTCAAACCAGAGTACGTCCCGACGCTGCTCGAACGGCTTGTCGATGATGCCGGTGGCCACCTGGAGCTCGCCGACCAGATCGGCCTGCGCCACCGTCACCCCCCGGGCTGGGTCTGTGGTCAGTGGCGGCAGGAGCTGATCCAGCGTCGGCGGCTCCGCGAGCGGGGGCAGCCACACCTGGTGGGCCGGCGTACCCTGGCCGGTGAGTCGGTTGACCAGGATGTCCAGCAGACTGTCGCCGCCGACGGCGGCCGTGTTGTCCGGTTCCGGCGGCGCTTCCTGCTTGGGTGGTGTCACCGGCGGTGCGGCATAGCCGGTGTGGTATTCCAACACCCGCGTCTCGCCACCACCGGCGGCGGCCGCCGCCGTCTCACTGCGGTAGGTCCCGGAGACATACGAGGCCTTGAACCGGACCAACGGCTCAGTGCCGAAGCGTAGGTAGCCGTGGCCCGGCGAGTTGGGCAACTCGTACGCGTCGGCAGTGCCCAGCACCACCCGGCTCTCCATGGCGGAGAAGGTCCGCAACCCGATCCGGTACGACAGGTGGTTGTCCAGGCCGCGCAGCCGGCCCTCCTCCAGCTTCTGGGTGGCCAGCAACAGGTGGACACCGAGCGACCGGCCAACGCGGCCGATCTGCACGAACAAGTCGATGAAGTCCGGCTTCACCGTGAGTAGCTCGGAGAACTCGTCGCAGACGATGAGCAGGCTCGGCAGGGGAGCCAGGGGTGCCCCCGCGGCCCGGGCCTTCTCGTAGTCGCGCTGCGAGGCGTAGTTGCCGGCCGCGCGCAGCAACTCCTGCCGGCGCAGCAGCTCACCGCTGATCGCGCCGGCCATCCGGTCTACCAGTGGTAGCGCGTCTGCCAGGTTGGTGATGACCGCGCTGGTGTGCGGGAGGGCGTCCAGCCGGGTGAAGGTCGCGCCACCCTTGAAGTCGACCAGGACGAAGTTCAGGCTCTCCGAGTTGTGCGTGACGGCGAGCGCCAGCACCAGCGTACGCAGCAGCTCGGACTTGCCGGAGCCGGTGGCGCCGATCAGGAGGCCGTGCGGGCCCATGCCGTCCTGCGCGGACTCCTTGATGTCGAGGTCCACCGGACCGCCGTCGGTGCCCGCACCGATCGGCACCCGCAGTCGGTCCCGGTTTGGCCGCGGCTGCCAGGCCGCCGCCAGGTCGAACTCGTACGGGTCGCCGATGTTGAGCAGCTCGGGCAGGCCCAGCTCGGTGGCGACCGAATCCTCGCCGCCCTGGGACATGGCCGAGAGGCGCAGCGGAGCCATCTGCATGGCGAGTGTCTCGATCTCCGCGATCTGGCAGTCGTCCGCGCGACCCATCTCGATCAGGCCATCCACGGTGGTACCCACGAGCTTCTGGTCGGCACCGACTTCGAGCACCAGCCGCGACCGGTCCAGCAGCCGCGGCGCCGGGTTGGAGAGGTCGAGCAGGGTGACCCCATCCACCCCGCCATCGGTCATCAGGTGCTCTGAACCGGCCGTGCTACCGCCGTCGATAATGACCAGGATGTGCGGTCCATCCGGCGAGGACATTCCCCCGGTGGGGTTGAAGCGGGGCCGGTTGGCCAGCACGTCGTCCAGCATCTCCTCCAGCCCTTTGGCCGAGGGCGCGACGAGCCGCAGCTGACCCAGCGCATCGGTGCGACTCGGGTGCAGCCCGTGCGGCAGCCACTTCGTCCACTCCCAGGCGGCACGTTGATCAGGGCCGACGCACGTTGCGACGAGTAGGTCGTCCGGGGCGTGAAAGGCAGTGGCCTGGGCGAGGATGGACCGGACCAGCCCACGCGCCGCCTCCCCATCCCCCCGCAGGTGCACCTGGGCGAAGCCGCTGAGGAGCATCGCCACCGGCAGCTCCGGCACCTCCCGGTAGGTGGTGAGAAAGCGGCGCAGCGCCAAGGCGCACATCGGCTCCAGTTGGTCCAACGTCGATGGCGGCGGAGGAACCAGGGGAGTCGCCAGTTCCTGCGGACCGAGTCCGATTCGTACGGTCGAAAAATCGGCGTCGCCGCGCCGCCGCTCCCACAACCGTGGGCCAATCGGAACGGACCAGAGCGCGCCTGGTGCCGGATGCCGGTAAAACATGGATTCTCGCTGGCCCCGAATTGCCTTGAGTACCCGGCGACGCTGCCGCGACAGGTGCGTCATGTACTCGCGTCGCCGCTGCAGCATTTCCTGCTTGCTCGGACCACCGGAGTTGTTGGCGAGTTGGGAAGCGAGCATCCCGATCGCGGAGAGGCCGAAGAGGCCGCCCGCGACGTAGCGGATGGTGTTGCCGCTCTGACCGGCGAACATCAGCGCCATAGCGAACGAACCGGCGAGCATGGGGAGCATCATCAGCATCTGTCCCCAGCTGCGCCCACCGGGCGGCGGCACCTCCGGCGGCGCCTCCAGCACGATTTCGCCGAACGGGTACTCCGGCTCCGGCTGCCGGGCCGGGCGTTTCACCACGACGGTACTCACGTATCAGACCTCCCCGTTGGTGCCTGGATTCGACCGATCCGAACCGGTGCCCACGCCATCGGCACATGGTAGGTAGCCTCTTCTCGTCATGACAGCCGCGGGCCCGTTGGCCCGCTCCTCGTCGGAGGAAGCGTCAGTGGTTACCCAGGTCGGAACCGGACTCGCGCGCATCGCCATCGTTACCCCAAACCGGCGACTAGAGATAGCCCTACCAGAGCATCTACCGCTGGTCGGAATGCTTCCCGCGGTGTTAAGGCAGGCAGCGGAGCATCCTTCTGACGGAATGGCTCACGGCGGCTGGGTGCTACGCCGCACCGAGGGAACGCTCATTGATCTCAATCGTACGTTGGCCGCGCAGAACATCCGCGACGGGGAGACGCTGCACCTGGCACCACGCCGGACCGAGTGGCCAGAGTTGGCGTACGACGATCTGATGGAAGCCGTTGCGTCCGGCGCGCGCCGTCGTGGAATCGCCTGGAATCCACTCGCGACCCGGCTGACCGGCTTGATTGTCGCCAGTTCTCTGCTGCTGATTGGTCTGACCGTCATCATCGGTTCGAACGAACCCGGCTGGCTGGGCGGCGTGATCGCCCTCGGCGCTGCCGCCGGGCTGCTGCTGGCTGGGATCATGCTCGCCCGGGCGATGGCCGACTCGCTCGCCGGGGCGGTGTTGGCCGCCGCCAGCCTGCCCTACGCCTTCGTCGGCGGGTTCCTGGTGATCGGGACCGGGGAGTCCGTCTGGGCGCTCGGTGCGCCGCACGTGCTGCTCGGCTCTGCTGTTCTACTCCTCTCCGGCCTCATTGGCATCATCGGCGTCGGTGACGCTGCCCGGGTCTTCGTCGCGGCGATCTACGCCGGGTTCTGGGGAATGCTCGGTGGGTTGCTTGCCCTCAGCTCGATTGACGCGGTACAGGGCGCGGCGATCGTGGTGAGCGGGGCGACCCTGCTGCTGCCGGCGCTGCCGCTGCTCGCGGTGCGGCTGGGGAAGCTACCGATGCCGGCGCTGCCCAGGAACGCCCAGGACCTGCTGCGCGACGAGCCGCAGCCACCGCGGGAGGCGGTGTACCAGGCGACGGCCCGGGCGGACGAGGTGCTCACCGGGATGATCTTCGGCTCGATCGTGGTCACCCTCGGGTGCCTGGCGGTGTTGACCGGATCGGGGTCGGTAGCTGCGCTGGTGCTTACCGGAGTCGTTTCCCTCGGCTACCTGCTGCGAGCCCGACTGCTGCCCGCCGTCCGGCATCGGGTACCAATGCTCGCCGGCGGGCTCGTCGGACTCGCCCTGCTGTCCCTGATTGGCGCGGCCGGCGCCGGGACGGTGGTGCGGGTGCTGACGGTGCTGCCCTTGGCGATGGTCGCGGCCGGGATCTCGGTCAGCGCTGGGCTCACGTATAGCCGCCGCTCCCCGTCGCCCCGGCTGGCCCGGTTCGGCGACTTCCTCGACGTGGTGCTGCAGCTCGCGGTGCTGCCGGTGGCGTGTGGGGTGATGGGTTTGTACGGGTTCATGCGCGCGCTGGGCGGCTGACCTGACGGGTTGCAGTTGAGGTGATCCGAACGTGACGCCCGCCGGGCACCGGGCCCACGGTTGCCGTCGCGGTGCCTATCGTAGGCATCGCGGTCCGGCTCTAGCTGTGCCGACCGCACGCAGGGGGAGGGTGCCATGTCTTCGCGGCGGGACCAGGTCCAGTCGTATCAGTTTTTCGTCCAGCGGATGACCTCCGCGCTCGTTGCCCGGGAGCCTGATCCGGCGAACGGCGCACCGTTTCGGCGGCTCGGTGGTGCCGGCTTCGCGAGCATCATGGTGGCGGTGCTCTGTCTCGCCGCGGTGGGTGTCTACGGGATACTGCGGCCCGGCGGTGCCACGAAGTGGCAAGAACCGGGGGTCGTCATTCTGGAGAAAGAAACCGGTACCCGATACATCTACCGAGACGGTCGCTTGTATCCGGTCGTCAACTACTCGTCGGCGCTGCTGGCGCTGGGCTCGGCGGGAAAGACCGTTTCCGTCTCCCGCAACTCCCTGCTCGGCACGCCGCGTGCCATCCCGATCGGCATTCGGGACGCGCCCGACGCGCTGCCCGACGCGGAGCGGCTTCTCGCCGGACCCTGGACGCTCTGCACCCAGCCGGTTCGCGATTCGGCGGGTGCGGACGTCGCCACCACCGTGCTGACCGTCGGGGCCGTACCCGGTGGTGGGCGGGAGTTGGGCGACAGGGCGCTTCTGGTCCGCGACACCACGACTAACCGGCTGCATGTGATCTGGCGTGACCACCGGTACGAGATCCAGGACGAAAAGATCGTCCTCGAAGGACTTACGATGACGACCGAACGGCAGGTCGAGGTGGGCGGAGCGTGGTTGAACGCCCTGCCCGCCGGCGAGCCGATCGGCATCCGGAACGTGGCGGGTCGGGGCGAGTTGTCAGAGGCGAGGCCGGACACCCGGGTCGGTCAGGTCCTGGTCGTGGAAAACCAGAGTGGTGGCCGCCAGTACTACCTCGCGGAGCGAGCTCAGTTGCGGCCGCTGACCCAGCTTGAGGCCGAGGTGCTGCTGGCTGATCCGGAGACCACGCGGGCGTATCCGAATGGGGCGGTACCTGAGCCGGTATCGCTCTCGGCCGGTGCCGCGGCGGCGGCACCCAAGGCGCCGCCAGTGGCCGAGGGACCGCACCGGGCACCTGGGGAGCGTCCCGAGATCATTAAGGAGATCGGCGATCAGCCGGCTGTCTGTGCCGCCTACCACCCGGGGCGCAGCGAGCCGACCCTGCTCCTGGAAGGGCGGGTGCCGCCTGTGCAGGGGCCACGGCTGACCCCGGAGCAGAGCAGTGCCGGCATTCCGCTCGCGGACCGGGTCGTAATCGAACCGGGGCACGGCGTCCTGGTGGAAGCTATGCCGGCACCAGACGCGTCGACGGGTGCGTTGAGTTTGGTTACCGACCTCGGCTACCGGTATTCGCTTGCCTCGAGGGAGGTAGCGAAAACGCTCGGCTATGGCGATGTGGCGCCCATTGCACTACCGGCGAGTCTGGTAGACCGGCTCCCCGCCGGTCCCGCGCTCGATCCAGTGGCGGCACAGCAAGCCCTTGATCCGGTTCAGCCGGAGCTACCACAGTAAAGTCCAATATGGGGGACAGTCCGGGCTGGCCTAGCGCGCGCTGGACATGACCCGTTACGGTTCGTATGGAAAGCGGTGTGAGCGCACCGCAACGAGGCCGCCTCCGCCAATTGCGGGGGGATCGATAAGGACGGGGGTGACTCCACCATGACGATGCGTACCGATACCGGCTTGATGGTGAAGACCGAGGGCGAGGTAAACGCTACCGCCGATCGGCTCACCAGCAATCTCAACCAGCTGATGGACCAGCTCGCGCCGCTGTACGACCAGTGGAAGGGCGCTGGTGCGGGCTCGTTCCAGCAGGTGCGCCAGCGGTTCGACCAGGACATGGCGCGGTTGAACGTGGCGCTGCGGGCGATCGCCGAGGCGGTTGGTTCGGCCGGCAAGGACTACGACGTCGCAGACGAAGAAATCAAGTCTGAGATGGATTCCGCCGGCGCCACCGCCGGGCAGATCACCGCGGCACTGAAGCTCTGACGGGGGAGAAGGTTCCGAAATGGAGATTCGGTACAACTTCGCTGCGTTGGCCGCTTCGGCGGACAGCTGCGGCAGCAGCCTGAAGAACATGAACGGCGAGCTCGAAACGCTCAAGTCCAGCATCGCACCCCTGCTCGCGACCTGGGACGGCGACGCGCGCGAGGCGTACTTCCGCCGGCAGCGCGACTGGGAGGCCGCGGCAAACGATTTGCGCGACCTGCTTAGCCGGATTGAGCGGGCGCTGCGCGAGTCGGCAGCCAGGATGCAGGCCCGTGAGGCCGCGAACCAGGCCAAGTTCGGCGGCTGATCCTCTCGGACGATCCGATGGCCCGGCTCGGTGCCGGGCCATCGGCATTTCCAACTGCTTGACGGCCTGGTCTGCGCGGCAGCGTGGCAGTGGTTCCGGGTCGGTCGTCAGCTGCGGGGCGGCGAGTTGGGCACCCGGAAGAACACCTCATCGGGCTCGTCGATCTCCGGCGGTGGGGGCGGTGGATCGCCGGGGCGCGTCGGGCGCCAGCGGAGGCGTCGACCGCGCGGCAACAAGGCAACGGTGGCGGCGATAGCAAGCGCGATCACCGTCACGGACAGGCCGCCCCAGAGGGCCACCCGCCCGAAGACCCGCCACCGCTCTGCTCGCTCCTGCGCCGCCGCATCGTACGGTGGGTCGGGCAACGGGGCGGGGGCCACCGGAGCCGCAGTGCTCAACCGCTCGGTGACCGCCCGGTACGGGCTGAGCACACCCTGCCCGTAGCCCTGCTCCGGCCCCCCCTGCGCCGGGTCGGCAGTAGCTAGTAGCCGGCGAGTAACCTGCTCGGCCGACAGCTGCGGCTCGGCGGCGCGGATCAGGGCCGCGGTCGCACTTACCAGCGGGGTCGCGAAGCTGGTGCCGCTCCAGACGTTGTGGCCGTCCACGCGGGTTGCCGCGACGACCGCACCACCAGGAGCCACCAGATCGACGTAGGGCCCGACCTGTGACTGTTCTACCCGTGCGCCCTGCTGGTCGATCGCACCGACCCCGATCACGCCGTCGTACGCGGCGGGATACGGCACCGGGTCGGGCTGGCCGTCGGTGCGGTGGAAGTTTCCGGCGGCGGCGACCAGGACCACATCCGCCCGCTGGGCGTAGCGGATCGCGCGCTCGACCTCGGGGTCGGTCTGGTAGAGCGTCACCGACATGTTGATCACATCAGCGCCGTTGTCAACAGCCCGACGGATAGCCTTCGCGAAGACCTCCGTGGAGACGCTGTCGCCCTGGCCTTCGTTGCCTCCGCCCCCGGCCTGTTCACTGACCCGGATCGGGAGGATCGTGGCGTCCGGGGCCAGGCCGTGGAAGCCGATGCCCTCCTGTGGGCGCGCCGCGATCAGGCTGGCCACCGCGGTGCCGTGGGAGACGCAGTCGAAGTCACCACCCTGGGTCCCGCGGAGAGCGTCGAACCCGGAAGTCACCTGGCCGTCCAACTGCGGGTGGCTGCCGTCAGAGCCCGAGTCCACGACGGCTACCTCGACCCCGGCACCGGTGCTGAAGGGCCATACTCGTCGGGGGGCGAGCCACTGCTGGTGCCAGGGAGTGTCACTAATGACCTGACCCGGCTCGCTTGGATTGGCACAAGCCGACGGAGCTGCCGCGGCTGGCATTGGTAGTGTCAGGACGGTCGAGCTAATGAGGGCAAGCAGGAGCGCACCAGCAGGCTGACGACGATCGCGGAGCATGTCGCGCTCACCTTTCATCTGTACAACGCCGCTGCATCCTAACGATTTTTCGGACAGTGCTCGGGGACAGGGACACCGGATCCACCACCACCATCGCATCGACCACCGCGACCGCCCCCCAGAGCCGCCGGAGGAGTTCGGCGTCGAGCCAGATGTTGAGATCTTCGGCCGTGCTGGCTTCGGTGGGCACCACCTTGTACACGCTGGCCAGGCGAGCGGTCCGGTTCAGGTCGTACTCGGTGTGTCCGGACCAGTCGAGATGACGCGGAAGCGTCACCGTGCCGTCGGCGGCCCCGTCCCGTTGGTGCTCATCTGGGCACTCGCGGCGACCGTTTCCTCCGTCGGTTCCCGGCGCAGCGAGTCATAGGCGTCGAAGGCGTTCCGCAGGTCGTCGTGCGCGGCCAGGCAGCGTGCGAGCGCCACGGCGTCCTCCAGCGCCATCGAGGCCCCCTGCGCGGCGGCCGGTGAGGCTGCGTGCGCGGCATCACCGGCCAACACCATCGATCCGTGGTGCCACTTCGGCGTGGTGGGAATGTCGTAGGAGTTACTACCCACGATGTCGTCGTCGGTCGCCGCGACGATCTCCGCTGCCGGTCCGGTGTCGTCGCGAAACGTCTCCAGCACGCGGTGCCGCCAGTCCGCAGGCCGGATCCGCTGGGTCGACTCGGCGGCGTTGAGCCGAGCGAACCACCAGGTACGCCCGTCCGGCGGTGTCGTGTACCCGAAGAGGGCCTGGCTGCCGAACATCATGTGGTACGCGTCGGGCGCCGTTCGGCCCTGACCTTCCGCTGCATACCCGTAGACGACGTGCTGACCGGTGTAGCGCGGACGGGGTGCGTCGGGGTCGATGAGGCGACGGACTACTGAATGTAGCCCGTCGGCACCGACGAGGAGGTCACCCTGGGCCACACTCCCGTCGGCGAAGGAGGCCCGGATGCCGCCGTCTTCGACCGTGGCGTTGACGAGCCGGCGGCCATGGTCGATGCGGACTCCACGGCGGGCCGCCTCACCCTGCAGTACCCGGTAGAGCGTCGCTCGGGTGAGCGTCCGTCCTGGTGGATCGATGGCCCGCTGTTCCAGCAGGCTGCCGCTGGCGTCGAGGAGGGACACCCCATTCGCCGGATACGACGCGTCGATCACTGCCCGGTCGGTGTCAATCTCGTGGAGTGCGGCCATGCCGTTGTGCATGACCGTGAGGAAGGCACCGGCGTCCTCACCCCCGCTCGGGTACGCCTCGTAGATGACGGAGCTGATACCGACGGTCCGCAGGGCGATGGCGGTGGCGGTGCCCGCGATGCCACCGCCGACGATGAGCGCAGTAGTCACCCAGAACACGCTACGAGATATCGATGGTGCCCGCCAATCAGCTCAATAGGGTATGGTGCGCGCACCCGAAAATACACGATGTTTACGGTATAGAGTGGAGTCGCGGTGCGGGAGCGGGCGCTACGAAAGAGTTGCCGGGCACTGCTGCGGGACCTGGACATTCGTCCACCACTCGACGTGCGGGAACTGTGTCGTCGACTCGCTGACCGTCGTGGCCGGCCAATTCGCCTGGTGCCCTACCCGATCCAGGTTCCAGGTCCGTTCGGGCTGTGGGTTATGACCGAGTCCGCGGATGTCGTGTTCTTCCAGAAGGAGACAACACCACCACACCAGGACCACATCATTCTGCATGAAATCGGTCATATTATTGCCGATCACCCCAGCGACGAAACCGAAAACGAAGGGCTCGACCTGCTCACGCCGGTGGAACCGGACGGCACCACCCGCGCCCTACGCCGCACCTGCTACGACTCCGCCAACGAGCGGGAAGCCGAACTGGTGGCGACGGTCATCCTGGAGTGGGCCAGCGTGCTGAATCCGTTGCACCGCTCGGCCTTCGCCCACGATCACCCCGGCGTCGATCGCATCGGTACGTCCCTCGATCACCACCACGGTTGGATGTAGTAATGGCTCCTGCCCTGCTCGCGGCGGTGGTCGTAACGCTCTGGATCGGTGTGGCGAACAAGAGCATCCAGCTGTCGCGCGCTCCTGATGATCACCCGCTACGGGCCCTGACAGCGTGCATCGCCTGTGTCGCTGCCATGTTCACACTCGCCCTACCGTCGGTGTCGGGCTTACTCGACCGGGTCGCACCCGGCCTACACTCCCTGACGATCAATCTCGGCATCATGACGGCGGTATACTTCCTGCTCGCCTTCTTCACCTATACGGTGCGCGGCCCAGAGGCTCAACGTCGGGTACGTGCCGAGGTGCTGCTGCTGCTGGCGGCCCTGGCGGTAGTGACTGCCACTTGGAGCACCGCACCGCTCGCCGTCCAAACCTCGCCAGCTTCAACCACGGTCGGTGACCAGCCACACGCTGCGGTGTTCGTGCTCGTCGTACTTGGCTACCTGGGATACGTCCACTCGCAGACCCTGTGGTGGTGTGTCGGCTTCACCCGGGCCACCCGAGTTGCTCGGCTACGCCGTGGGCTGGTCATGATCTGCCTGGCCGTAGGAACGTTCCTCGCCGCCGAACTGACCAAATCAGCGCTGGCCGTGGCGCAACTCGTAGACGCGCTCCCCCAGTCAGCCGTCGATACGATCAATAGCACGTACGTAGCACTCGTCGGCATCGGCACCCTGACCTTTGTCGTCGGCGTCAGCTACTCGGCGTTTACCGGCATGCTGGCCGCCGCCTCGATCTGGCGGGCGCATCGCCGGCAGTACCGCGACCTGCAACCACTGTGGTCAGCGCTACACGAGGCCTTCCCCGACCTGGCGCTGTCGCGGCTTGAGACGCGACCCTGGTACCGGCTGTTCGGCCAGCACGGCACCCATCGTCGCTTCTACCGACAGGTGATCGAGATCCGCGACGGACTGGTACAACTCGCCCCGTACTATGACCGCGCTGCGACGGCCGATACCGAGGCAGAACTCCGTCGGACAGGCATGTCGGAGGCCGACATCGCCGACGCCACCCGGGCAATGATGATCACGGCGGCACTACGGGCGAAGGACACGGGCACACCGGTGGCGGCCGCCGAACCGCTGGTGATCGATGGTGGTCGCGATCTGGACTCCGATGCCCGCTCGCTGGTTGGCATCGCTCGTCAGATGAGAAGCCATCGTCCTAGCGACGGAAGCACGCCCGACTCCAGTTCGATCTCGGCCGCCCCGTGATCGGCCGGATCCAACCGGGAGGCCGGGCATGCATCTACCAACGCGACACTATAGTTTCCCGCTATCATGGTCAACTCATCTATTCAGCGAATCCGTTAACCAGAGGTGACACATGACCCGGGACGGCAGCAGCACGACCACGAGAGAGGCCGACCCGTCCTCGGGCACCGACCGCAGGTCAGGTCCCGATTCGTCACCACAGTCGATCGTGGCCGAGCGTCTGAACGAACTCTTCGCCACGGTGACCTGGGTCGACAAGCAGGGCCGCCGGCGTGAATACTCAACACCGCAGGTTGCGCGGGCCATCAGCGACGACCCCTCCCACGACACCACCGTATCCCGGGTCTACCTGGCGACCCTTCGGGCCGGCACCAACACCAACCCGACCGTCGCGGTACTCAAAGCCATCGCCCGCTTCTTCGACCAGCGGCGGGCCGACGAATCCCCACCCATCACCGCCTCCTACTTTCTGGACGAAGAAGACGAATCCCAGGAGTTCCGTCGACAGCTCGCCGACCGACAGGTACGGATGATTGCCATGCGAGCTGGCAACATGACTCCGGCGGTGCGACGTCAGGTACTGCAGATGCTGGACATCCTAGATCAGCCGGCGTCCGATGAGTCCGCTACCGAACAAGGCGGGAGCTAGCGAGTACCAGTACTGCGATTCATCGCCGCCGACCGACCCCTCGCCGGCGGGGAGCGGGCCGAGTTGCGGTCGCTGTCGACATCACCGCCACCAGCTTCGTCAACACCTATGCGTGGGGCAACTTCAAGGGCGACCCGCGGCCAGAATGAGCGCTATCGTTTTGCGCGGTCGCACAGGTCCTCCCGACGCAACGAAGCTCGTTCCTCGAGCATCGACCGCGGTCGGCGAAGGGGCATCTACCGATCGGCAGATATTTCCAAGATCAATCGGTGGAAGGCTGGCCGGCGTAACCGGCTTCCCACGCGTACACGGCCACGCCGACGCGGTTGCGCACGTTGAGTTTGCGCTGGATGGCCGCGACGTGGGTCTTCACCGTGCCGGGCGAGATGAACAGCTCGGCGGCGATGTCGGCGTTCGTCTTGCCCTGCGCGACCTGTCCGGCAATCTCCACCTCGCGGGCGGTCAGCGACTCGGTCGGCGCGGGCAGCGCCGGTGACGGCTGGGTGACGTGCTTCAGCAGGCGCACCGTGATCGACGGACTGATCATGCTGTCGCCGGCCACCGCTGCCCGTACCGCCTCGATGATGAGAACCGCTCCGGACCGTTTGAGCAGGAAGCCGGAGGCGCCGTAGCGCAATGCCGGGTAGACGTACTCATCGAGGTCGAACGTGGTCACCACGACGACCTTGACGGACCTGGCCGCCGTGGAGCCAGCCACCAGGCGGGTCACTTCCAGGCCGTCCATCCGCGGCATCCGGATGTCGACCAGGAGCACGTCGGGTCGCAGGCTCTGCACCAGCCCCACGGCTGCCACACCGTCAGCCGCCTCACCGACCACCGAGATGTCGGACTGACTTTCCAGGATGCGCCGCATGCCCTGGCGAACCATCGCTTGGTCGTCAGCGATCAGAACTCGGATTCCCATCCCGCTCATCATGGCACATCCCGGACACGACGCGGCGGCCGCCGGAGCCAGCCCGAAGCTGACCGGCCGGCGGCCGCGAAGCCCTGTCGGGAGACCTCAGTCGTGGCCCTCGCCGGTCTGCGGCCGGTCCCGCGGCCGGATCAGGAAAGCTCCTTGCGCCAGTGCCTCACCGATGTGTGTCACCCGTCCTCCGATCACCGGGACGGTCCTCATGATCGTGCGTTGCGGCGCAGCGTGCCCGCCGCGAAGGTCACGGCCACCAGGACCAGCGCGACCGCGGCGATGAGGAACGGGCTCGGCCCGGCCGGCTCGCCGTCGCTGCGCACGGTGCCCATGAAGTCCAGGAATGCGATGCCGTTGATAGTGACGTACCACCAGAGCAGGTAGACGGCCTGGAAGAGGCGTTGCGTGCGGCTCAGCACGCCCAGGGCCAGCGCCAGGGAGGGAATGAAGAGCGCGCCGGCGCACCAGGCGGCCACCCCGGCGTTGTCGGCCGCGGCGACCATCCGGATCAGGGGCGCGCCGCCGGTGACCGCGGTGAGCAGGACGCCCGCGCCCCACTCGGCGGCGAGGCGCCGCCGCACCCACGGGTAGGCGCCCAGGATGCCATCGACACCGTACTCGTAGCGCTGAGTGCCGAGCCGGGACCAGATCAGGACCGGCCAGATCCACGCGATGGGCAGGGCGAACAGCGTCACGGCACCGGTCGGCAGCGCCAGGCCGGCGATGATGATGAGCGCCATGCCCAGCCACCACCAGCGGGAGACACCCTGGATCAGGATCCGGAACTCGCCGGCCAACAGCCGGCCGTACGCGCCGCCCTGCTTCGGCACCGAGCGAGGTAGCCCGGCTGCCGGCGCGACGCCTTGGGGGTGGGCGAGCACCGCGACGCCGCCGACGGCGCGTTCCCCCGGTCCGGCCGGCGCGCCGTCCGGCATCCCAGTCCCCGGGGCGGCCGGGCCACCGGCCGGCGCCGACGCCGTACCGTGCCGACGCGACGGGTCGAAGCGCGCGAACCACCACACCGGCACGAGCGCGAGCAGCAGCGAGATCAGCACCATGGCGAGCCGGCCGAACAGGTATCCGGCGGTGACGTCGAGGCCGTCCCAGATGAACGTGCGCAGCGGGTTGTCCAGATAGACCAGGCCGAGGCTGAAGCCACCCTCGGGGATGCCGATGCCCTGAGCGGACATGCTCTGCGCCATGGAGGCCGCGACCGCGTGCACCCCGATACCACCGAGTGGGGCGTCCGGTGACTGGCCGCCGATCGCGACCGCGAGCCAGACCACGAACCACAAGATGTTGCCCAGACCGCCCTTGAGCAGCGGGACGGTCTCGAACAACAGGGCCATGCCGGCGGTGAACGCCACCAGCGGAAGGGCGATGATCAGGAAGGGCAGGAGCAGGTCGACCGGGTCGATCGACATCTCCTCACCGCGGGCCAGTTGCAGGATCAGCGCGGTAACCGCGAGCACGCCGACCATTGAGCTGAGCACCAGGCAGTTGCTGAGGAATTTCCCGGCCAGATAACTGACCGTGCGCATCGGCGTGGCGGCGAAGAGCTGGCCGACGCCGGTGCTCTCGTCCCGGCTGACACCGTTGCGCACGACGTAGAACCCACCCAGGGTCAGCCAGAGGGCGCTGGCCAGGGCGATCAGGGCACCCATGTAGGCCGAGTTGTAGACGCCACGGTGGGTACCGATGTACATGACGACCCAGCGGGCGTCGGAATCCGGTGCCGCGAAGTAACCCAGGGCCACGGCAGCCAACAGGATCACCACGTACGCGGGCCGGCGTACCCGGTCACGGAAGTCGGCAACCGCCAGGGCGGTGATGTCCCGGGCAATCATCGCCGTACCGCCCGCGCCGGGTCGACGGACCGCCCGGCCGCGAGGTTGATGACGGCCAGGTAGGCGTCCTCGAGGTCGGGCGCGACACGGGTCGAGTCCGGGCCCGGCTGCACGGGGGAGAGCAGCCGGACCCGGACGCCTGCGGTGGTGCGGACCAGGCGGCTGATGACGTACTGGTGCTGCAGAACCGACACCCGATCGGAGGGCACTACGACCTCCCAGACCTGCCCGTCGACCTGGCGAAGCAACTCCTCCGGGCTGTCCCGGCGCAGCAGCCGCCCCTGCGCGACGATCGCGATGTCGGACGCAACCGACTCCACATCGGACACGATATGGGTCGAAAGCATTACGACCCGATCGGCCGCGAGGTCGCTGAGCAGGTTGCGGAAGCGGACCCGTTCCTCCGGGTCGAGGCCCGCGGTCGGCTCGTCCACGACGATCACCTGAGGGTCGGCGAGCAGCGCCTGCGCGATGCCGACCCGCCGGAGCATGCCGCCGGAGTACTTGCCCAGCGGTCGCTTCAGTGCCTCGGTGAGGTCGACCATCGCGAGCAGTTCGTCGATGCGGGCCTTGGCCGACCGAGCCGAGATGCCTTTGGCGGCGGCCAGGTAGCCCAGGAACTCGCGCGAGGTGAGGTTGGGGTAGACGCCGAAGTCCTGCGGTAGGTACCCGAGTGTCCGGCGCAGCAGGTCGGGCCGGGCCACGACGTCGTCGCCGTTGAAGAGCACCCGTCCGGACGTGGGCTTGGTGACGGTGGCCGCGATCCGCATGAGCGAGGACTTCCCGGCGCCGTTCGGGCCGAGCATGCCGAGCATGCCGGCGTCCATCCGGAGCGTCATGCTGTCGACGGCCCGCTTGTCCCCGGCGTAGATCTTGGTGATGTCGATCAGTTCGAGCATGGCACGGTCTCCTAGCCGGCTCGTTGGACGCTGGCGGTACCTTCCGCGGCGGAGACGGTGATGGAACGGGAGCTCTTGTCGTCGGAGGCGAGACTCGCGGAGTCGGCGCCGACAATCCGGTACGTCCCGGAGTCGTTCGGGAGAGTCACCTGGACCGAGCCGCTGGCGGTCGCCTTCACCCGCTCGGGCGCCTTGAGGAAGTCGAGGTCGATGTTGCCGTCGCCCTTGGTCTCTGCGGTCACCTCGGTGGATCGCGCGTTCGTGACGGTGATGGAGCCGCCCCGGGTGGCCAGGCTCAGCTTCCCGGTCGGCCCCGCCACGCGCAGCGTTCCGTCGTGGGTGACGGAGGCGTCGATGTCGCCGGTGAGAGAGTCCAAGGTCACGGCACTGCCGGAGGCGTTGACCCGCAGGGCCGTTCCCTGCGGTACGGCGACCGTGTACCTGCCCTCGCAGCTGATCACGATGCCCGAGCAGCGCAGCCCGAGCTTGAGCGTGTCGCCCGACATCGTCCACGTGGAGTTGCCGTCGTCAGTCGCCTTGCCCTTCAGTTCGCGCTGCACGTCGACTGATTCGCCGGTGCCGCTGACCACCTTCACCGCGGCCTCGGACGCGTCGATGCGGAGAACCTCTCCGGGAAGGGGAAAGCTCTGAGATTCGGTTTTCGTCGCCTCGCTGTTGCCGCATCCGGCGGCGCCGGAAGTAACGGTGGCAACAAGGATGGCAACGAGGAGTCCCTTTCCCCTGGGGGGCATGATCAAGTCCTCCGATCGCTATATCTGCTGACTGCTTCATCATGGCGATCCGGAAGAGGAGAGACATCTGCCGTTCGGCAGATCTGCGGCCAGCGGAAACAAGGAACGAGCCGGCGGCGAACGGCCCGAATGCCCGGCCGTAGCGGCGGGAGGACACCACTGGGCGGGTCGAGGGGGGCCGGTCGAAGATCCGGCTCAGGCCCCCGGAACCAGTCAGGCGGCGGCCGGGCCGGGGAACCCTCGTGCGTCGTCACTTCCAGGCGGCGTACGGCCCCGGCTGCCCTGGCGGCAGAGCCAACGTCGGCGGCTCCGGCGCGGTCACGGCCAAGATCGGCGCCGGGAAGGCGCAGCGCACCTGCCAGCCGCTGTCCGTGTGGCCCGCGCTCAGGCGCCCGCCCAGGGCGCGGACCCGTTCCTCGATGCCGATCAGCCCGGTGCCGCCGCCGGTGCGACTGCCGACCAGGCCGCTTCCGGACCGGCCATCGTTGACAACCAGGACCTCGAGTTCGGGGCCGGGAAGCGGGCGCAGCGCGACGCGTACCTCGGCGGCGCGGGGTGCGTGTCGCCGCACGTTGGTCAGGGCTTCCAGCACCACCGCGTACGCCGCGGCCTCCCGCTCCGGGGCAAGGGCGTGGATCAGCTCGGCCGGCAGGTCGAGGGTCGCCGTCATGGCCGTGCCGGAGGAGAACCGGTCGACCAGCGCGGGCAGGTCGGCCAGACGGTACACCCGCACCGGAGGGGCGTCCTCGCTGCTGTCGCCGTTCGGGTCACGCAGGGTCCGCACGGTCTGGTCCATGGACTCCAGCGCCCGCAGCCCCGCGACCTCGATGTGCGAGAAGATCGCCCGAGCCCGCTCGGCGTCGAGCGGCTCGAGCTGGGCCGCCTGTGCCTCGAGGACGATACCGGTGACCTCGTGGGCCACGAAGTCGTGCAGGTCACCGGCGACCCGCAGCCGCTGGTCGCGGCGGGCGGTACTAACGGCCTGGCGACGCTTGTGGTCCTGGCCGCGCAGATAGCACCCGATGCCGATCGCTATGGCCGTGGGAAAAACGGTCAGTGCGATCATGATGATCGATCCGCTGAGCACGGACTGGTCCATCCGCAGCGTGAACCGTAGGGGCAGCAGGATCGTCGCGAGCACGCACGGCGCACCACTCACGAGAGCCTTGCGCTCGCCGGCAAGCCGGATCGTCATGCCGGTCAGAAGCAACAGAGCCAGCATCTCGAATGGCAGCCAGAGCAGTGCGAGCCCGGGCGGCCCGGGGTAGGCGATGTCGACCGTGAGCGATATCGCCGCGATCGCGGTGGCCGCGGTAATCATCGAGATTCCGCGCTGCGGCCATCTGATGAACACCACGGCCACCGCGATCGCGGCAGGAATGGCAACGATCAATCCAACGGGGGGCGCGATGATCGCCGGAGCGAGAACCAGGAGGGCCAGAACAGCGGCCCATGAGTGCCTGTCGCGCCATGCTGCGAGCGATCCGCTTCCCATGCGGACAGCCTATGCGAGGTGATCATCTGCTGGCATCGATAACGATTGAAATCGTCGAGGCGCGCCGGGGCGCGGCCGGCCGCGGACTTGTGCCGCGGGTCGGTCGGCGTGGGCCCGATGGCTGCCTCGTCGACGCTCCACCCGGTGATTACCAGGGTGCCCGACGGCTCGATGAGCCGGAACCGGTTGAGCTCCGACCGGACGCGCCGCGGCAGTTCCTGTGCGAAGACCCGGCTCTCCCGGAGGAACTCCGCGGACTCCACGCTGTCGTGCCGTGCGGCGAGTTCGGTGACGACCGATTCGATGTCGGTGACCTCTCGATCGGTCAATCGAAGTTGCACGCGGAAACCCACCCCTTCTCGTCTGATCCCCAACGCCGCCGGAAACCCCCACGATGCGATCTTCGCCTCCCGGCGCGCCACCGGGCTGTCTCCACAGAACGTCCGCCGCCAATGGCGTCAAGCTCGCGCCGACGCTGGCCTCGAATGGGTCACGCCACACACCTTCCGCAAGACCGTCGCCACCCTGATTGACAAAGAAGCTGACGCCAAGCACGCCGCAGCCCAGTTCGGCCACGCCACCGAGGAGGTCACCAACCGGCACTACATCGTTAAGTCCGCTCTCGCACCGGATAGCTCCGAAATCCTCGAACAGCTCGGCGCTGGCCAGGCCACGACCAGGCACGAGTGTCGCTCCCATGGCCCACGCGGGACCGGATAGGCACACAGGGGACCGTCCCCGACCCGCTGCCGCAGCACGGACCGTCAGAACCCGATCGCCCCCGGCGTTACCGAGGGGTTTTCGGGGGCGATTCAAAATTGCATAGCTAGAAATCAAGGCCCTGGCTGGCTTCATGCTGGTCAGGGCCTTGTGTTGGTGCCCCCGGCAGGAATCGAACCTGCGACACACGGTTTAGGAAACCGATGCTCTATCCCCTGAGCTACGGGGGCGCGAGGGCCTAGTCTAGCGACCTGGGGGTTCACCTGGGGTGGCAGGGAGTGGCCCACGTTCACCCACGTTCCCGGGCCGCCGTTCTCCCAGCCCAGGACCACACACCGAGCACACGGAACCCGGTCTGCGACCGGTGGTCGGCCGCGGTGACCCGCGTTGGCACCGATTCACCCGGGTTGGCATCCGCTGGAGAGCACACACCGCGCACATCATCGAAGATCATGTGCGGCTGTCCGCTCCCCCGGCTGGGCGCCGCCTCCCACGGGGGATTCCGGCCAGGTCGCGATCAGCCGCGCGGTGCTGGTCGTCGTTGTCGCGGGTCAGGTCCGTCGGGTCGAGAGAGGCGACATCGACGTCGTGCACGGACGGCGGGTCGAAGTCGCGTCGTTCGACAGCGGGTCACCCGCGCTCGGCTGGCTCATGGGGTGATGAGGTCGTCTATGCCGTAGTGGCTCCACCAGGTGGGCCGGTGTCTGCGGAGTGTGCCCCCGACGCGGGTCAGCAGGAGCCAGTTGCCGTTCTGGACCAGCGCCGCGTCCTCCTGCCGGGCGGCCAACACCCGGGCCACGGCCTGCATCATGTTCGGGATCCCCTTGTCGACCAGGTCGTCTGCCCGCATGGAGAAGTCGATGTCGACGTATGTCTCCGGCTCCCACTCCCAGCGGGCACCGTCGTCGCCCTCGGCATCAAAGTGGCCTTGGTTCCCCGAGTAGACGCTCAGCGCGTACCCGCGCGTCTCGTAGTGGCGAGCACTGAACAGCCGCCGGTTGGTGGCGCTCGGTCTCGGCCTCTCGGCGGGTTCCGCCGCCACGAGGTCAACCACGTGTTCCGGAGGGAGGTCACCCACCAGGGTCAACCTGAACTCGACAGCCACCCTGACGCCTCTCCTCAGCCTCGACAAAAGATCTGCATGGTCGCGCTCACTCAGCGTTACCGTTCTGAGTTCCTTCGCGGTTACGCGCGATGCTGCTGCAGACGACGCCTCTCACGGTGGCGAGCCAGAACACGCCCTCGCCGAATCGATTTATTGGCGCGTCAGAGGTGGAAAATTCTGTCGTCATCTTCGTCGTACCACCCGTCGGTGTTGTGCTTCTGAAGGGTGCCCGCGACGCGCGTCAGCATCAGCACGTCGCCGTTCAGGGTTAGGGCCGCGTCCTCGGCCCTGCCGGCGAGGATCCTGGCCACGGTCGCCAGCATGTGGGGCTTGCCCTTCTCGACCAGGGTGTCCTTGCGCATGTAGAAGCTGACGTCGACGTAGGTCTCCGGCTCCCATTCCCACAGGGAACCCCCGTCGCCCTCGGCACTGTAGTAGCCGTGCCTTCCGCCGGTGATGTCCACGACGTACCCGTGCTCGTCGTTCAGGTCGGCGCTGAGCATCCTGCCGCCAGACGCCGTGGAAGTCTCGACCGCTGCGGGAGCAGCCAGCTCCGCCACCTGCTCGAGTGGGATGTCGCCCGCCAGCGTCAGCCGGTACTCGACAGCCATCTGCACCCCTCCATCAGTCTCGCCGGATGATCTGAATGATCGCACCGTCGCGCGTTACCGCCGCCAGTTCCTTCAGCCCTGCCATGGGCCAGTCGTGGAACTGCTTGTGCAAGGCCGCGAGGTCTCCTCGCCAGTCGTGGAGGTTCAACATCACGCGTTGGGTCTGCTCCGCGTCGACCTTCCTGGACACCGCGCTCCAGACGGCGCGGGCCGGCACAGGAGCAGTGGGCGCGTAGCAGTCGAAGACATGCCCCTCGATGAGGAAATCGGGTGCCTTCTCCGGCCTCCCAGAATCCCCAGTTTCGCGTCGCGCGTCCGCGATCTCCTGCCTCGTGGGGTTCTGGTGAACCCGGTACCCCTTGCCGGCGACCCTGTCGGCACACTCGTTCTCCAACTCCAGGGCACGCCGCTCCCGTGGCTTCTCGTTCGCGGAGATCCGGGTTCGACGTCCGGTAGGCGACCCCCCGAGCACGCCGGTGGGACGCCTGGTCCACGGGGTTGCTGCGTCAGTGTCCCTGGAGACGGCGCCACCCGGGGTGGGGGTTGTCGGGGGCGAGACGGCGGTGGTGGCAGGGGTGGGGCTGGCCGGTAGGTGACCGCCAGCCCCTGTCAGTTTCCCGACGATCCCAACTGTCGGGCCTGCGCGATCGCCGCTTCGATGGCCTGCCGGGCCCCGCCGGTGCGCGCAACGACCAGCACCAGGACCTGCTTGATGGCCTCCAGGGCCTGCAGCAGTGGCCCGGGCTGCCCGCCCTGCAGGACCATGGCGACGAGTTGCTGCGCCTCACCGACTCCGGTGATGGCCCCGGTCGCCGCGTCACGAGCGGCGTCCACGGCGCTCTGCACGGGCGCCAGCCCGGCGATCGTCTCCTGCGGGGTGGCCTCGTTCGGCACCGCCGCGGTGGCCTTCGTCGCTTCACCGATCGAACCGGCGAGACTTCCCAGGCCGCCCTGGATGCTCGTGATCGCGTTGCGGACCCGCGCCACACCTGCCGCCACGGCGAGGAAGCCCGCGCCTGCCGCCCGCAGCGCCACCTCCTGCGCTTGGCTGTCGGCCGCGGCTGCTAACCCCTGGGCGCGTTCGACCCCGGCCATTAACGCACGGAGCTCACCGGTGATCTTCTCGATCTGTGACACGTGGCCGGCGCCCCAATCGACGTTAATGAAAGTGCTGGATGCCTGAACCTACCGGGCTACTCGCGAGGCCACCAGACACCAGCGAGGCGGTCGGCAGCGCCGGCAGCCACCGCGATGCAAGCAGCCGCATGAGCAGCTTCCGGTCCAGATTCCAACTCTTGGGGCGGGGTCTGTGGCTGTCGTGTCCGGCGGTCGACATGTCAGCATCGAGGGGACGGCGGTGCGGGTGTTCGCGTCGGGAGGCTCGGTGGGTAATCGCAAGCGCAGTGGCCGTCGGCAGCGGCGGGAGCCGATCCGCCGGATGATCCCGCCCACCCGCGTGCCCGGCAGCCGGCGCCCTCACCGCCCGGACGAGACGGCGCTGATGCCGGTCTACGAATACAGCCCCATGTTTGGACGGCTCGTCGACGCGCCGGTGGAGATGGTGCCGCTGCTCGCCGTCCTGGCCGTTCTACACCAAGCGCAGAGCGGCATGCCGGTTGGTACCTGTGTCCCGACGAGTCATCAGGTCAGTGGGGCGCTGCGGCACCTTGGCTTCGAGGCCGAGCCGGTCGCCGCGTGCGCCACGCTGTACCGGGTGACCGACACGTTCACCGAGGTGTCCGAGGTCGGCGTGTGGAAACGACCACCGGTTGTCCACCCCGATGGCACTACCAATGGCCACATGGTCGTGTGGACGCCGTCGTTCGCGCAGCTCGTGGACGCCACCCTGGTGCAGGACCCGCTTCTGCTGGCCGCCGCCCAGGCTGACCCGGTCTACTCGACGCCAGTGTTCGTCGAGGTCCCCACCGACCGGAGGGAGTTCCTCGCGGCTCAGCCCGTCGCCTGGCTAGACGATCACCTGTACGCGTCGTGGGTCCTGCTGCCGGAGTGGACCCGACGGATGGACCCGGTGCTGGAAGGAGAGGCCGGCACGGTCGTGGAACTCGGCGCACTCGGTCTGGCCACCGACGCGCTCCGCCTCATCGCAGCGGTCGGAGAAGATCGGGATCTGGACGCTCTACCGGTCCGGTGTCCTCGGCTCGGGGCGCTTCTCGAAGGTAAGGAACAGCTACCGAAGTTGCCAGCCGAGCCATCCTCGCGTCTTCACCCTGACGTGGGCGCAGCTCCGATGGACATATCGCGAGAGTCTCGATGAGCTCGATGCACATCGGAACCGCGGACGTCCTGATTCCGCGCCGAGTGCGCTGCTCGCGACCTTGAAGAGCTGCCATGCGATCAACCGGCG
The DNA here is from genome assembly GCF_059570675.1 of Salinispora goodfellowii. Classification (NCBI taxonomy): domain Bacteria; kingdom Bacillati; phylum Actinomycetota; class Actinomycetes; order Micromonosporales; family Micromonosporaceae; genus Salinispora; species Salinispora goodfellowii. Next base: position 17,779 of record NZ_JCANTD010000033.1, on the reverse strand, counting down.
GGCTGGTTGTCGCGGTAGGTCCACAGCTGGCTTGTGCTGGCACCGTTTAGGTAGGCGAGTACAGGCTCGATCTCAGGACGAGCGGCCGTGGAGGATGCTAGGAGCTGCTTGGCCTCGTTCAGAGGCAGCATTACAGCGCCGATGATCTTGTGGTCCGGGTCCTGAACAGCGATGTCGCCGCTCCAATCGCTACAGTCAAAGGTAAGTGCGACTGTGGACGGGTACTGCTTGCTTGTCGTGTTGACGAGGAAGGCCAGCGGGCCAACCGTGGCCAGCCGCAGGCCGGTTTCCTCATTCACCTCGCGGATGAGTGCCTCGGTCAGCAGCTCGCCGCGTTCGACGCCGCCACCAGGAAGGGACCATGCCTCCTGTCCGTCGCGCCGTTCCTGAACAAGTACAATCTGGTCCCCGCGGCGGAGCAGGGCGGCGACGACCTGAACGCCGGGGCCGATGACCGGTGTGAGATTCGTGTCGGTCGAACTTGCTGCGGACATTCGTGCTCCCGTTCGGCTCTCAGCGTCTGACGTTTCGGTGCAGCTGCTGGTGCTGCCTAGTACTCCAGCCGCACTTGCTTGATGTGGAGTTTCGGCAGCTCATCGGCGTGATCAACGGGTGAGCGGCGTCGGCCGTCCAGCTGGGCGTGTCGATGCTATTCGTGCAGCGGATCAGGTGATCGCACCGTCTGTCTGTTGTGGCCGATCGTCGGGCGGGCAGGCTACCGGGCTTGTGTTGATCGATGAGATTGTGGGCTGGCGGGCGGGTCTGGATGATCTGCTGGCGCGGTTCGCGCACCGATTCGGGCGCGCGGAGCCGCGTCGGCAGGCGCTGACCTACCTGGTCGGGTTGTTGTCACCCCTGGCCAGCAAGAACGGCTGGACCTTGGCTGAGGCCGCCGGCGATGTGACGCCTGACCGGATGCAGCGGCTGCTCAACCGGTCCGCGTGGGATCCGAACGCGGTGCGCGATGACCTGTTCGCCTACGTGTCCGAGCACCTCGGCCACGACGACGGGGTGCTGATCGTCGACGAGACCGGCTTCCTGAAAAAGGGCGTTAAGTCGGCGGGGGTGCAGCGTCAGTACTCGGGCACGGCCGGGCGGACCGAGAACTGCCAGCTCGGGGTGTTCCTTGCCTATGCCAGCCCGGTCGGGCGCACGCTGATCGACCGGGAGTTGTATCTGCCCCGTGGCTGGTGCGACGACCCCGCCCGCCGGGCCGAAGCCGGCATCGAGACGAACGTCGGGTTCGCCACGAAGCCCGCGCTGGGCCTGCGGATGCTCGAACGCGCCATCACCGCCGGCCTGTCGGCGAGGTGGGTGACCGCTGACGAGGCATACGGACAGGACTCGAAGTTCCGGGCCTGGCTGCAGCAGCAGCGCATCGGCTACGTCCTGGCCGTGCCCCGCAACCAGCGGGTCCCGACCACGGCGGGCAACTCCCGTCCGGACGTCCTCGCCGCCGCCGCGCCGGCTCTGGCATGGAAGCGTCGCAGTTGCGGCGACGGCGCCAAAGGGCCACGGCTATACGACTGGGCCGTGGCCACTCTGCCCGGCGCCGCCGACGGATACGGGCATTGGCTGTTGATCCGCCGCAGCATCACCGACCCCACCGACCTGGCCTACTACCTGTGCTTCGGCCTCGTAGGCACCCTCGACGAGGATCTGATCCGCATCGCGGGGACCCGGTGGGCGGTCGAGGAGTGCTTCCAGACCGCCAAGAACGAGGTCGGCCTGGATCACTACCAGGTGCGTCGGTACGACGCCTGGTACCGGCACATAACGCTCGTTCTGTGCGCCCACGCCTACCTCGCCGTCACCGCCGCGCAGGCCAAAAAGGGGGCGCCGAATCCGACGACGGCCTCATTCCCCTCACCCTCGGCGAGGTCCGCCGTCTGCTGGCACACCTGATCACCACGATCCGACCCTTCGACCACATCCATCGATGGTCACGATGGCGACGCCGACACCAGTACCGCGCCAGAACAGCCCACTACCAGCGAAGACGCCAACTTCACCAGGTACGGCTGGAGTACTAGGACCGGTCGCCCTCCCGCCAACCCCACCTTGCTCAGTGATTGTCGGTCACGCCCCCAGCAGCGCCTGGCCGGCGGCGGGTGTTCAGTAGTGATCGCCATCCTGCGCGGACCGCTGGGGTGTCGTGGAGTTCGGATAGACAACCTGCGCGTTAGGGTGCCAGGGCCCCCTCGCCCGCTTCTGACCAATGTTGCGAGGTCCGGAATCTGGTGGACTCCCCGGGGAGAGGTGATTGTGACTGCGAAGCCGACCATTGCCGCGCTGGCGGTTGTCCCCACCGCGTCGGGTGAGGTGGTGTTCGTACGGCAGCAGCGTGGCCCGTACGCGGGGTGGCTGCTGTTGCCGGGCGGCAAGGTGGAGTTCGGGGAGTCGGCGCACGATGCGGCCCGCCGGGAGACGGTGGAGGAGGCGGGTTTCGAGGTCAGCGAGCTGACGCCGACGGGGGTGTACGAGATTCGCGCCGAGGACGGGTCGTACCACTTCGTGATGTTCGCGTTCCGTGCCGGGACCGCGACGCGGGTAACCGCCGGTGGGCATCATGTGGGCGGGGTGTTGCAGGCCTCGGTGGATGAGGTGCAGCCGCACCCGACGGTGATGCGAATTCTCAACGACGCCGGCGTCGCCAGCTACCCGGCCCAGGACATCGAACAAGGCCTGCGTCGGAACGGGATTCTGATGGGTGGGCATCTGATAGCAACCACGGCTGCTTTGGCCTGAGGGGTTGACTGGCAGCCTTCCGCCGAGCGGAATCCTACTGGACTCCACCGTCCCTCCTTGCTCAACCGATGTACGGCGTCGCCCGCTCCTCGAGGGCGTGGTCGATACGCAGCCGCATCGAGGGGTGGATGTCCAAGTGGTTGAGCTGGGTGGGGTTCACCCAGCGGACCTGACGCGACTCACCGGAGGTCGCCAGTTTCCCGCCGACGGGTCGGGCCGTGAAGCAGATCGAGAACTGCTGGCGTACTTCACCGTCGTCGTAGGCCATCACGTGGTGGGGGTCGCTGTAGATCCCGACCAGGCCGACGACCTCCACTTCGATGCCGGTCTCCTCGCGCACCTCCCGCACCACCGTGCCGGAGATCGCCTCGCCGATGTCGTGGCCACCGCCGGGCAGCGCCCACAGGTTGTTGTCGGTGCGGTGGATCATCAACAGCTCACCGCGCTGGTTACGCACCGCCGCCACAACCGACGGCACCACACTGTTGGCAGCTGGCGCATTGGGGTCGTTGAAGTAGTCACGGCGTGCCATCCGTCATCTCCCGTCGAATGCGGCTACCCGCGCATCGATACCGCAGTGAGCTCCGCCTAGCTCAGCTGCACCCTGAGTAGGGTCAGCTTCATGAATGAGGTCCTGTATGTGTATACCGCTGCGGGCAGTCTGGAGGTCGCGCGGCGGTTGGTGCAGGGCGCGGTGCGGGAGCGGTTGGCGGCTGGTGGCCAGGTCGTGGGGCCGGCCGAGTCAGCCTTCTGGCATGAGGGGTCTTTGGCACCGGCCAGGAGTGGCAGGTGGTGCTCAGGTCCAGCGCCGGAGCGTATCCCCAGTTGGAGAGCTACCTGAGGAAGCATCACGAGTGGTCCAACCCGGAGATCGTCGCGCTGCCAGCGGTCGCTGGTTCACGGCCATACCTGCAGTGGGTGCGCGGTGTCACCGAAACCGCCGATGAGGGTGGATGAGGCGGCTGCCCTACAAAGTGACGCGCGTCGGTAGACCTTGTCTCGACGCTCGGTTTCAGGTGAATGGCAGCGACTGAGCAGCTGCCCTTCAGCGAGGGCCTCCGCCAGGGGAGTTGGTGTGTCGGATGTGAGCGCCGCTGTGCCCGACGGTGTGGGAGCCGGCGTGGACGGCGGCGGTGATGGCGTCGGGTAGCGGGGTATGGCGGGCGAGGTCCAAGGCAAGAGAGCCGAGGAAGGCGTCGCCGGCTCCGGTGGTGTCGACGACCGGGACGGCAGGTGCCGGCACGGTGCCCGATCCATGGGGGTGGGTGAAGGCGGCGCCGTTGGGGCCTGCGGTGACGACGACGGTACGGGGGCCGAGGCGTTGCAGTGCGGCGGCGGAGTCGAGCGGGTTGCCGGCGGTGGTGCGCAGGATGGCGGCGGCTTCGTGTTGGTTGACCACGAGGACGTCGAGTTCCGCGAGCAGCCGGGGGTCGAGGTCAGGGTTAGGGACGAGATTGCCAATGACGATCGGCGCGCGGCGGTGGCTCAGCAGTGTGGTTACGGGCTCGGGTGGTAGGTCGAGCTGCACGATCACGGTCTCCGCGGTGAGGCCGGCGGTGGCTCGGTGTATGTCGTCGGTGGTGAGTTCGGTGGCGGGTGAGAGTGCGAGGGTGATGTAGCTTTCGCCGTCTGGGGTGACCTCGATGATGGCCGCTCCGGTGGTGGCGTCGGGGACGAGCCGGACGCGGCGGGTGTCGACCCTGGCGTCGGTCAGTGTTGCGGTGATCTGGTGGCCCCAGGTGTCCGCGCCGACGTTGGCGATCAGGGCGGCGCGCCCGCCGTGGCGGGCGGCGGCGATGGCCTGGTTGAGGCTTTTGCCTCCGGCGTTGGCAGTCAGAGGCGAGCCGATGGCGGTGCGGCCGGGTCGGGCACGGTGGGGTACATGGATGGTCAGGTCGATGTTGGCCCGGCCGACGAAGGCGGCATCGACCCTGCCACCGGCGCCGCTGCTGTCGGTCACGAGGTCGCTGTGGAAGCGGCCAGGGCGGCATGCAACTGCTGCACCGCAGGCTCGGTGGGAAACGCCGCGAGCCGGCGGCCTGCGATTGCGACCTCGCGTTGGATGCGTGCCGAGCGGGTGAGGTTGGCCAGGTTGAGCGCGGCGAGGGCGGCGGCAGCGGCCAGCTCGGGTTCACCGGCGGCGGCGTGGGCGACGGCGGTGCGCGCCAGATAGCGGCCCCGTTCACGTCGGTACGTTTCCGGCCACGCGTCGAGAGCCGCGCCGAAACACCGGACGGCGACGCCGGGGCGACCCAGCCGAAGCCAGCCCTCGCCCTCCTGCGCGCTGATGTACGCCGTGGTGCAGAACGCACCGAGCCCACCGCTGTCTGATCCGGTGGCGGCAGCGAGGTGGTGGGCCTCGTCGATGGCGGACCGGAACGAGCCGGCGTCACCTTCGACCGTGTGCCCGTGCGCGCGTTGCACCGCCGCGAACGCGCGCACCTGCTCCCGCGTGCTACCAGCGCGCTCGGCGGCACGGGCGAGCCCGAGTACGCGGTCCTGATCGGCGGCGTCGCTGGCCCGCTGCGCCATGCGAGCGAAAACGTAGGCGGTGAACTCCATGTCGCCGGCTTCTTGGGCCATAGTCAACGCTTGGGCGAGCCACCATTCGCCGGCGTCCCGGTCGCCCATATCATCGCTGAGCCAGCCGGCGAATTCCGCCCACCGGGCCTCGGTACTCAACAGCGCGTCGCGCAGGCTGCCTCGTGCGGCTCGGCGGTAGTCGGCGATGTGCCCGAGCTGCTGTCGGGCCGTGGGAAGGATCGCCGCGGCGCCGACCCGGTTGTCAGATTCCACGAGCACCGACCGCAGTGCCGCGAAGTGCTCCACGACAGCCGGATCAACCTGCGCCGCCCGTGTCGCTGCGGGCAGCGGTTCCGCACTCGCCAGGGACGCCACCACACTGCCGGGGACCGCCTGCAGGAGAGCCCGGCGGCTGACCTGAACGTGCCGTCCTCGCCCGTCTGCCACAGTCATCACGATATCCGCCTCCCCTGCGGGCTGGCCGTTCGTGTCGGTCACCAGGGTGGTACCGGCCGCGGTCAGAGCGGTGGTGAATGCTGCTGTTCCCCTGGCCCGCCGGTACTTCTGCTCAATGGCCACGACCCGGTCGTACCCGGCGGTGAGGGCACCGTCGGTGTCGAGGACCTCGTCACAGCGGTTCCAGAAGGCCCGGTCTGGGTGCTGGCGCCCGACTTCGGTGTTCGCGATTGTGCTGCGGCCGGTGAGGATCCTGGGCGCCAGTGAGTGCTGGGTGTGGCCAGCCGCCTTGCGGTACGCGGCCAACTGCTGGCCAAGCGCGCGCCACGCTTCGCTTACGTCGTGCGGATCTGCCACCGCCGCCTCCCCGGGGCCATCGCACCTCGGCTGGCTAAGCGAGATAACTCGGTGCCGGCCAGAGGCATTCTTCGATGTGAGTCGTTACCCTACCGTGCGGTCGTGCCTGCGTAGGTCGTTCACCCGCCGTTGCTGGTAGCGGCTTCCGTCGCGGGCGGTTGCCTGCCACGGCCGGGCGGCGTGCAGAGCGATACGGCTGCGGGTGCGACATCGAGGAAAGGTGCCCCGTCGGCGTCGATGGGTGACAGCCCGGCAGGCCCTCGCGTCTACACGCCTGGGCATCAGATCGTTACATTTCGTGGATGATTGTGTGGGTCGCGTCGTTCCCCCGCTCCGGTAACACCTTCCTGCGGATCGTCCTGCATCGCATGTACGGCCTCCGTACTTCAACGATCTATGACGTCGATGGCGTGGCCGCCCGCCTAGGGCCAGATCTCATCGGCTTCACCGAGCGTTTTGCACCACTCGACGAGCTGCGGGCGGCGCCCGATGCGTACTTCATCAAGACCCACCGGCAGCGTGACGCGGACGTCCACGACGATGACCGCGCCATCTGTCTGATCCGTGACGGTCGCGACGCTCTGGTCTCCTGGGCGCGCCAGGACAGTGAAGATGATTCGAGCCGCTACGAGGTTGAACTCCGCGCAAAGATCCTTCGCCAGAGCGTGGTCGGTACCGGCAGCTGGGGCAGCAATGTCCTCAGCTGGCTCCAGCCACCGGTGCCGCACCGATACGTGCTGCGCTACGAGGACCTGACCCGCGCACCAGCAGCGACCGTGCAAGCCGTCATCGCCGCCATAACCCCCGAACTCACACCGCTCGCGGACGCTTCGATCCCGTCCCTCGCCGAACTTCGCCAAGCCGACGACCAGTTCTTTCGCCGCGGCCGTACCGGCAGTCACCGTGACGAGTTGCCTAAGGATCTCCACGAGCTGTTCTGGTCCCGCGCCGACAACCGTGCCGCCATGCAACTGCTCGGCTACGCCGCCCCACCGGCACCGGGCAACGACTAACGGGACCGGCAGGACCAGAGAATTGCAAGACCCGCCCCCACCTTCTGCCATGACGGTGCAGCCGTCGATCATCATGGTGCTTGAGGTTGCTGAGCTAGCACCCACGCTGCACCGGCAGGTTGCGCAAGGTTGCTTTCCAGGGCAGGAATGCGGCGCTGGCGGCGGTGAGGGCGGCCGTGGCGGTGATGGCGGTGCGGGGGTCGGTGGCGGCTGCGAGGATGCCAGTCGCCGCGATGAAGATCGGCTGGGTCAGTTTGCTGCTGATGGACCAGGCGGTCAGGACGCGGGACAGGCAGTGTTCGCTGGTGTGGGTCATGCGGTAGGTGGCGAAGGTGGGGTTGAAGGCGCCGGCGAAGAAGAGCAGGAGCGTCTCCGCGATCACGATGACGATCAGGCCGGGTGTGCCGGGTTGTGCGAGCGGGATGAGACCCATCCAGAGGGTGCGGCCCACTCCGGTGGTGAGCAGTACCGCGTGGAGGCCGTAACGGTTGGTGAGGGGGCCAGCGGTCAGGGAGCCGAGGATTCCGCCGACGCAGGGCAGCCCGAGGGCTAGGCCGTACTGCCATGGCGCGAGGTGCAGGTCGCGGAGCATGAGCACCGTGACGACGGGCATGGCGGCCATGATGGCGCCGCCGAAGATGAGCGCGTTGATCAGCAACGCCCGTAGGCTGGCGTGGTGGAGGATGTACCGCCAGCCCTCGATGATTTCCCTGCCTCGGCGGGTCGCGGGGTGGCGTGGGGGCGGTGGTGGCTCGGGGCTGCGCAGGCGGCGGATTCCGAGTGCGGACAGCAGGAAGCTGACGGCGTCGACGGTGACGGACGCGGTGGTGCCGAGCCAGGAGACGAGGATCCCGCCGATGGGTGACCCGATGCTGTTCGCCGTCCACTGGGAGGTGTCGAGCCGGCCGATGGCGGTGACGCGTTGCTCGGTGGTGACCAGGTTCTTCAGGTGTGCGCTGCTGGCAGCGCCGAACGCGATACCGCCGGTGGTCTGGACGATTGCCACGACGCACAGCTGCGCATAGGTCAGCTCGTGCAGCGCGGCGGTGACGGGGATGCTGGCGAGGGCCGCGCAGCGCAGCAGGTCGGCGCCGCACATGACGGGTCGCTTACGGCGGAACTCGATCCAGGGACCCAGGGGCAGGACGATGACCGCTGAGGCGATGCCGGAGATCACCGCGAGCAGGGAGACCTGCAAACTCGATGAGTCCAGCAGCAGGATCGCGACCAGTGGCAGCGCGCCGGCCCCAACAGACGATCCCAGTTCGCTGACCGAGTAGGCGCCCCACAGGCGGTAGAAGTCACGGCTCAGAGGCGACGATGCCCCACCAGCGGCCGGTGGCCGATGGTGGGCCGGCACGCTGGCGGTTGTCCGGCTTCTGGTCACCGCGTCAGTGCCCGAGGGTCACGACGTGCCTGCCGCAGCGTCTGGCGCAACTGCGCGAGTCGAGACCTGGGCAGGCCGGCGGCCGTTAGGCGGGTGCGGATGCGGAGCTGGCGCCGGCCCACCCAGTAAGGATTATTCATGGGACGTTTCGCTGCTACTGGCTGGCCGTCCTGGCGCCCGATGGCAACGAGGGCCTTGTCCGAGCGGTGTACGACCCGCTCGATGCCCACCCCGGCGGGCGCGGCACCGGCGACGAGCGCCGCGCACAGGATGCCCGCCGCGCCCCTCGGGACGCCCGCCCGGTCCGGGGTTGTCACGTGAGGCGTGGTCACGGGACGGCTGGTAGTAGGTCGTTGTCGCGACCAGTCAACGGTAGGCCGGCGGCAGTGGCGATGAGGCCGATCGCTTCTTCCATCGAGGTGCTCTCAGGCAGGACGAGTTCGCCCGGCCAGCCGAGAAGGTCGCGCGGGGCGTACCAGTTGCGCATGATGTCGGGGGTGAACTCCGTCGCCTCCGGGCGCGTTTCGTGTCGCCGCAGTGTCTCGGGTAGCGACACGTCGAGATAGACGAACAACGTCCGCCCGCGATGGGCTTCGCGCAGGTCCGTGAGCATGGTGCGGTACCGGGCGGCGTGCATGATCCCTTCCAGGATCACGTGGTAGCCGTGGTCGAGGCAGAAACGGACGTTCTGCGCGATGAGCGCGGGTGCCAGGCCACCTGGCTTGTCGCGTTCTCTGAGCAGGATCCGGCGTAGATGGTCTTGCTCGACGAGGGCGCAGCCGCGGCCGTGCCGGCGCCGCAACACGCGGGCGATGGTGCTCTTCCCGGAACCGGAGTTGCCGCGGATGCAGACGAGGATCGTCTCGGGGCTGCCGGTGTGAGTCAGGTCGTCCATCGCGACGCTCCTCATGACGAGACAGGCTGGTGCTGGTGCGGAACCTGACCCTCCGCATGGGCATCGGCGACCTCGTCCAGGCAGTCGACCCCGCTTCCATAGCCGGCTGCTTGGAGGTTGAACAGTTCGGCGTACCGCCCGTCGGAGGTCATGAGCTGGTCGTGGGTGCCGGTCTCGATAAGACGGCCGTGGTGCAGGACGTAGATGCGGTCGGCGTGGCGGACATTGGCGAGCCGGTGGGTGATCAAGATGGTGATGCCGCGTCCCTGCCGGTCGCGGATGGCCTGGAAGAGGGCGTCCTCGGCGCGGGGATCGAGGGCGGAGGACGGCTCGTCCATGATGAGCACATCGGCGTCGCGCAGGAAGCCGCGGGCCGCGGTGATGCGTTGCCACTGGCCGCCGGAGAGGTCCTGGCCGCCAGCGAAGGTGCGGTCCAGCAGGGTCTCGTACCCGTGGGGCAGCTCGGAGATCATGTCGTGGGCGACCGCGCGGGCGGCGGCGGCCTCGATCCGGTCCTGCTCCGTCGTAGTGCTGATGTCGCCGATGGCGATGTTGGTGGCGGCGGTGAACGGCCACTTGTGGTACTCCTGCGTCACGACCCCGATCCGGGCCCGCAGCGCGCCGGTGCCCCAGTCGTCGCCGGACTGCCCGTTGTAGCGGATGGTGCCGCTGGTGGGGGTGCGGAGGGTGGCGATCATGGTGGCGAGGGTGGACTTGCCGGAGCCGTTCTCCCCTACGAACGCCACGGTCTGCCCGGCGGAGATGGTCAGGGTGACGCGGTCGACGGCCGGGGTGTCGCGGTCGGGGTAGCGCAGGCTCACTGCGTCGACGGTGATCTCCCGCAGCCGCTCCGTGACCGGCGCCCCGGCGGCCCGGTCGGTGGGCGGTGGCAGGTAGTCGGCGGCCCGGGTCATGAAGCCGGTGTAGTCGCGGAAGTGCTGCCCCTCGGTGTAGACCCGGTCGACCTGGAACGTCACCACGGCCAGCGAGCGTTGCGCGGACTGCACGGCGATCACGCAGGTCGCGGCGGCGGCGAGCGGGATCTGACCGTCGACGAGCAGGAGGCCGAGCAGGACGTAGACCACGGCGGTGGCGACCCCGCCGATCATCGCGCCGACGGTGGTGGTCGTGGTGACCCGGCGGGCCAGGGCGAGCTGGATCCGGGTCTCCACACTCATGACCCGGTCGTACTGGTCGAGCAGGAAGTCACGCAGGCCGTAGGAGCGCAGTTCGGGGGCGGAGTCGCGTTCGGCCATCAGCCGGTGCAACAGCCACAACCGGCGGCGGCGTACCGACCCGGCGGCGTACGTCTGGTAGCGCAGGTGCCCGGCCCGCAGTGCCGCCCACCCGTTCGGCACGGTCGCCACCAGCAGGGCGAGCAGCAGCAGCGGGTGGACCACCACCACGGCGACCGCGACGGCGATCACGCCGGCCAGCCCAGCGAGGAGGTTCATCGAGGACTGGACCAAGGCGGTGGTGGAGTTCGCGCCGCGGGAGGCGCGTTCCATGTCGTCGGCGAACGCGTCGGCGTCGAAGGCCTCCAGCCGTACGGCGGTGGTCACCTCGAACAGGCCGCGTTCGACCTCTCGGTCGACCTTCGGGGTGAGGCCGTTCTGGGCGTACCCCATGGCGGTGGCCATGCCGGCGCGCAGCGCGGTGGCCGCCGCGAGCGCGACCAGGGCGGGCAGCGCGGCGGTCACCTTGTCGGCGGTCGGTCCGCCAGCGAACAGCTCCACCAGCACCCGCTGCGCCGCGAGGAGCCCGAACGCCGACATCACCCCCGCGACCACCGTCGTCGCCGCCACCACCGACGTCCGGGCCCGGTCGGCACGCCAACTCACCGCCAGCGCGGCCCAGACCAGGCGGGGCAGCTCGGAGAAGACGGCGAACAGACCGGCCTGCGCCCGCGCCCGCACACCGGTCTCCCACCACACCTCCCGCAGCTCCGGCAACACCGAATCCCGCTGCGGTGGTGCGGTACGGGCGGGCGTTCGGTCGGGGTAGTCGGCGTTCGGCATGGCGGTACCTCCCGAAGGTGAGCGCGGTGGGCGGTGGTGGTGTCTCGATGCAAACGGCGCCAGCGGAGGTGCCCCATCGCGCAGCCGACGCTTCGTCCTTCCGGGCGGTGGGCCTCCGGTCAGGTGATCCGGACGCCGTCTTCGAGGTAGTAGCTGCACCCGTCCGCACGGGCGTTCAGCGCCTCGTTGATCCGGCGGATCAGCAACGGCGGCAGCCGCTGGGCGGCCTCTGGCGGGTCGGAGAAGGCCCAGCCCTTCAACTCGCCGGGCGGCACCACGATCCGTTCGTGTACGCGGGGGTCGAGGGTGCCGCAGTCGTAGACGACCATGACGCCCTCGGTGCGCCCGGCGCGGGCCGGCACCCAGTCCACCACCAGCAGCCGACCGGGTGCCAGGTCCAGGCCGAGTTCCTCCCGGCACTCCCGGATCGCGGCCTGGTAGGGCGACTCGTCAGCCTCGACGCACCCGCCAGGGATCTCCCAGCCCGCCTTGTACACCGGCTCAACCAGCAATACCCGCTCGTCCGCGTCGGTGAGCAGCAGCCCGGCCGCCATCCGCTTACGGGGCAGGCCAGCGGTGACGTCGCGGCGTTCGGAGGGCATGCAGGGACCGTAGGACGCCGGCCGGCCGACACGCCCGCAGCGCCGTGCGCCGACATTGTCGGCAGATGCCGACACAACTCCGACACCACATTTACCCCCTCCGCGTCATGGCCCCGCGCCATAGGAGCCAGCGCCGTGACCTGGGCATTCATCACCGTAGGCAACTGTTGAAGAGGGTCCCCAGGGTGCAGAAGTGTCACCGGGAGCAGCTACGGTGTCGGCTCATCGTGACTGCGGCACCGGGGGTGGCAGCGATGGTCGACCACGACGAGATCGCCGCCGCTCGCCGCGCGCTTGGTCGTCACCTTGCTCACCTGCGTAAGGATGCCGGCCACACCCAGCACGGGTTGGCACGGCTCGTGCAGTACGGGCGCAGTTCGGTGGCGAACACCGAGACCGGCCGCCAACATCCCGAGCGGTCCTTCTGGTCCCGCTGCGACGCCGTGTTGCGCACCGGTGGCGTGCTGACCGCCGAGTACGACCGCATCGCCGACCTGGACCACCAACACCGCCACGGCCCGGCGCCCCGACCCGCTGGCCCCGGCTCCGCTACCGAGGCGGGAGCCGTGTGGTGGGAGCACGAGGAGCGCATCACCGCCCGCCGGTCCGCGCTGACCGTGACGGCCAATGACGACGCACGGGTGGCGCACCTGGAGCACGAAGTGCGGCAGGCGATCGGTGACAATGAACGGCTTCCGCCGGCCACGCTCGTGGCCCGGCTGCGTCCGCTGCGAGTCAGCGTCGACCAGCTGATGGCGGCCCGGCAGCACCCACCGCAACGTGCCCGGCTCTACACCGCCACCGCCCACCTGTCCGGGCTCCTCGCCGCCCTCGCCCTGGACCTGCGAGCTTTCCCGGTCGCGCACGCCTACGCAGCCGAAGCCTTCGACCTCGCCCACGCCGCCGGGCAACCCGATACGCAGGCCTGGGCCCGCGCCACCCAAAGCCTGGTCGCCTACTACACCGGCAAGCACCGCGACGCGCTCGCCTATGCCGAAGACGGCCTACGCCACGCTGGCGCCGGCCCGCACCTCATCCGCCTCACGATCAATGGGCAGGCCCGGGCGCTCGCCCACCTCGGCGACCGCCGTGGTGTCCACCAGGCCGTGGACCGTGCGTTCACCCTGCTGCCCGAACACCCGGCGGACGGGCAGGTCAGCACCAGCCTCACCCTCGGCCCGTACTGCCCGACCCGGGCCGCCGCCAACGCGGCGACGGCCTACCTGGTTCTCGGCGACGCCACCGGTGTCGTCGACCAGCTCACCGCCGCTGTCGCGGCGTTCGACGCGGCGCAGCTGCGCGGTCCGCAGGCGCTCAGCCGCCTTGATCTGGCGACGGTCCACGCGCGGGCGGGCGACCTCGACCACGCCGCCGGGCTGGCGCTGGAAGCGCTCAGCCTCACCGCCGAGTACCGCTTCGAGTCGGTCTACCAACGCACTCGCCGATTCCTCGCCGCCGCCCACCCCTTCGGCCGTCACTCGCGACTACAGGAGGTCGCGGACCTGTTCACCGAATTGACGCATCCCGTCAGCCGGCCGCCACCGGGCCTACGATCGCGGACATGAGCAGCCGGGAATTGGCCAGCTTGCGGCAGCGGTGGACCGCCTACCGGGACCTGGCCGCACTCACCGAGCACTGGTACTGGCGTCCCGGCTGGCGCGCCGGCCGCCACTTCTACACCTGGCACCTCACCTTCCAGGAACAGCCCGACCTCCACCGCCTCGTCACCGACCTTCAACACCAGTTCCAGTTCCCCGGACTGGACCTGGTGCCGATTGACGGCCTGCACCTGACCGTGCAGGGCCTCGGCTTCACCGACGAGGTGCCCGACGGCGACATCGAAGCGATCGTCACCGAAGCCCGGCAACGGTGCGCCGGCCTGCCGCCGCTGGACCTGTCCCTCGGCCCGGTCGACCCCGACGCCGAAGGCATCGGCCTGCTCGTCCGACCCTGGAGCCCCGTCGAACGGGTCCGCACCGCGATCCGGGCCGCGATCGCCGCCGTGTGGCCAACCGTCCCCGAACCAGCTGACGGGTTCCGGCCCCACGTCACGATCGCCTACAGCGGTGCGCCCGCACCCACCGCCCCCATCCGCGCCAGGCTGGCCGAGCTGCGGCATCTGCCGCCAGTGACAGCGACGATCAGCGAGGTGTCACTGATCGCCCTCCACCGGGAACACCGCACCTACCGATGGTCGACGCAGGCAACAGCACCCCTGAACGGACGAGGCCCCCGACACGCTGAAGCGCAGGCAGCTCGTGGCGATCAGTGATTCGGACATCGCACAGGCGCTCTTGGCCTACCTCGAGTGCTATCCGGACGACGCCGTGTCGCTGTCCGAGCCGGTGAAGCTGCTGGCTGAGGGAGCGGGTTTCGCCTCCCGACGAAACTTCTCGATGCATGTCACTGTCGGCGCTCTCCTGGTCCGCGGCGGCACCGACGTGCTGCTCGTCGATCACCTCGCCTACGGGATCCTCCTCCAGCCGGGAGGACACCTGGAGCCGACCGACTCCACGTTGATCAGCGCTGCGGTGCGGGAGCTGGTAGAGGAAACCGGTGTTGATCCCAGCGGACTCGTCCCCGCGTCGCAGATGCCGGTCTACGTCGAGCACGGCCGAGTTCCGGCCCGGCCGGCGAAGGACGAACCGGAACACTTCCATCTCGACTTCGGCTACTCGTTCCTGACGACGCAGGCCGACGTGGGGCGTATCCAAGAATCAGAGGTTCGAGGTGCGAGGTGGTATCCCCTCTCCGTGGCTGAGCGGCTTGTCGGCCCTCGCATCGCGCGGGCGATGACCGCATTGACATGAAGCGGATGACGGCCCAGCAGCCGTCACCTTTACTCGTCGCCGCTCGTGCTGCGGCCGACGGTTGCCCGACGGCGACAGGCAGACCGCCGGCAGAGTCGTACTCCGTCAACTTTGCCAATAGGCCAGGACAATCAGGTCTGGGAGCGCGGGGGGATGGCGGGTGCGGTCATGGTCAGGTATCGGTAGCCGATTTCGGTGAGCCTGTCGGCGTCAAGGCAGTGTCGCCCGTCGAGCACGAGCGGTGAGCGCATGGTGGGGGCGAACTTGGCCCAGTCGAGGTCGCGGTAGTGCGACCATTCGGTGGCGACCACGATGGCGTCGGCGTCGTCGAACACCTCTTCGACCCGATCGGCGAGGTGCTCGGCCAGGGTGGGCTGTTCGCGGCGGAAGCGATCGGCGGCGACGGGGTCGTGCAGGGTGATCCGGGCACCGCGTTCGAGGAGCAGATTCGCGATGTCGATGGCCGGTGAGTCGCGCAGGTCGTCGGTGTCCGGCTTGAACGCGAGGCCGAGGATGCCGATCTTGCGACCCTTGATGATGTGGAGTTCGTCGAGGAGCCGGTCGACGACCTTGGTGCGCTGGCGGTGGTTGACATCGCGGGCGGCGGTGACGATCGGCATGGCGAGGTGGTACTCGCTGGCGGTGGCGATGAGCGCTGCGGTGTCCTTGCCGAAACAGGAACCGCCCCAGCCGATGCCAGGGTTCAGGAAACGGGGGCCGATGCGGGCGTCGAGGCCGGTGCCGCGGGCGACCTCGCGGACGTCGGCGCCGACCTTGCCGGCGATCGCGGCGATCTCGTTGATATAGCTGATCTTGAGAGCGAGGAAAGCGTTGGCCGCGTACTTGATCAGCTCGGCCGAGGCCAGGTCGGTGGAGACCAGCGGCACGGCGCTCATGCCGGCCGGGCGGGGCAGCACAGTGGGCGGGGTGAAGGACTGGTTGAGGATGGGGCGGTAGAGCTGGTTGAGGAGGTCCAGGCTCTTCTGGTTGTCGGAGCCGATGACGATGCGGTCCGGGTAGAGGGTGTCGGCGAGCGCGGTGCCCTCGCGGAGGAACTCGGGGTTCGAGGCGACGGCGAATCGGCCGTCGGGGCGGTGGCCGTGGTGGCGTTCGTACGCTTCGCGCAGGATCGCGTCGACCCAGTTGCCAGAGCCGATCGGGACGGTGCTCTTGTTGACCACGACGGTGAAGTCGCCACGCAGATGCTGGGCGACACTCTCGGCTGCGGATCGCAGGTACTGCAGGTCGGGGTTGCCGTTGTCGAGTTGCGGGGTCTGCACGGCGATGAACACGACGTCGGCGTCGGGTACGCCGACGGCGTATTCGGTGGTGAAGTTCAGGTGGGAGGACGCCTGCTCGAGGAGCGCTTCCAGATGGGGCTCGTAGATCGGGCAGTGGCCGCCGCGAAGGGTGTCGATCTTTTGCTTGTCGAGGTCGATGCAGGTGGTGTCGTGGCCCAGGAAGGCCAGGCTGACGCTGGTGGTGAGACCGACGTATCCGGTGCCGACAACACAGACCTTCATTGAGCGTTTCCTCTCGCCATGAACGATACCGACGCGTGGTGATCCGGATCCAAAAGTGCCGCTGACCAGCGATTTTCTGTTGCGGCGGTCGGCCGGCTTGAAGGCCGTGGCCCGCCTGCTGCCCGCCGGAATGATACCGACCTGAGGCGGGCGGCGGGTCGGTCGGACCGGACATTCGGGTCAAGAAACGGCGGCGGCTCCGCTGCTGTTCAGATGTCCGAGCAGAGTGTCCTTCTGCCCGAGATAGTCCCGGTTATTGGAGGTGACGAAACCGGAGAGGGGGACACGGTCGACGGTGATCCCGGCGGTACGGAGGGCGTCGATCTTGTGAGGATTATTGGTGGCGAGTCGGGCTGAAGTGACGCCGAGCCAGGCCAGGACGCTCGCGGCGGGTCGGTAGTCGCGGGCATCGGTGGGTGCGCCAACGGCGGCGTTTGCGGCAACGGTGGACTCTGCTGCCGAATTCGTGACACGCCGTCGGGATCGTTCTGTCTGGCTGGTCGTGGGTTGATGATCTCTGTTCGCGGCTGTGCTTGCTTCCGTCAGCGGCTGCGGGATGGGGTGGACGAGTGTCGATGTGGCCGCGATCGCGGGTTCAGATTCCGGAGCAGACGGCCCTGGTAGCCCGGGCAGCGTTCCCGAACGGCAGCGTGGCGATGTCCGCTCGTGACCATCTGGCCGAGGTGTTCACCGACGAGCAGTTCGCCGCCGCGTTCGGGGTCCGCGGTGCTCCGGCGGAGTCACCAGGCGCGTTGGCGCTGGTGACCGCCCTGCAGTTCGCGGAGAACCTGACCGACCGGCAGGCCGCGCAGATGGTCGCCCGGGCCATTGACTGGAAGTACGCGCTCGGTCTGGAGCTGACCGATCCTGGCTTCGATCCGAGTGTGCTGTCGAAGTTCCGTACCCGGCTGGTCGAGCACAGCCTGCAGGAACGGGTCTTCACCACGATGCTGACCGCGCTGGCTGGCAAGGGCCTGACCGGTCCGGGCGGCAAGCAGCGTACTGATTCCACGCACGTGATCAGCGCGGTGCGTGACCTCAACCGTCTGGAGCTGGCCGGCGAGTCGGTCCGCGCCTGTCTGGAAGCATTGTCGGTGGCCGCGCCGGACTGGCTCGCCACGGTGATCGACGTCGCCGAGTGGGCGCACCGATACGGGCCGCGCATCGATTCCTGGCGGCTACCGGCATCGCAGACCAAAAAGGACCGGCTGGCCCAGGTCTACGGTGGTGACGCCGTCGCTGTGCTCCGTGCCGTGTTCGCGCCCGAGGCGCCGCTCTGGCTGGCCGAGATATCCGCGGTCCAGACCCTGCGAGTGATGCTCGTGCAGAACTACCTGATCACCACCGACAGCAGGGGGCGGGAGGTGATCCGGCGGCGGGAGGCGGACACGGATGGTCTCCCGCCCGCCAAACATCGGATCACCTCGCCGTACGACACCGACACCCG
>NZ_JCANTD010000032.1:0-44052 GCF_059570675.1 Salinispora goodfellowii | reverse complement strand
ACGCGGCAATCACGGCGGCGCCGACGACGATCGCGACGAAGGAACCGGCGAAGCCCCCCTTGTTTCCCCGGATCGTGCTCCAGGCCAGACCCAGGTCTCGGGGAACTGGACCAGAACACCAGATCCGAACCTTGCCCCTCATCTCGCCGAATTCCATGAATTGGTCAATCAACACGGATGAAGGCTACGTATAGTCGCACTCACATCTTCGATCATCTACTTTTCTGAGTCATACCCCCCCTACCTCAAACTGATCGGCGAGCAGCCGTCAACTGATCGGCGGCGCGGGACAACTGATTGTCCAATGGGTAGCTCCATAACCCCAGAACACGCTTACCGCGTTTGGCGAGTCAGTTCCAGGACGGGTGTACGGACCGTTCCGGCCAGGTACCGGGTTGATAACACGCCTGTTCGCTATTGCGAATCTGGTGTCAGAGTGGCAGGCAATTGAGAACCCTCGTGAGCCGAGCGCCCTGAGGAGGCACTCCTATGCGCGGGAAACTCCTGAAAGTAGTGGTAACGACGACCGCTGCCGCCATGCTGGCGACCGCCTGTACCGGCAGCAATGACGATCCAGCGGAGGTAGACGATCAGTCCGGCGGCACACTGCGGGTCTACGTAGCAGAGCCGAAGCATCTACTGCCATCCGCCGCGAGTGACCAGCCAGCGATCCATGTGATTCGTCAGCTCTACCGCGGTCTGGTCCGGTTCAACGCCGAGACCGGTGATCCAGAGATGGATCTGGCCGAGTCGATCACCTCAGACGACCGGAAACTCTGGACGATAAAGTTGAAGGACGGCTACACCTTCGACAATGGTGAACCGGTCGACGCCGACGCCTTCATCCGCTCGTGGAACTTCGCCGCCTACGCGCCGAACGCCCAGAACAACGGCTACTTCATGAAGCGGATCGCCGGTATCGACGCGGTCCTGCCCGAGGACCCGGACGGCGAGGGCCCGGCGGCGGCCCCCGAGCCGACGGCCGAGACGCTGTCCGGCCTGAAGAAGGTCGACGACCTGACCTTCACCGTCGAGCTCAAGGCGCCTTTCAGCGGCTTCCCGACGGTGGTTGGGTATTCGGGCTTCTTCCCGATGGCCCAGGCCTGCATCGACGATATCGACGCCTGCAACGAGACCCCGATCGGCAACGGCCCCTACAAGATCGATGGCAAGTGGGAGCACGAGGTCGAGATCAACCTGGTCCGGAGCGACAGCTGGAAGGGCGAGCCGGGCAAGCCCGACGAACTCTACTACCGGATCTTCGCCGATGTGAACGCCGCCTACTCCTCCTTCCAGGCCGGCGAGCTGGACGTGATGTACACGATCCCGCCGGAGCGCTTCAAGGAGGCCCAGGCCAGCTACGGCGACCGGCTGTACGAGCAGGAGGGTGACAGCCTCAACTACGTCGGCCTGCCGCTGTACAACGACGCCTTCAAGGACAAGCGGATCCGCCAGGCGTTCTCGATGGCGATCGACCGGCAGTCCATCGCCGAGGCTGTCTTTGACGGACGGTGGGCTCCCGCCACCGGCTTCGTCGCACCCATCTTCGACGGCGCTCGCGCGGGTGTCTGCACCTACTGCGAGCAGGACGTCGAGCAGGCCAAAAAGCTGCTCGAGGAGGCCGGCGGCTGGCCGGAAGGCAAGAAGCTGACCCTCTGGGCCAACGCGGGCGCCGGCCACGACGCCTGGCTGCAGGCGGTCGGCGACCAGATCAAGTCCGCGCTGGGCATCGACTACGAACTGAAGGTCAACCTGCAGTTCGCCGAATACCTGGAAAAGGCGGACAACCGGGAGTTCACCGGACCGTTCCGGCTCGGCTGGGGCCCGGACTACCCGTTCCTGGAGACCTACCTGGCTCCGGTCCATGGCACCGACGCCGACAGCAACGCCACCACCTTCAGCAACCCCGAGTTCGACAACCTGCTGAAGCAGGGTGACTCCGCCCCAAGCATGGCGGAGGCCATCCCCTTCTACCAGCAGGCCGAGGACATCCTGGCCGAGGAGATGCCGGTCATCCCGATGTTCTGGCGGAAGGAAGCGGCCCTCTACAGCGACAACGTCGACACCTTCGTCTGGAACCAGGTATCCGGCGCCGCCTACGGTGCGACCTCGCTGAAGCAGAACTGAGCTTCAGCCGCCGGGTTGGCCGACCATCTGGATCTAGGCAGTCGACGCTGAGCGGGGAAGAACAACCCCGCGCAGGGGGACGGTCGTGGCTGGGCCCGGGGCATCAGCTGCCCTTCTGACCGCGCCGCCGCTGGTGCCGGGCCACCCGGCTCGGGCACCAGCGGCGGTGGTGCGCCCGACGGTGGTCAACGTCCGGTCGCCCTCCGGTGCACGAACGGTCGGGGCGAGATCGATGCCAGTGACGTGGCCGGTCGGACCGGCGGTGGCCCGCCCGCGGCACCGACCCGCCCGGAACCGGCCAGCGTCAGCCTGCCGGCACCGGCCCGTGAACGGTCGGCCGTGGCAGCGGTACGACCAGGGGTGTCCCAGTGGCGGGATCGGGCACCACCATGGCACGCAGCCCGAAGACCTCTGCCAACAACTCCGGGGTCAGCACGTCGGCCGGCGGACCCGTCGCCACCACCCGACCATCTTTCATGGCGACAAGCACGTCGGCGTAGCGGGCCGCGAGACTTAGATCATGCAGCACCATGACCACTGTCCGCCCCATCTCCCGGTGCAGGCGGTGAACAAGATCGAGCACATCGATCTGGTGCGCCAGGTCCAGGAAGGTGGTCGGCTCGTCGAGCAACAACAGGTCGGTGCCCTGTGCGAGCGCCATGCTGATCCAGGCACGCTGCCGCTGCCCACCGGAGAGTGCGTCGACGGGTCGGTCGCCGTGATCCAGCATGTCGGTCCAGCGCAGCGCGTCGGCCACCAGCGCCTCGTCGTCACGCGACCACTGGCGAAACCACGTTTGGTGCGGATGTCGGCCCCGCATCACCAGATCGGTGACCGTCAGCCCTTCCGGCGCCTTCGGTGACTGGGGCAGAACACCGAGGACACGCGCCACGTCTCGGCTCGGCATTCGGTCGATCCGGTTGCCGTCCAGCAACACGTGCCCACCGGTTGGCCGCAGGAGCCGGCCAAGCGCCTTGAGTACCGTGGACTTTCCGCAGCCATTGGGCCCGATTATCGTGGTAACCCGGCCGTCGTGGACATCGAGGTCAAGGCCGTCCACGACAGTCACGTTCCCGTACGCGAGGCGCAGGTCCTCGCCGCGCAGCCGGGCGTTCATCCGCTGGTCCTCCTGGATCGACTAATCAGTAACCAGATCAGGTACGGCGTACCGATCATCGCGGTAAGCAGGCCAACGGGTAGTTCTTTCGGAGCGATCGCGATCTGGGCGGCCAGGTCGGCACCGACGACGAGCAACGCCCCGAGCAGTAACGAGGCGAACAACGGTGGCCGGCTCCCACCGGCCAGGCGCAGGGCGATCTGCGGTACGACGAACGCCACGAACTGAACAGGGCCGGCGGCGGCCACGGCCGCCGCAGCGAGTGCAGCGGCGACGGCGACAACGGCGAGCTGAGCGGTGCGCAGACGAAGGCCGAGGCCACGGGCCGTTTCCTCGCTGAATTGCAACAGGCGTAGGGCGACCGAGGCGGCCAGCGCGAGCGGCAGCAACACGGCCAGCCCGATCGCCAGTGGCTGGACGTCGTCCCAATCGCGACCAGCCAGGGAGCCGCTCAACCAGACGTTGGCACGAGTCGCTTCCACTAGTTCGGCCCGAACCAGTACCCAAGAGGTGAATCCAGCGAGAATCTGTCCGACGCCGAGCCCGACCAGCACCAGCCGATATCCGTCGATTCCTCGGCGCCAGGCCAGCAGATAGATGGCCATAGCGCTGATCGCCGCGCCCCCAAGCGCAGCGACCGGCACCCCGTACGAGCCGATAACGCCACCGAGCACGATCGCGGCGACCGCCCCGGCCGCCGCACCGTGGGTTATCCCAAGAATGTCCGGGCTGGCCAGCGGGTTGCGCGCGAAGGTTTGGGTCAGTGCCCCGGCTGCCGCGAGGGCGGCACCGACGAGCAGGGCACACAGCACCCGGGGCAGGCGTAGGTGGAGAATGATGTGCCGCTCGACCCTGGTTCCGCCGCCGGTGATCACGTCCCACACGGTCGCGGGAGTAATCGGGTAGTCGCCGTGACAAACGCCGACCACAGCGAGCGCCAGGGCCGCGCCGAGGGCGACCAACGAGACGCCCACGGTGCGGAGCGGAACCGCCGCCGACACCGGCCCAATCCGAATAACCTTTCGGCCCGGCAACGTCAGCGGGGCCGGCTCGGCCGCCACAGGTCTGGTCAGGACGCTCTCCAATGCCCCGCGCTGACCAGGATCAACAGTCTGCGGGCTCGACATGGTCCGGCTCACAGCCGCGCCAGCCTGACCCGGCGGACCAGCCAGATGAAGAAGGGTGCCCCGGCCACGGCGAGCACGATGCCGGTTTGCACCTCTGCCGGCCGGGCAACGAGCCGCCCAATGACATCGGCGACCAGCACGGCAACCACTCCAAACAGGCCGGCGTACGGCACCAGCCAACGATGATCGGGTCCGGTCAGGGCGCGAGCGAGGTGCGGAACGACCAGGCCGACGAAGCCGATCGGGCCGCACGCGGCAGTGGCGGCGCCAGTGAGCAGCATAATCGCGCTGACGCCGACCACCCGCGCCAACGTGACGTTCTGCCCGAGGGCACGGGCGACGTCCTCGCCGAGCCCCAGTGCGTTGAGCGCGGGCGCGTTCACCGCCGCGAGCAGCAGTCCCACCGCGACGAACGGTGCGACCTGTCCGGCCGTGTCGAGGTCGCGGCCCGCCAGCGAGCCGACCACCCAGAAGCGGAACACGTTCAGGGTTTCCGGCGAGTTGATCAAGATTGAGGAGGTGAGCGAGGCGAGTAGCGCGCCGATCGCCATCCCAGCTAGTGCCAGGGCCACCGGAGTGGGGCCATGCCGACTACTGGAACCCACGGCGAATACCACCACACTGGTGATCAACGCACCAACGAAGGCGAACCAGATGTAACCACCAAACGAGTCCACATCGAACGCGGCGATCGCGATGACCACGGCGAACGATGCCCCCGCCGACACTCCGAGCAGTCCGGGGTCCGCGATCGGGTTACGGGTGTGGCCTTGGATCAGGGCCCCGGCGACACCGAGTGCGAGGCCCACCACCACCCCGAGCACCGTACGGGGGGCACGTAGTTCCCGGACCACGGCCGTGGCGTCGGAGCCGTCCGGGGTGATCAACGCTCGCCACACGTCGCCCGGCGCGACATCCTGCGCACCCAGCCCGAGACTGAGCAGCACGGCGACACCAGCGAGCAGAAGCAGCCCGATCAGGCCGGGAAGTCGGTTCCGCCGGCCGACGCGCAGCCCCAGGTCAGCCGTCAACGTCGTGGTGGTCAAGGTTGACAACGCCGCGCTTCCAGTAACCGTCCACCTCTACGTGTTCGCGGGGCAGGCCGAGCGCGCGCAGTTGCCGACGGATCGGCTTCAGCGCGGTGGCCTCGCCGGCCACCCAGATGTAGCCGGTGCCGGCCGGCGGGTGGAAACCGGTCAACGCCATGCCGAGCGACTGGCCAGCGTCCCGACGCAGCCAGGTAAGGACGGTATCGGCCGACCTCGCCAGGTCCTGCTCCTCGTCGGCATCGGCGACCTCGGCGAATGCGTACACCGGCACGCCGACCGGCAGCTGCTCGAGCCAGGACCCCAGAGCGGGCAGGGCGGTCTCGTCCCCGGCTACCAGGTACCAGTCGAAATCCAGGGGGTTCAGGTAGGAGCCACGCGGGCCCAGCACGCCGAGCCGCTGCCCGGGCCGGGCGGAAGCAGCCCAGGACGCAGCCGGGCCGTGCCCGTGCAGCGCGAAATCGATGTCGATCTCCTGTTGTTCACGGCGCAGATAGCGGACAGTGTAATCGCGGAAGATCGGCTGCGGCTCGCCAGGCCCGGGTCGCTCGAAGCCCTCGGGTCCGACCGTCGGCATCACCGGCAGTTCCGCCCCCGGTTCGGGGAAGAACACCTTGACGTGGTCATCCGGGGCAGCGTGGGCGAAGGTGTCCAGGTCGTCGCCGGTGAGCGTGATCCGGACCATTCCTGGGGTGATCCGCTCGGCGCGCGCCACCGTGAGTAGTCGTGGCACCAGGTCGTGCCAGACGAGTTCAATCTCGCGTACCGGCGTGCTCATGCGATCTCCTTGAAGAAGGTAATGACCGAGTCGTTGACCGAGTCGGGCTGTTCGAGGTAGCCATAGTGCCCGGCGTCGGGAATCTCGACGTACCGGGCTCCGGGAACGCAATCCGCCAACTCGCGGCCGCGTGGGGCGGGCGTCACGAGGTCGTCGGCGAAGGACATCACCAGGGTCGGCACGCTGATCATTCGGTAGGCGTCCCGGCGGTCGGTGTCCCAGTCGAGGTCGAGTTGGGCGCGGACATCTCCCTCGGGAGACAGCTCGAAGATGTCGAGCCAGTCCTGCGCGCGTTGCGGGTCAGCGAGGGTGGATGGCGAGAGATTCTGCATCGCCCGAACAACTGCCGCGTACTCGGGTGGCAGCGTGACGGCGTTGTCGTGCAGCTGCTTCTCGGCGGCGCCAAGCGCCCGGGACAGTACGTCGGGACGGGCCCGCGATGCCATCAGGACCGCCTGTGCGGCCAGGTCGGCATGACAGAGCACCAGTTCCTGAACGATGTGTGCCCCCATTGAGGAGCCGACCAGACGACAGGGACCTCCCACCACCCGCTCGACGAAGAGCGCGAGGTCATCGACCAACGCGCCAATCGACAACGGGCCCTCGTGGCGGTTGTCGAGGGTATAGACGTGGTAGCCGGCCTCGACCAGAGCCGGGACCTGATACAGCCACCAGGTGCGCCCCCGGGCACCGGTACCGGGCACGAGCACCACGGGCGGTCCAGACCCCGCCTGCTCGTACCGCAGGTCGAAATCGTCGATGGTCAGGACAGGCACGTAGTCACGCTCCGACGAGGATCCCACCGGCGAGGCGGACGACGCGCGGGAGACGAGCGATCGTGGCCTCTCGGTGGGCGATGACGATGAGGGTACGGGCGGTGTGTAGCTGGGCGACCGCTGTCTCGATACGGTGCGCGGTCGCTGGGTCGAGGTCGGCGGTGGCCTCGTCCAGGACGACCACGTCCGGGCTGAGCAGCGCGGCCCGGATCAGGCCAACCAGCTGCCGCTCGCCGGCGGAGAGGTAGGCGCCACGTGGTCCGAGATGAGAGTCCAATCCGTCCGGCAGCGAGGAGACCCAGTCGTCGAGGCCCAGGTCGCGGATCGCCCGGCCTGGATCAGATCCGCCCGGTGCCAACGCCAGGTTCTCGGCGAGCGTACCGGTGATCAGTTGCACCTGCTGCGGCACCAGCACGAGCCGTCGCCGCTTCTCCCGCTCGTCAACGGCGGTGAGGTCGATCCCGCCGAGGCGAACGACTCCGGCATCGGGGACGTACAGGCCGCAGAGCAGCTTGGCCAACGTCGTCTTGCCAGATCCGGTCTCGCCGACCAGGGCCACCCGGGAACCGGCGGGAAAGGCGAGGCTCACATCGCGCAACACCCGATCGGTGCCGTAGGAGAAACAGACCCCCTCGGCGACCAGGTCCGACGATTCCTTGGCCCCGGAGGGCTGGGCCGGCACCGGCCGCGGCGGCTCGGTGGCCTCGAGCAGGTCGAGCAGCCGGGCCAGACCAACTTGCGAACCGACCAACTCACCGGCCACATAGGTCAAATCATCTGCCGAGCTGAACAGCTCCCGACTGGCGAGCACGAAGGTGACCACGACACCGATAGTCACGGCCTGCGCGGCTACCATCGCGCCACCGGCGAGTAGCAAGCCAGCCGTCACGATGCCCTGCACGATCCAGGCCGACTCCAGCCAGGTCAGTGCTCGCTGGGTACGGCGCACCGCGACGAACCAGCGGTCCAGCCGCACGCCGAGCCGTGCGCGCCACGGGCCGGCCGCGTTGGCCGCCTGCACCTGCTCACGCGCCTCCAGGGTCTCCCGCACGGTCGCCGTCACCACCGACTCGGCGGTGGCCTCCGCTGCGTAGGCCGCACTCGCGGCCCGCCGGAAACGCCAGCCGACAAACCACATCATCGGCGCGAACAGCACCACGAGCAACAGGGCGAGCTGCCACGAGGAGACGAACAACACCACGCTGGTAGCAACGACATAGCCGGTCAGGGAGATCAGGTCCGGGATCTGCTGGCGGACGAAGGTGGCCAGTTCGGCCACCTCGACGGTGACCCGCTGCAACAGATCACCGCCCCGGTGCGACTCAAGAAAGCGCAGCGGGGCCGCGGCGATCCGTTCGACGGCCTGGTCCCGCAGATCGCGCACCACCCGCTCCCCCAGGCGCACCAGCAGCAGTTCGGCCTGGCGCAGCAGCACCATCCGCATGGTCACCAGAACAAACAGCAACGCACACAGACGCATCAGGCGATCCGCGTCGGCCACCGCGAGCGCATCGGTAGCCCAGCCGACCACCGCCGGTACGAGGCTGAGTGCGATCGTGGAGAGCAGGTTGACGCATATCCCCAGGGCCAGCAGCCCCCGGTGCGGGCGCAGGTAGGGCCAGACCCGTCGCAGGACACGGCGCTGGTCCGGTTCCTCGCTGAGAATTCTGAGGTCAGCCATCGACGGTCGCCCCTGCTCGCTCGGTGGTGGGCAACTCGATCACCCGGTCCGCCCGGATGATCACTTCCGGGCGGGAGGTGGCCGCCACGATCGTGGCGTTCGGAAGCCACCCGCGTAGGCGGTCCAGCAGGGCTGTCTCGGTGGTCGCGTCCACGGCGGACGTGACATCGTCGAGCAGCAGCACGGCGGGGCGACGAAGCAACGCCCGGGCGTACGCGAGCCGTTGTACCTGCCCACCGGAGAGCGCCTCGCCGCGTTCGCCAACCTCGGTCGCGTAGCCGTCGGGCAGCGCGTCCACGTCGAACGCGGCGGCGTGGCAGGCGGCGCGCAGGTCGGCATCGCTCAACTCGGGTTGGCCCAGGCGTAGGTTGTCGGCGACGCTGCCGGACAACAGCACCGGCCGCTGGGGTACGCCGGTGATCCGTTGCCGTAGGTCCGCGAGAGCCGCCGCGGGCAGGGGCACACCGCCGTAGGAGATCGTCCCCGCGGCCGGATCCTCGAGCCGGGCCAGCAGCCGTAGCAGCGTGGTCTTGCCGCTACCGACCACTCCGGTGATCGCCACGAACTCGCCCGCGCGGATTCGTAGGTCCGCCCAGGTGAGCGTGCGGCCGGGCAGTTCGGCCCGCAGCCCGGCGGTGGCCAGCTCGCCGCGCGTCGGCAGCGAGACCGGATCAGCCGGATCGGTCACCGCGATCTCGGTCGCCAGTACCTCGGCAAGCCGTCGGAGGGCAGTCCAGCCCTGGCCGATCTGAGCGAACCTGCCGGTGATCCGTTCCACCTGCATGCTGAGCAGGCTCATCCAGCCGGCGAAGGTGACCAGGCCGCCGATGGTGAGGTCGCCGTCGAGCACCGCCAGACCACCCAGCAGCACCCCCACGGCCAACGCGAGGGCCGGGATGAACGGCGCGTACGCGGACCAGTTCGCGGTGATCCTGGCCAGACTCAGGGTCCGCGCGGTCACCACCCCACTGCGCTCGTGATGCCGGTTGACCAGCACCTGCCTGCCTCCCAGGCCATGGGCCGAGGTACCGGCGATGAGCAGGTCCTCCACGGCGTCGGCTCGGTGGGAGTGTGCCCGGGATACCTCCTGGTTGGATCGTTCAAACCGGGGCGGATACCAGAGGTTGACCAGCACCAACAGCGGCAGGGTGGCCAGCCCCACGATGGCCAGCACCGGCTCCAGCAGCGTGATCGAGACGATCAAGGACGTGCCGCCGACCACCCCGCTGAGCAGCGCCGGCGATCCGACCAAGAGGACGCGTACGGCCTCGACATCGCGGGTCGCCCGGGTGATGAGGTCCCCGGAGCCGTACCGCTGCACGCCGAGGCGGTCGAGCCCCAGCACGTGACCGGCGATCCGAGCGACGAGCCGGTTGCCGGTGCGGGAGGCACCGATGGCCCCGAACCACCGCATGCCGAACTCCCCGGCGGTCAGACCTACCGACACGGCCAGCAGCGCACCGACCCAGAGCAGCAACAAACTCGGTTCGCCAGGGCGGATACCGCGGTCGATCGCCTCGCCCAGGCAGAACGGCAGCAACAGCAGGCTGCCCTGATACAGCAGGCCACTGAGCGACGACGCCCCCAGGTACACACTGTCGTCGCGCAGCACCCAACCCAGCAGGGAGCGCGGCTGAGGGGGGTGAGTCTTCATGATTAGGACACCCTAACTCGCACCTCAACGAGCCGGGCCACGGCCTCCACGGTGCGCCCGGCGAACAGGTCGCGGGTGCGCAGTTCCACGCCCCGTGCCCGGGCCACCGCGACGAGCCGCATCGCCGAGATACTGTCCGCGCCCAGATCGAAGAGGTCATCGTCCGCACCGAGGCTGGACACGTCCAGCACCTCGGCGACCACCGCGCACAGGGTTCGCTCGGTGGCGGTACGCGGTGCCCGGCCGATGCCTTCGATCACGGG
Organism: Salinispora goodfellowii; assembly: GCF_059570675.1. Classification (NCBI taxonomy): domain Bacteria; kingdom Bacillati; phylum Actinomycetota; class Actinomycetes; order Micromonosporales; family Micromonosporaceae; genus Salinispora; species Salinispora goodfellowii. The sequence continues at coordinate 33,483 of NZ_JCANTD010000032.1, read as the reverse complement.
TGCCGGCAACGCCGCCCGGTCGATCTTGCCGTTGACGGTGACCGGGAGTCGGTCGAGAACGACGAAGGCACCTGGCACCAGATGTGCGGGCAACCGGCTGGCGAGGAAGCCGCGCAGGTCACCGGCGGTCAGGTCAGTCGGGGCGACGACGTAGCCGACCAGCCGGCGCACTCCGGCGTCATCCCGTACGTCGAGGGCCGCCTGACGGACGGCCGGGTGAGCACTCAGGGCCGCCTCGATCTCGCCCAGCTCGATCCGGAACCCACGGATCTTGACCTGGTTGTCGGTTCTCCCCACGAAATCCAGGCGACCGTCCGGGGTCCAGCGCACCAGGTCACCGGTGCGATACATCCGGGTGCCGGTCGGACCGAAGGGGTCGGCAACGAATCGGGTGGCGGTCAGCCCGGATTGGCCGTGATACCCCCGAGCCACCTGGGGGCCGGCGATGTACAGCTCGCCATCGGCACCAGGCGGCACCGGACGCAGCCAGTGGTCGAGGACGTAGAGGCTGCTGTTGGTGACGCCGCGACCGATCAGCGGACGGTCCGAGTCGCGGACATTCGCCACTACCGCATCCACCGTGCACTCGGTCGGTCCGTAGAAGTTGAAGGCCGCCGTTCCCGGCAGATTCTGCATCTTCTCCCAGAGTGGCTGCGAGATCGCCTCGCCGCCGACACCCAACACCCGCAGCCCGGTCCGGCCCCCCTCGGCCAGGCCCGCCGCGAGCAGTTGCTCCAGGTGCGACGGCGCCAACTCGATGAAGTCGATCCCACGGTCCCGGATGAACGACACCAATGCGCCAGGGTCCCGACGGATCTCCTCGGTCACCAGGTCAAGGTGGTGGCCACCGAGCAGACCCAACATCGGCTGCCAGGAGGCGTCGAAGGCGAACGACCAGTTGTGGCCAATCCGTAGCTTGCCCGGACCGGCTGGTCCGAGCACGTCGCGGTCGTGGTTGGCATACAGGTTGACCACCGTCCGGTGCGGCACCACCACCCCCTTGGGCTGGCCGGTGCTGCCCGACGTGTAGATAACGTACGCGGCGTCATCCGGCGTCAGTGCCGAATCGACTGGCGTCTCGGCATAGCCCACGGCGGGATCACCGTCCAGCAGCAGCCGCGGCCGGTCGTCCGGCAGCAGCCCGGCGTGTGCCGCGTCGGTGAGCACCAACACCGGCTCGGCGTCGTCGAGCATCACCCTGACCCGGTCGGCCGGGTAGTCCGGGTCGACCGGCACGTACGCCGCCCCCGAGGCGAGCACCGCCCAGATCGCCACCACGATGTCGACCCCGCGCGGCAGCAGCAACGCGATCCGCCGTTCCGGTGCCGCTCCGCGCTCGATCAGCAGCCGGGCGAGCCGGTTGGCCCGCGCTGAGAACGTGGCGTAGTCAAGCGTCTCGTCCCGGACCGTCAGCGCCGGAGCGTTCGGCGTCTGGGTGGCCCACCGCTGGAGAATGTTCGGCAACGTGACCGGAGTGACCGGGGTGCGGTCGGCGTTCCAGGCCACCAGCAGCCGCTCCCGCTCGGTGGGCGCCACGACATCGGCACGGCCCACCGGCTGGTCTGGATCTGCGGCCAGCGCCGTGAGGACCCCGGTCAGTCGGTCGAGCAGGGTGCCGGCCTGCGCCTCGGTGAACAGATCCCGACGGTACTCAAGGTTGACGACCAGCCCGCCCTCGTCGCCGGCCACCAGGGTCAGCGGGTAGTGGGTGGCGTCGTGCTGGCGCACGCCATCGATGTTGAGCCCTGCTGACGCCTCGCCCGCGGCAAGTGCCTCGGCATCCACCGGATAGCTTTCGAACACGGTGAGGGTGTCGAACAACTCGCCCCGCCCATGCGCCCGCTGAATCTCAGCCAGGCCCAGGTGATGGTGTTCCAGCAGCCGGGACTGTTCGTCCTGGAGTCGACGCAGCAACGCGTGCCACGGCTCGGCAGCACGTAACCGTACTCGGATCGGCACGGTGGTGATGAACAGGCCGATCATCTCCTCGACTCCATCCATACCAGACTCGCGCCCGGAGACGGTCGCGCCGAACACGACGTCGTCACGTCCGGTGAGCCCGCCCAGCAAAACGCCCCAGGCCGCCTGCACAACGGTGTTCAGCGTGACCTCGTGCGTCCGGCACAGCTCGGCGAGTCGGCGACGCAGTCCATCGGGGAGCCGCCCGTCGAGGTATCCGGGTTCGGCGGGGCGGCCCGCGTCTGGTGGGACGACCCGGGTCGCCTCGGTCACCCCGTTCAGCGCTTCCCGCCACGCTCGCTCGGCCGCAGCGGTATCCCGGGAGGCCAGCCACTCAAGGTGCTCCCGGTAAGGGCGTGGCGACACAGCGTCAACCCCAGCGTAACGAGCCAGCAGGTCGCGTACGACCAACGGGCCGGACCAACCGTCGAGCAGAATGTGGTGCTCGGTGCTGATCAGTCGGTGCCGGTCCGGGCCGAGCCGCGCCAGCACCCAGCGCAACAACGGCGGCCGGGACAGGTCGAAGTGTCCACGCTCGGCGGACCGCAACGCGACCGTCGCTGCCTCTTGATCCACAGCATCGGAGAGGTCCACCTCCCGCCAGGGTAACTCCACGCTCGCCGGGATCACCTGCACCGGTACACCGGAGGCGCTGGTCACGAAGCCAGCCTTCAGGTTCGGATGCCGCTCGAACAGGTCCGCTGCGGCACCCCGGAGCCGGGCGGCGTCCAGCGGTCCGGTCAGATCCAGCACCTGCTGCACGGTGTACACATCGCCCGCCGCCTCGTCATACGAGGAGAGAAAGTAGAGGCCCCGCTGCAGCGGCGACAACGACCAGGCGTCGACAAGCTCGGGGCAGCGCCGCTCAAGATCCTCCACATCGTCCAGGGTGATGTCGAGCAACGGCAGGTCGGCGGCGCTCCGGCCACCCTCGGCATGCTCCAGCGACTCCAGAACGGTGAACCACCGGGTGGCCACCTCCCGAACCTGCTCCTCGGTGAGTACCCCGGTCGGAAAGGCGAGATGCGCGATGAGGCGATCACCGGCCACCGAGACATTGACCTCAAGGGCGTGCGTCATCGGCGTCGCCGGGTCGGCGTCCCCACCGAGCCCGTCAGCCGGTGCCCACTCCCCCCGTTCGGACACCTCGCCGAAGCGGCCCAGGTAGTTGAAGAGCACCTGCGCCGGGTTCGTCGGCAGCCGCAGCAGACCGTAGCCGAGCCCTTCACCCGGCACCGCACGCAGCTGGTCCTTGACCCGCTTGAGCATGCTGCCCGGGTCCCCCTCGCCAGGATCGAGCCGCACCGGGTACTCGGCGGTGAACCAGCCGATGGTGCGGGACACGTCAGCACCGGGCACCGCCTCAGCGTGCCGGCCATGCCCCTCCACCTGAACCCGGATCCGACCGCCAGTGCGTGGAGCGAGCACCGCTGCCAGACCTGCTAGTAACACCTCGTGCGTCCTGGCACCGAAGGCCTCCGCCACCGTGGTGAGCAGTGGCCGCGTCCGCTCCACCGGCAACGACACCGTGACCGCCCGGCTACTGCCCACGGTGTCCCGGGCCGGATCGACGGCACGGGCCCCCAGCGGCGGTTCCGCACCGTCGAGCACCGCCGACCAGTATTCCGCCTCGGCGGTGCGGTCCACGGAGGCCAGTCCGGTGGCCCAGGCCCGGAACGACGTCGGCACCGGCGGTAGCGTCACCTCGCGGCCCGCGGACACCGCCGCCCAGGCGACCTTCAGGTCGTCGCCCAGCACCCGCCACGACACCGCGTCGATGACCAGATGGTGCACGACCATCAGCAGCCGGCCCGGCGTACCCAGGCCAGCGTCGAGCCAGACGGCCTCGGCCAACACCCCGGCGACCGGATCGAGCCGCGACACCGCCTCGGCCCGGGCTCGCTCGACATCCGCGTCGCCGGGCAGCACGGTCAGCCGCATGGCGCTGCCCGGTGGCGGCACGTCGAGGTGGGTGCCGGTCCAACGGGCACGGAGCAGGTCATGCGTGTCCGTCAAGGCGCGCAGAATCGCCACCAGAGCCGGCCGGTCCAGCGTCGGCGGGGTGTGCCACAGCATGGACTGACTGAATCGGGCCGGCACCTCCTGCTCGGCGAGCCCGGCGACGGCCGGGGTGTGGGGAACCGGGCCGGTAGCTGGCACGCTGGGCCGCGGCTGCTCACCAGCGGCTTCCGCGACGGCGGCGACCCCGGCGACCGTACGCCGCTCGAAAACCTGCCGCGGTGTGACCTGCAGCCCGGCGGCGCGTGCCTGTGCGACGAGTTGCAGGCTGAGAATGCTGTCCCCGCCGAGGGCGAAGAAGCTGTCGTCGACGCCGACCGCGGGAAGTCCCAGCACCCGCGCGAAGAGACCAGCGAGTACCTCCTCGACCTGGTTGCGGGCGCGCTCCACGCCGACGGAGACCGCTGGAGCGGGCAGCGCCCGGCGGTCCACCTTCCCGGCCGGGGTCAGCGGCAACGCGTCGAGCTGCACGTACCCGCTCGGCACCATGTGCTCGGGCAGCACCGCCGCGACATGCGCACCGACCGCGTCGAGTTGGACCGCGCCGGTCACGTACGCGACCAGTCGTCGTGCCCCTTCGTCGCGAACCACCACGGCGGCCTGTCGTACCCCGGGTGCGGCCTCGACCGCCGCCTGTACCTCCCCCAACTCGACTCGGAAGCCGCGGATCTTCACCTGGTCGTCGGCACGGCCGACGAACTCGACGCGGCCGTCGGCGGTCCGGCGCACCACATCGCCGGTGCGGTACATCCGCGATCCCGCCGGGCCGTACGGGTCGGCCACAAAACGCGTCGCGGTCAGCCCGGTCCGGCCGAGATAGCCTCGGGCAACGGGCGCTCCGGCCAGGTACAACTCGCCCGCCACGCCGGCCGGCACCGGGCGCAGCGCGTGGTCCAGGACATACCCCCGGGCGTTGCGGATCGGCTGGCCAACCAGCGGAGTGTCGCTGTCGGCGACGTACGCGACCAGGGCGTCCACCGTGCACTCGGTGGGTCCGTACACGTTCACCACCGTGCTGCTGTGCGCGCGCAGCGCCGTCCACAACGCTGCCCCGGTCGCCTCTCCACCAACCACCAGGAATCGCGGTGCGGCGGTGAGCTGGGGCAGCAGCAGCTCGGCGAAGGATGGCGTGACATCCACGTAGTCGATGCCCCGTACGGCGACGTAGCGGGCCAGCAAGGCTGGATCGTGCCGGGTCTCGTTGTCGATCAGGTGTAGTTCGTGCCCGGCGACAAGCCAGAGCAGCCCCTCGACCGAGGTGTCGACCCACAACGCCGCGGTCAGCGCGACGCGGATCGGACGCTCCGTGGGGAAGACCACCCGCTGACTCGCGTACAGGTTGGCGAGGTTGTGATGGTCGACGACGACGCCCTTGGGTCGGCCGGTGGAGCCAGAGGTGTAGAGCACGTACGCCGCCGACCGCTGCGCGATCCGCACCGGTGGTAGCCGGTCGACGGCTCCCTTGGTATCGCGTAGCACGAGCGTGGCACCGGCATCGGTGACCATGAAGTCGATCCGGTTGGTCGGCAGGTCGGCGTCGATCGGCAGATAGGCCGCGCCGGAGGCGAGTACCGCGAGCCACGCGACCACGGCGTCCGCCGAGCGCGGTAGCACCACCGCGACCACTCGTTCCGGGCCAGCGCCTTCGGCGCGAAGCCGGGCCGCGAGCGCGTCCACGTCGGTCGCCAGGTCGGCGAAGCTGACCGACCGGCCCTCGGCGACGAGGGCGATCGCCTCGGGAGTCGAAGCCACCTGCCGTCGGAACACGTCCACCACCGACTCGTTCGGCACATCGGCGGTCTCACCTACGACCGGCGGGGCCGCACCGAGCGGCACCGACACCAGACGCGCCGTCGGGTCGGCGAGCATCGTCGCGACCAGATCGTTCAGCCGGCCCAGCACGTCCCCGGCCCACGTTGCGGAGAATTCGTCCGGCCGGTAGTCGAGGCTGAACGTCACGGTCCCCTCGTCGGGTACGACCGTCAGCGTCGCCGGGTAGTGGGTGGCGTCTCGGCCGGTCACCGACGTGACGCGCAAGCCCGCCACGTCCTGCGAGGCGGCCAGCCCGTCGGCATCCACCGGGTAGCTCTCGAAAACCACCAGGGTGTCGAACAGCGGCCCAGACGCCGCCTGCCGCTGGATCTCGGACAGGCTCAGGTGTTGGTGGTCGAGGAGGCCGGCCTGCTCGTCCTGAACCCGCCGTAGCACGGTCAGGAAGGTGTCCGCCGGGGCGATCCGGACCCGGACCGGCACGGTGTTGATAAACAGACCGACCATCTCGTCGGCACCCGGCAGCGCGGCCGGCCGACCGGACACCGTGGCTCCGAAGAGCACATCGTCACGGCCGGTGAGCCGGCCCAGCAGAACCGCCCAGAGGGTCTGCACGACGGTGTTCAGCGTGACGCCGTGGGTCCGGGCGAATGCGGTCAACGCGGCCACCGGGACCGCCACCGAGGTCTCGGCGGGCCCGATGGCGCGACGTTCCGGACCGGCGGCGCTGACCAGCGTCGGCTCCCGCACGTCGTCCAGGTACGCCGCCCAGGCCGCGCGGGCCGCAGCGATGTCCTGCCGGGCAACCCAGGCAAGGTAGTCACGGTAGGGACGGACCGGCGCCAGCGAATCACCCGCGTAGATCTTGAGCAGGTCTCGCACCAGGAGCGGGCCGGACCAGCCGTCGAGCAGAATATGGTGCGCGGTGAGCAGTAGCCGGTGCCGCTCACCGGCGAGCCGGACCAGCACCCAGCGCAGCAGCGGCGGGCGGCCCAGTTCAAAGCGGCGGGCTCGTTCCTGATCGAGCAGGCGAGCCAGCGCGGCCTCCTGCGCCGTTTCGCTCAGCCCGTCCAGGTCCAGCACCGACCAGGGCGTCTCCACGCGGTCCGGGACGAGTTGTACTGGCTCACCTGTCTTACGGAGCCGGAAGCCGGCCCGCAGGTTGGCGTGCCGAGCCAACAGAGTCGCGGCGGCGGCACGGAGCCGATCGGCGTCGACCGGCCCGGCCAGATCGAGTACTTGCTGCACCGTATAGACGTCGGCGTCGGCGTCGTCGGCCGCGTAGGAGGACAGGAAGTAGAGGCCCTCCTGCAGCGGGGACAGCGGCAGGATGTCCCGCAGCCCGGATGGCTTACGCACGGCGGCTTCCTTCGTCGGCGACTTTCGGGAACGCGGATCCGGCTCAGTTGTGTTGCTCACAGGTTCCCCCACTCGTCCTCAAAGTCCTCGATCTCGTCCTGACTCAGCTCGACCAGCAGGTCCGATGGGGTGAGTCCGCCGGCCGTATCGCCGGCGGCGAGTGCGTCCAGCGCCGCGAGGAACCCGTCCGCCCAGCTCGCCACGGCGTCCGCGGAGTGCGCGTTCGACGGCCACGACCAGCGCACCTCCAGCGATGGGCCGGTCATCCCGTCGAGCGTGGTGACGGTGACGTCGAGCCCGTGCGGGGTGGGTAGCCCGGTGGGCACGGTGCCCAGGTCGAGCGAGTCCGGCGACCACGGGCCCTCGTCGGCAGTGAAGCGGCCGAGGTAGTTGAACAGCACCGCCGGACGATCCCGCCCGAGGCGATCGCGCAGCATTCCGTACCCGATGCCGTTGTCCGGCACCGCCCGCAATTGCTCCTTCACCTGCTTGAGGTCACCGCTGAGCCGGACCGGGTAGGTCGTGGTGAACCAGCCGACGGTGCGCGACAGGTCCGCCCCGGGCACCACCTGCTCTTCACGGCCGTGGCCCTCCAACTCGACGACGATCTCGCCGTCCGGTCCGCCCAGCACCCGCGCCAGGGCGGTGAGCAGCACGTCCTGCACGGTGCCGTGGACCGCCGCCGGCACCGTGGTCAGCAGCGGGGCGGTGCGATCCGGCGGCAGCACGCGGACGATCTCGCGCGGCTCGCCGGGCCAGCTCTGCCCAACGATCCCATCGATCATCCGCCGCCAATACGTCAGTTCCCGGCCGCGCGCGGCACCCGCGTCTCGCAGCCCGGTGGCCCACTGCCGGAAGGAGGTACCCGTGGGTGCCAGATCGGGACGCTTACCGACGGCGACCGCCTCCCACGCGGCGCGCAGGTCCGGCACGATGATCCGCCACGAGACGCCGTCCACGACAAGATGATGCGCGACCAGGAGTAGCCGGTCGCGGGCTAGCACGGCCTGCACCATCACGCCGTTGTCCGGATCCAACCGGCGAACCGCCGCCGCGTATTCGACCCGCAGGTCCGACCCAGCCGGTTGGATCAGGGTGGCCGCGTCAACCGCGCCGGGCGGCGGCACGTGTAGTTGGCCACCGGTCCACCGTGCCCGCAGTAGGTCATGCCGGTCCAGCACGGCCTGCAACGCACGCACCAGGTCCTCGACGGTCACGTCAACCGGCACCCGCAGCAGCATCGACTGGTGGAAGCGGCTGATCGGTGCGCCCTGGTCCCGGAGCCAGGCGATGATCGGGGTGACCGGAACGTCGCCAAACGCCGCATCCGGTGCCTCCGCCGCCGGCTCGTCAACGGTGGCCAACGCTGCCAGGTTGACGGGCGTCTTCGCCTCGAAGACCTGTCGTGGGCTGATCCGCAAACCGGCAGCCCGGGCCTTCGCCACGAGTTGGATGGAGACGATCGAGTCACCGCCAAGCGCGAAGAAGCTGTCAGTGCCACCCACCTCGGCCAGGCCGAGGAGTTCGGCGAACAGCGCTCGGAATTGTTGTTCCGCCGGGCTGCCGGCAGCCACGGTCGGGTCGGCCGCGGCGAATCGAGGGGTTGGCAGCCGCTGCACGTCCAGCTTCCCGGCGGCGTTCAACGGCAGCTCGTCGAGGGTCACGAAGGCGGCGGGGACCATGTAGTCCGGCACGCTGGCAGCCGTACGGGTGCGCAGGTCCGCCTCGACAGCGGTACCGACCACGTATGCGACCAGACGTCCGTCGCGCACGAGGACCGTGGCTCGCCGCACCCCCGGCACAGCCTGGACCGCGCGCCCCACCTCGCCCAACTCGATCCGGAAACCGCGGATCTTCACCTGGTCATCCGCCCGACCAAGGAACTCGAGCTGCCCATTCACCCAGCGCACGACGTCGCCGGTGCGGTAGAGCCGGGCGCCCGGCGCGCCGTAGGGATCCGCGACGAACCGCTGGGCGGTCAGCGCCGGCTGGCCGAGGTAGCCGCGGGCCAGGCCGACCCCACCGAGGTAGAGCTCGCCCGGCACCCCCGGCGGTACCGGTCGCAGCTGATGGTCCAGCACGTACGCGGCTCGGTCGTGGTCCGGTCGGCCGATCAGAACGGGTCCCGGCTCACACCGCCAGAAGGTCGCATTGACGGTGGTCTCCGTCGGCCCGTACGCATTGATCATTGGGTTGGTCGTGGCCCACCGCTCGACCAGCTCCGGCGGGCACCGGTCGGCGCCGGTCACGACTGTGACATCCGCCGGGACACTGCCGGGCGGTACCGCGCCCAGCGCGGACGGCGGCAACGCGAAGTGCGTGATTCCCTGTGCCCGGACGAAACCCGCGAACGCCTCGCCAAGCCGCTGTTCCTCGGGGACCACGACCAGAGTGGCCCCGGCGGTCAGGGTAGCCACCAGCTCAGCCACGGTCACGTCGAAGCTCGGCGACGCGAACTGCGTCATCCGGCTGCCGGAGCCCAGCCGCAGAGTGTCGTGGAAGACCCCGGCCAACGCGGCCAGGCCGGCGTGCGGAACCACCACGCCCTTGGGCCGCCCGGTGCTGCCCGAGGTGTAGATGACGTAGGCCGGGTGCAGCGGAAGCGGCCGGTCGACAAGCGGCTCGGCGTTGGGATGCTCCGGCAGCGGCCCGTCCAGGGTGAGCACTGGTCGCGCCTCGGTGACGATGACGGCGAGCCGATCCGCCGGGTGACCCGGCTCGACGGGAAGGTACGCCGCCCCGGCCTTGCTGACGGCGATCTCGGCCACCACCAGGTCAGCTCCGCGTGGCAGGCTCACCAGTACGACCCGCTCCGGACCCGCCCCCCGCTGACGCAGGGCGCGGGCGACTCGGTTGGTTCGAGCGTCGAGTTCAGCGTAGGTGTAGCGGGTGGCACCGTCGATCAGCGCCACCGCGTCCGGGGTCCGCCGCACCTGGGCCTCGAACAGATCCGGAAGCGTGCTCGGCGGATGCTGGGCGGCGTGACCACGACCAGCGGTCAACACCGCCTGCCGTTCCGCCGGGGTGAGCAACTCCACCGTACCGATCGGCCGGTCGCAGGCGGCGGTCACCAGATCGAGCACCCGAATTAGGCGAGCGGCGAGAAGCTCGGCACTGGAACGGTCGTAGAGATCTGCGGCGTACTCGATCACACCGGTGAGGCCATCCGCGCCGTGCCGCTCGGTGACCACGATCCCCAGGTCGAACTGGGCCACGCCGGTGTCCACCGGCTCCGGCGTGACCTTCAGTCCGGGCAGGCCCGGTACCTCGGCTGGCACCTGCTGGTAGGCCAGCATTACCTGGAAGAGCGGGTTACGGGCGGCCGAACGCTCCGGATTCACCGCCTCCACCAACCGCTCGAAGGGAAGGTCGGCGTGCGCGTACGCGGCCAGGTCGGTGGCCCGGACCCGGGTCACCAGCTCTCGGAAGGTCGGGTCCCCCGACACGTCGGTCCGCAGCACCAGCGTATTGACGAAGAACCCGACCAGATCGTCGAGAGTCTCCTCGTCGCGGCCGGCGAGCGGGCTGCCCAACGGGATGTCGTCGCCCGCGCCCAGCCGGCTCAGCAGCACCGCCGTGGCCGCCTGGACCACCATGAACGGCGTCGTTCCGGTCTCGGCGGCCAACCGCCGCAGCCGCCGGTGAACCGCGGCTGGCACGTCGAAGGTCACGATGCCACCGCGATACGACGGCACCGCCGGACGCGGACGGTCGGTGGGCAACGCCAGTTCCTCCGGCACCCCCGCCAACGCCGCCCGCCAGTACGCGGTCTGGCCGGCGGCGCGACTCGACGAATCGGCTGGGTCGCCGAGCACGTCGCGCTGCCACGCAGCGTAGTCGGCGTACTGCACGGCGAGGCGAGCCCAGGCGGGGGCGTTTCCTGCCTGGCGGGCCGCGTAGGCGGTACCGAGGTCGGTCATCAGCCGGCCCTCGGACCACTCGTCGGTGACGATGTGGTGCAGCAGGAGCAGCAGGGTCGCCTGCTGCGGCCCGGTGACGAACAAGGTGGGCCGCAGCAGCGGCCCGCGGGTGAGGTCGAACGGCACCCGCGAGGCCTCGCGTAGCAATTCGCCGACCTCTTCCGGCAAGCAGTCGACCACGGTGAGCGGTGTCTCCGTGAACGGAGCGACGAGGCGGGCGTATGGCTGACCGTCCTCATCGGCGAACACCGTCCGCAGACTGTCGTGCCGGGCGACCACGTCGCCGAGCGCCGCGGTCAGCGCCGGCACGTCGAGAGGTCCGTCGAGGCGGGACGCGAAAGCGACGTTGTAGGTGGCGCTCGCCTCCTCCAGCCGGTCGTGGAACCACAGTCGACGCTGAGCGAACGACAGCGGCAGCCGGTCTCCGTGCGAGCGCGGGGCCAACAGCGGCCGCGGGTCGTCAGCTTCGGCGAGCCGTGGGGCCAGGTCAGCCACCGTCGGTGCCTCGAAGATGGTCCGGATTCGCACCGCCACACCGAGGGCACCTCGGATCCGCGCCGCCAGGCTGGTCGCCAGCAGGGAATGTCCGCCTAGGAGGAAGAAGTCGTCGTGCACCCCGACCGTGGGCAGCCCGAGCAGGTCCGCGTACAGGCCGCAAAGCACCTCCTCCACCGGGGTACGCGGTGCCGCGGTGACCGGGTACGCGCGAACATCGGGAGCGGGCAGCGCCCGCCGGTCAACCTTTCCGGCGGTGGTGGTCGGAAGCGCGTCGAGGCCAACGACCGCGGCCGGCACCATGTAGTCCGGAAGTGTCGTGGCCGCGTGCTCGCGCAGCCCGGAGGTCTCCCCCACCACGTAGGCGACCACCCGCTTCGGCTCGTCCCGGGCGACCACCACGACCTGCTCGACACCCGGATGGGCTCGCAGCACGGTTTCGATCTCCCCCAGTTCGATCCGGAAGCCACGGATCTTCACCTGGTCGTCGGCGCGGCCCAGGTAGTCGAGGCCCCCTTCGGCGGTCCACCGCACGACATCACCAGTGCGGTACATGACCGTGCCGGGGGTCCCGAACGGGTCGGCGACAAACCGTTCGGCGGTCAGGCCCGGCCGGTTCAGGTAACCCCGGCCGAGCTGCCCACCGGCCAGGTACAACTCGCCGGCCACGCCCGGCGGCACCGGACGCAGCGCCGAGTCGAGCACGTACGCCCGCGTGTTGTCGATCGGGTGGCCCACCAGCGGCGACTCACTGTCGGACAGCCAGGCCAACAGTGTGTCCACCGTGCACTCAGTAGGTCCGTACAGGTTGATCGCCCTGGTCCGCGACCTTCGCAGCGCCGTCCACAGCGCGGCACCGGCTGCCTCGCCGCCCAGCGCGAGTGCGGCTGGCACGTGCCGCGGATCAGTCAGCAGCCCTTCGGCTACGAGCCGCTCCGCCAGCGAGGGAGTGACATCGAGGAAGTCAATTCCCCGCGTGGCGACGTAGTCGGTGAGCAGGCCCGGATCACGACGGGTTTCGTCGTCGACGACGTGCAGTTCATGCCCGGCGAGCAGCCACAGGACCCCCTCCCAGGAGGTGTCGAAGGACAGCGCCGCGGTCAGCGCCGCCCGGATCCGCCGGCCCCCGGACAGCGCCGGAAAGATGACCTGGGCGTGGTGGTGGAAGAAGTTCGCCACCGCGGCGTGCGGCACGACGACCCCCTTGGGCCGGCCGGTGGAGCCGGAGGTGTAGAGCACGTAGGCCGCCGACCGCGGTTCGATGGACACCCGCGGCACCGGCGTGGCGGCTGGTGCGGCGACGTCCCGCAGCACGACGGCCGGCCCCGCATCGGCCAGCATGAAATCGACGCGCTCCGCCGGCAGATCGATGTCGATCGGCAGGTACGCGGCCCCGGCGGCGAGCACCGCGAGCCAGGCGATCACGGAGTCGGCCGAGCGTGGCAGCAGCACCGCCACCGTCCGTTCCGGTCCGGCACCGGCCTCGACCAGCCGGGCGACGAGCGCGTCAACCCGATCTGCCAGCTCGGCGAAGGTCAGCGTCTCGGCTCCGAAGACCAGCGCCGACGCGTCCGGGGTGGCCGCGACCTGTCGGCGGAACACGTCCACCACCGACCCGGTGGGCACCGGCCGGGCAGTGCTGTTCCAGCTGGCCAGCGCCCTCTCCTCGGCTGCGGAGAGCACCGAGACTGTGGCCAGTCGCCGGTCGGGACCGGTCGCGACCGAGTCCAGCAGCCGGACCACCCGGTCGAGCAGTTCGTCGGCGGCACTCGCCGAATAGAGGTCCGGTCGGTACTCCAGCCGGAGCCGCAACCGCCGCTCGGGAATGGCGACCAGACTCAGCGGGTAGTGCGTGGCGTCCACCGGAATGCCGGGCGTGACGGCGAGGCCACTGCCGGCGGCCAGTTCGGCCGAGTCCAACGGGTAGCTCTCGAAGACCGTCAGCGTGTCGAACAGCCGGGGCAGCCCGGCGAGGCGGTGCAGTTCGGTGAGGCCGACGTGCTGGTGCTCCAGCAGCGCGGCCTGCTCCCCCTGCAACCGGGTGAGCAACGATGCCCAGGTGTCCGCCGGATCAATCCGTACGCGCACCGGGATGGTGTTGATGAACAGGCCCACCATCGCCTCCGCGCCCGGCAGGTCCGCCGGCCGACCGGCGACCGTCGCACCGGCGATGACGTCGTCCCGCCCGGTGAGCTGCCCGAGTAGCACCGACCACACCGCTTGCACAACGGTGTTGAGGGTGACGCCATGCCCCCGCGCCACCGCCACGAGCCAATCGTTCGACTCGGTCGAAAGGAACGCCTCGGCGACCCGCGGTATCACGGCGCCGGTGGTGTCGGGCGCGACGAGCGTGGGCTCATCCACACCGGCGAGTGCGGTCGTCCAGGCCGCCCGAGCCGTCGCCGCCTCCTGCCCGGCCAGCCAGGCGAGGTAGTCGGTGTACGGCCGAGCCGCGGGAAGGCCGCCCCCCGCGTAGAACGTGAACAGGTCGCGCACCGCGAGCGGCCCGGACCAGCCGTCCATCAACAGGTGGTGCTGAGTGAAGACGAGCACGTGTCGGTCCGCACCGAGGCGCACCAGGGTGAGTCGAAGCAACGGCGGGGCGGCCAGGTCGAAGCGCCGCGCCCGGTCAGCGGCGAGTACCTCGTCCAAGGACGGGCCGCCAGCGCGGAGCTCTATCTCCTCCCAGGGCACCACGACCGTGGCGGGGACCACCTGGATCGGGCCACGCCCGAGGTCGTGTACGGCCACCCGCAGATTCGGATGTCGATCGAGCAACGCGCGCACGGCGGCCCTGAGCCGTTCGACGTCCAGCGGGCCAGCCAGCTCGAACTGCTGCTGAACCACGTACACGTCCGCGCCATCGGGCGCGGAGGACGACAGGAAGTGGATACCGGCCTGCAGCGGGGACAGTGGCCACGCGTCAGCGAGGTCCGGTACCCGACGCTCCAGCTCCTCCACCTCGTTCTGGCGAAGATCAAGCAGCGGCAGGTCGGAAGGGGTCCGCCCGCCCGGACCGGGCGCACGGGTCAGCGTGCCCAACGCGGCGACCCAACGCTCCACCAGCCCGGAAACCGCCGGTGCCCGGTGCGGCAGATACAGCACCCGCAGCCGGAGCACCGGTCCATCCGAGGTATCTACCACGGTGGCGTTGACGGTGACCGGGTAACGGACCGGGATGTCCGCGTCGATGGTGACCGCCGGTGCGGGTAGTTCTGGAGCCGGAGTGAACGGGTGCCCAGACGAACTGTCGAACCGGCCCAGATAGTTGACCAGGATCTCCGGCTCGCGCCGCCCGGCCAGTTCCCCACTGCCCAGATAGCGCAGCAGACCGTAGCCGATACCGTGGTCTGGCGCGGCGCGTACCTGCTCCTTTACCCGCTTCAACGCCGCCCCGCCAGCCAGGCCGACGGCATCGATCGCGACCGGATACTCGGTGGTGAACCAGCCCACGGTACGGCTCAGATCGGCGCCCGGGACGACGTGTTCTTCCCGACCGTGTCCCTCAAGTCCGACCAGCAGTGGCCTTCCGGCGGCCAGCGCGAGCCCGGTGAGCAGCACATCGGGTACGCCTGCCCGGTACGCTTCGGGCACTGTGGTGAGCACCGAACGGGTGATCTCCGCGCCAACCTCGACGGTCAGCTCCCGCAGGCTACCCGCGGTGTCCAGCGGCGAGTCCGGGACGGGGTCCGGGACGGGGTCCGGGACGGAGTCCGCGTCGGTGACAGCGAGCCAGTGGTCGCGTTCCCCAGCGCGTTCCGCGGCAGCCGCCGGCAGCGCGCGGGCCCAGGTGCGGAAAGAGGTGGTCGCTGGGGCCAGCGACTCACCGGCGCAGGCACGAGCCAGGTCGTCGATCAGGATGCGCCAGGAGACGCCGTCCACAACAAGGTGGTGCACAACCATCAGGAGCCGCCCGGGCAAGCGGACGACCTGCAGCATCACGCCGTCCCGAGGGGCCAGCCGGTCAACCGCCGCCGCCAGGGCGGCAGCCGGGTCGAGGGCCGACTCGGTGATCAGCGTAGCGGCGGAGACTACTCCCCGCGGCACGACCTCCAACGCCGAACCGGTCCAGCGGGCGCGCAGCAGGTCGTGGGTATCCAACAGCGCCTGTACCGCACGCTCCAGTCGGCCGAGGTCAGCCGGGGCGTGCACCAACATCGCCTGGCTGTAGCGCCGCAGCCCGACGCCGAGATCGCGGGCCCAGGCAAGGATCGGGGTGAGCGGTACCTCGCCGACGGCGTCCGCGTCTGCCACGGCGGCGGCCGCTACCTCGGCGACCGCGGCGAGGCCGGCCGGGGTCCGGCGGTCGAAGACCTGGCGGGGGGTGATTCGCAGGCCGGCGGCACGGGCCTTGGCCACGAGTTGGAGGGAGACGATCGAGTCGCCCCCCAGCGCGAAGAAGCTGTCGTCGGGTCCGACGGCAGGCAGCCCAAGGAGGTCGGCGATGAGCCCGCAGAGGAGTTCCTCGACCGCACTCGTTGGGCGGCCCCCGGCCGTGGCGACCGCCACCGTGGGCGCGGGTAGGGCTCGCCGATCGATCTTGCCGCTGGAGGTCAGGGGCAGCTCGTCGAGCACCACGATCGCGGCCGGGACCAGATGGTCCGGCAACGCCGCGGCCAAACCGCCCCGTACCCCGTCCGCGGTCGCGTTCGCGCCGGTCACGTAGCCGATGAGCCGGTGCGCTCCGGCAGTGTCCTCCCGGACCACAGCCGCGCTCTGGGCGACGCCCGGCACTGCGGCCAGCGCTGCCTCCACCTCGCCCAACTCGATCCGGAACCCACGGATCTTCACCTGGTCGTCGGTCCGGCCGGCGAACTCCAGCCGACCATCTACCCAGCGGACGATGTCGCCGGTTCGATACATTCGGGCACCCGACGCGCCGAACGGGTCAGCGACGAACCGATCAGCGGTCAGGCCTGGTTGGGCGAGATAGCCGCGGGCCAGGCCAGAACCGCCCAGGTACAGCTCGCCCGGCACGCCGGGCGGGACCGGGCGCAGCCGCCGGTCCAGCACATACGCCGTGCGGCCCCGGTCCGGTCGCCCAATCGACACCGGACCGGATGTTGCCCGCCACGTTGTCGCGGTGACCGTCGTCTCGGTCGGCCCGTAGGCGTTGAACATCGCCCGCCCGGCCGACCATCGCTCGACGAGGTGCGCCGCAGCCGCCTCACCACCAATGATGACGGTGGTGTCCGTTGGAAGTGCGGCCGTGGGCAGCGCGGCGAGTAACGCCGGAGGCAGGTCGACGTGGGTCAGTCCCCGTGAGATAACGAACTCACCGAGGTCACGCCGCTCATCTGGGACAATCACCAGGGTGCCGCCACACAGCAGCGACATGGCCAGTTCGCTGTAGACCACATCGAAGCCGGGCGACACGAACTGCGAGCTGCGACTGCCGGGCCCGGAACCGAACGACTCGGCCACGGAGGCGGCGAGGTCGGCCAGTCCGGCGTGGGGCACCACGACGCCCTTGGGCCGGCCGGTGGAGCCGGAGGTGTAGATGACATACGCCGGATGCTCGGGGTGCGTTGGCGCGGTCCGCTCGACATCGGTGAGGTCGGGCGCCGGCCCGGTGTCGTCGACACCGGTTCCCTCGACCAACATGGTCGGCGCGGCAACCCGGCCCGCGAGCGCCGGGTCGGTCAGCACCAGCCGCGGCGCGGCATCCTCGAGAACAAGCGCGATTCGGGCGTCGGGGTACGCCGGGTCGAGCGGCAGGTGGCCGGCGCCCGCCTTGTGAACGGCGAGCAGCGCGATGGTCGCCGTAACGCCGCGCGGCAGCAGCACACCGACCAGCTGTTCCGGACCAACACCGCGCCGGACCAGGCGCCGCGCGAGCCGATTGGCCTGCGCGTTCACCTCGGCGTAGGTCAGCACCTGCCGGTCCGGAGACTCGATGGCGGGCGCGTTTGGGGTCGCCGCGACCTGCCGCTCGAACAGATCGGCCAGGGTCGCCGGCGGTAGCGGCGGCGATCCGGCGACGAGCAGGGCTGTTCGTTCTTCGGCGGTAAGCAGGTCGACATCCGCGACCCGTACTCCCGGATCGGCGACAACGGCGCGTAGTAGCCGTACCAGCCGCTCACTCATGGCCTCGATAGTGGCCCGGTCGAAGATCTCGGTCCGGAACTCGAAGGTGGCGACAATGTCGTCGCCCTGCTCCGCCAGGTCGAGCGAGAGATCGAACTTCGCTGTCGCGGTGTCCACGAACCGCACCGGCCAGTCGCCGATCTCCGGTAGCGCGTGCTGGTAGGACACCATCACGTCGAACAGCATCCGCCGATCCGGGGCGAGTGCGTCCAGCACCTGGTCAAATGGCACATCGGCATGCGCCAGCGCGGCCAGGACGGTGCGCCGCACCCGGGCCAGCACCTCGGTGAACGTCGGGTCTCCGGAGAGGTCTGTTCGTAACACCAGGGTGTTGACGAACAGGCCGACGAGGTCGTCGAGGGCTTCGTCTGGTCGCCCCGCGACCGGTGCACCGAGCGGGATGTCGTCGCCGGCACCGTGTCGATGCAGCAGGACGGCGGCCGCGGCCTGGGTCAGCATGAACATCGTCGTGCCGGTCGTGCGGGCGAGTGCGCGCAGGTCAGCAGGCAGCCCTGGGGGCAGGGTGACAACCAGCGTGGCCCCATCGCTTGACGGTTGCGCGCGGCGTTGCCGGTCGACCGGCAACGGCAGTGGCCCCGGCAGGTCCCGCAGGGTTCGCCGCCACCACTCAAGCTGGTCGGCGACGGGAAGTTCCGCCTGCCAGTGGGCGTAGTCGGCGTAGCGCAGGCTGGGGGTTCGCCGCTCCTGACCCGCGTAGGCCGCCACCAGGTCACTGAGCAGGGGGGTCAGCGACCATTCGTCGGCGGCGATGTGGTGCACCACCAGCAGCAGGACGTGTTCGTCGTCGCCGAGCCGGTGCAGGTGGGCCCGGATCGGCAACTCGGTGGCCAGGTCGAAGGGCTGACGCACCGCGGTCGCCACATCATCCACCCAGGACAAACTGACCATTGGTGGCGGAAGCACCACCTGGTAGGGAGCGCCGTCTTGGTCGGCCGCGTACACCGTGCGCAGCGGCTCGTGCCGGGCCACGACCGCGGTCACCGCCCGACGTAGGGCACCGATATCCAACGGGCCGCGCAGAGTTAGTGCCAGTGGCAGGTGGTAGGTGGGATCGGCACCGTCGAGGCGGTGCAGGAACCACATCCGGCGCTGCGCGGCGGACAGCGGCGGCCGGTCGACCGACGGCAGCGGGACCAGCGGCGGCCGGTCCCCGACGCCGCGCAGCCGGGTAGCCAAGGTGGTGGCGGCCGGCGCGTCGAAGACGTCCCGGATGGTCAGCTCCGCATCAAGCAGGGCACGGACCCGGGCCACCACGCGGGCCGCGAGCAGCGAGTGACCGCCCAGGTCGAAGAAGTCGTCGTGCGGGCCGACCGCCGGCAGGCCGAGCACGTCGGCGAAGATCCCGCAGAGAATCTCCTCCTCGGCTGTCCGCGCCCCCCCGACCTCGGTGACCTCATAGACGGGGTCCGGTAGCGCGGCGCGGTCGAGCTTGCCGTTCGGGGTAAGGGGCAGATCGCCGAGCGTCAGCACCACCGCTGGAACCATATAGTCGGGCAGCGCCTCGCCGACGAAAGCCCGCAGCGTGGCCGGGTCGACGTCGCCGACCACGTAGCCGACGAGGCGCCCGTCGCGCAGCTCGACAGCCGACCGCGACACCGCCGGATGCGCCAGCAGGGCGGCCTCGACCTCGCCCAGTTCGATCCGAAAGCCACGCAGCTTGACCTGCTGGTCAGCCCGGCCGTACACATCGAGCGTGCCGTCGGTGCGCCAGGCGACGAGGTCGCCGGTGCGGTACATCCGCGTACCAGGCGGGCCGTACGGGTCGGCCACGAACCGGCTCGCCGTTAGTCCAGGACGGCCGAGGTAGCCATCGGCCACTCCGGCACCAGCTATGTACAGCTCGCCAGCTACTCCCCAGGGCACCGGGCGCAACGCGGCGTCGAGTACGTAGACGGAGGTGTTGTGGATCGGTCGGCCGATCGCCGGCGTCCCACCGGTGGTGATCCTGGCCGCCGTGGACCAGATCGTCGTCTCGGTCGGGCCGTACAGATTGGTGACACCGGCGGTGTTCGCGCGCATTCTGGCCGCCAGGTCGGCAGCCAGTGCCTCGCCACCGACCAGTGCACGGACGCCGGGCAGTGGCACCTCAGCAAGCTCACGCCAAAGCGTCGGTGTGGCCTGCAGCACGGTGGCACCGGAGGTCGCGATGAGCTCTGCGAGTAGCGCGGCGTCCTGCACGACCTCCTTTGCCGCGATCACTACCTGGGCACCGTCCAGCAGGGGCAGATAGAGCTCGAGCCCAGAGATGTCGAAGCTCACGGTGGTCACCGACAGCAACCGGTCGGCGGTGCCGAGCGGGACTACCTCCCGCATGGCGAGTAGGAAGTTCACCAGGTTGCGGTGGGTCACCACGACGCCCTTGGGGCGACCCGTTGACCCAGACGTGTACAGCACATAGGCGGGTGCGTCCGGAGCCAGGGGTACGTCCGGAGCCAGGGGTACGTCCGGCACCGGCGGGTCGACCGGTTCATCGATCCGAACCACTGGTACCGGGGCGGGCAACGACACCGAGTCGTCGGTGAGCACCAGCACCGGCGCCGCGTCGCCGAGCATCAGGGCGATCCGGTCGGGCGGGAACCCTGGATCGAGCGGCAGGTAAGCCGCGCCGGTGCGGGCCACCGCGAGCAGTGCGACGAGCAGCCTGGTCGAACGGGCCAGACAGACTCCGACGATGGCTCCGGGCCGTGCGCCACGGGCGGCCAGTAGCCGGGAGAGTTGCGCGACGGCGGCGTCCAGTTCGGCGTATGTCAGTGATGACCGGCCGTCGGTCACCGCTGGCTGAGCCGGGGTACGCGCGACCTGATCGCGGAAGAGTGTGCTCAGAGTGGCGGTGGGCAGCACGGTGGCGGGGCCGGTGCCGGCGGCGCGCAGCCGTTCCCACTCCGTGTCGGTCACGAGGTCGAGCGTGCTGACGGTGTCAGCCGGATCCGCGCCAGCGAATCGGTGCAGGAAGTCGGCCAGCCGCCGCGCGTGCTCCTGCACCGCCGACAGCGGATAGAGATCCGGATTTGCGTCCACGGTCAGCGTGAGTCGCCCGTCGCCACGGTCGTCGATAGTTACCGATAGATCGTCGACCGGCCCAGCGGAGCGATACAGGGGCTGACCGGGATTGCCGCCGAACGACAGCTCCGCCCCGAACGGCTTGATGTTCACCCAGGGTCCGACCAGGCGTTTGTCACCGCCGAGCAGTTTGAGGTCACGGCGGATGTCCTCACCGCGGTAGCGCTGATGCCGGCGGATCGCCTTCAGCTCCCCAGCCACGGCGGTCACCAGCTCGCCGATAGTCGAGACCGCATCGACGGCCACCCGCAGCGGCAATACGTTGACAGCGGTACCCGGAACTCGCGCGGCGGCCGCACCGAGCCGACCCATCACCGGCAGGCCGAGCACCACCTCACCGGAACCGGTATGCCGGTGCAGGTAGCTGGCGACCGCGGCGAGGAGTGCCTCGACCCGGGTGGCCCGGACCCCCTGGGCGAGGGTGGTGAGCCCAGCGGGCACGGGCTCGGCCAGCTGGTGCTCGACCCGGTGGAACCGGTGGGCGGTGGCGGGCACACCGGGTGCCAGCCCGGTCACGGTCGGACGATCGGCGAAACGCTCGGTCCAGAACCTCCGGTCGGTGATGAACGCCTCGGAGGCCCGGTACGTGACGTCAGCGTCAACCATGTCCCGCAGCGGCCGGAACGTCGCCGCTGCGGGTTCCTGGCCCGCCGCCAGTGCCGTATACAGTTCGGCGAGTCGACCGGTGAGCAATGCGAACGTGTAGGCGTCGAGCGCCAGGTGGTGGCACGTCTGGAACCAAATCTGCCGGTCGTCGGCGAGACACAGCAACGCGTGGCGGAAGATCGGGCCGGTCCGCAGGTCGATCAGGGTGGCAAGGTCGGTCTTGATCCACTTATCGGCGGCGGCCACCGGGTCCGACTCGTCGCGCAGGTCGACGACCGTGAGCGCGCCGACGATCGCATCGTCGATCACCTGCCGTGGCTCGGCTCCGTCCGGACCGTCGACCAGGTCCACGCGTATCCGCAGCACGTCGACCTCGGCCACCAGCCGCCGGCCCGCCTCGGCGATGACGTCGAGGTCGAGGACCCCATCGATGACGACACCCGCACCAGTGTTGAAGACCGGGTTCGCCTCATCAATCTGCTGGGCGAACCAGACCCCGGTTTGCGCGGCGGTAAGGGGCAGCAGGGTGGTCACGGTTGTCGATCTCCCGACTCTGAGCATTGGTAAAGATCGCCGTCCGGGTCAACGACGAGTCACGCGGCTGCCGTTCAGGCGGAATGCGCGTCCATCTCCCGGATGAGGCTGGCTGGCCGCATGTCGGTCCAGTTCCGCTCGACGTAGTCCAGGCAGTCCAGTCGGCTGGCCTCAGCGTGGACAATGGTCCAGCCCGCCGGCACGTCGGCGAAGGCCGGCCAGATCGAGTGCTGGTTCTCGTCGTTCACGAGGACGAGGTAGGTTCCGTTGTCATCCTCGAAGGGATTGGTCGGCATCAGGTCACTTCTTCCTTTGTGCATTGATCAACGACCACCAGCCGTTCACGGTGGGCTGGTCGGCGAGCTCGACGAAGCCGAGCCGCACCCCACCGGATCGCCAGCGCTCGACGAGGCTCATCAACCGGATCGAGTCGAGCCCGACGTCGATCAGGTCGTCGTCCGGGCCGAAACTGTCAGTCGGTTCGCCCAGAACCTCAGCGATCTGGGCCTGGAGATCCTCGACGGAGGTTGGCGTGGCGGCGGTCACGGGCGGGAGCCAGTCGTGAGCAAGGTCTGCGGCTCGACGGCCGGGACGGGATGACGCTCGACGAGTGAGGCGGCGATGGAGGTAACGATCTCTCCGCAACGGACGGCCGTGGCCGAGAGCAGTGTGGACGTTATTCCGTGCGCGTGCTCGGTCCCGCCTTGCAGGTAGACACCAGCGCGTAGGGCCGGGTCCGTCGCCACTCGGTAGTCACGGCCGACCCGCAGCAAGCCCTCGTCGTCGCGGTGGCAACGCGACGCAGCCGCCCCGAGCAGCTTGGTGACTTCAATCGGACGATAGCCGGTGGCGAACACGATCGCGTCGGCGGTGAGGGGCGTCAGCTCGCCGGACGGCAGGTGTTCAACCGTGAGGTCGACGCCGTCGGCGCGAGGACCCAGGTCGATAACCCGCGAGGCATTCATGATTCGAAGTCGGTCCCGACCGAGGACACGTTCCTGGTACGCCCGCCGGTACAGGTCGGTGATGAGATCTCCGTCGACCACCGAGTAGTTGGTGTTGCGGTGATAGTCGAACAGCATCCGCTTCACGTCCGCCGGCGCGTTGTAGTAGACGTCGACGGCGTCCGGATCGAAAATCCGGTTGGCGTAGTTGCTGTCGTCAGCCGGGCTGTAGCCGTACCGGAGAAAGACGGAGCAGACCTCGGCGCTGGGGTAGCGCTCGTGCAAAAATGCGACCGACTCGGCCGCGCTCTGGCCAGCACCGACCACGACGAACCGCTGCGGCTCAGCGACGGTGAACTGGGAGGCGCGATCCAGGATGTCGAGGTTGTGCCAAACCCGCTCGGAGGGAATCACCTCCGGCGGGAGGCTTGACTCCAGGCCGACGGCGACAATCACATTGCGAGCCCGGATCACCTGGGTGCCGCCGTCATGCTGGGCGACGACATCCACCGCCCATGCCTGCCCGTCGGAATCGACGACCGGCACGACATCGGTGACGGTGTGCCCGTAGGCCACGGCATCGCGCATCCGCTCGGCGGCCCAGCCGAGATAGTCGTGGAACTCC
This sequence comes from Salinispora goodfellowii, assembly GCF_059570675.1. Lineage (NCBI taxonomy): Bacteria > Bacillati > Actinomycetota > Actinomycetes > Micromonosporales > Micromonosporaceae > Salinispora > Salinispora goodfellowii. Next base: position 10,084 of record NZ_JCANTD010000032.1, on the reverse strand, counting down.
ACCCGCAGCGGGTACATCGACTTGTAGTTGATGAAATCCGCCAGCCGATCGTGGGCATGCAGATAGGAAAGAAAACTGAAATCGCTTGCCGGATTTCGCAGGGAGACCAGATCCTTGAGGAAGGACACCTGCATTGTGGCGTTCTCGAAGAGCATTCCGCGATGCCAGCCGAATTCCGCCTGCTTTTCGAGGAAGAGCGCTTCGATCCGCTCCTCGACCCGCTGACATTGAGCATTATGCTCATCGATCGCGATAGCCAAGGCCAAGTTCGACGGCCCGAAACCGATGCCAACAAGGTCATATACCGGCAGTTCCGAGGAGACCAAGGTAGAGCCCTTTCCGTGGGCAGTAAAATCCCGATCAGTGCGCGAAGTTAGCATACCCTAACTAGCTTCACCAGTAAAGCTCAGCCCCGCTCACAGGACATTAACGCAGCGCATTTATGCCCAAGATCCACTTCGGCGAGCGGCCGGAATCCGGCACCGGTGAACATGCGGCGAGCGACAGCGTGTCGCGCATCCGGATCAACGACGACTCGCGCACACCGCGAGTCCGCTTCGAACAGAGCTGACACCAGCGCCCGCACGAGCCGCCGGCCGACGCCTCGACCGGTCGCCTCCAAGGGACCGATGGCGAGGTGGACCCCCAGGTCGAAAGGGTCGGCCGGATAGTGCCGACCCACCACGTCCCGCGGCGTCCGATAGACCTCGAGGTAGGCGAGGTCCAGCTGAAAGCGACTGGCGATCAGCGGTCGGGAACACTCGCCGCTGAGCTGTCGCCGTAGCACCGCCGCCCAGCGCTCGACCGGCCACGCCTGTTCCCAAAACAGATTCACATGCGGCCGGGCCATCCAGTCCGCGACCAACTCAGCATCGCCGCACCCGGGATCGGCCAGGCGAAAGCGCCACTCGCCGTACGCGCCCGGCCCAACCAGATTAGTCAGCGGCGGCGGCCCGGCCGCCACGACCCTCGGATCGAGGTCATCGGTCACCTCGCGAAAGGATGTCGACGTCCAGGCCGCCGCCCCCATCAGGAGGCCACCGACGCGGCTACCCTCGGCAGCACGTTGTCAATGAAGTACGGAGTCGACAGCGGACTGGGGTTGCGCAACGAGGTGAACTCGACGAGGTCCAGCGCCACGTAGCCACCACTCCGCACCGCTTCCAGGTTCTTGAAGAGGGTGTTCGCCTCCAACGTCGACTGGAACTGCGGCTCGGCCGAGTAGATCATCACCACGTCAGCATCGATCGTGGCGATCTTCTCCAGGCTGAGAGTAACGGCGAAGTCCTCGCTCTTGAGCGCCTTCACGCCCGGCGCGAGCCCCATCCCGAACTCGTTGAATGCCTTAACCCCAGCGTCCTCGGGGGAACGCAGTACGCCGATCGTGCCAGCCTCGAATGCCTGCGAAAGACTGAAGGTCTTGCCAGCCAGGGCCGGATACTCCGTCCGAACACCGGCGACCTTCGCTTCGACATCCTTGATGACCTGCTCGCCCTGCTCGACCTTACCGACCAGCTTAGCCACCTGGCGAAGAGTCGTCTGCCAAGGGTCCTCGAACGGTCCGGTCTCGTACGCCGTCGTCGGCACCAGCGGAGAGAGCGCGTCGTACTCCGAGTCGATAAAGTAGTCGCCGCCGGCCAGCACCAGGTCTGGGTCGAGCTGTGCGACCTGTTCGGGGTCGACACCACTCTCACCCGGTTCGAGGACCGTCGGCTCACTCGTGAGCTCCGGCTTCGCCCAGGGACTAATGCCACCATCGTGCACGGACGCACCGACTCCGACCGGCTGAATCCCCAGCAGCAGCAGGGCGTCGAGGTCGGCGTCGGAGAGGGCCACGATGCGCTCGGGCGCCTTCTCCAGAGTCGTACTACCAAGTTTGTGCTCGACAGTTACGGGATAGGCGGTGTCTCCGGCGGAGGCACTGGCCACCGGCTCAGGCGACTCGTCACCCCCGCAGGCGACGAGCGAACCACCGGCGAGCGCGAGCGTAACCGCAGAGGCAGCCATGCGTCGAAGATCGATATACATTCCTTCACCTTCGCTTGTTAGGTTTACCTAACCTTAGTGATGCTCCGGCCCACCACAACCCGCCCCCCTACTCGAAATCCAGTCCCTGCCGTACGGTACAGTCCCCGAGATAGGGTAGGCTAACCTAACAAAGGACCGAACGGATGACATCCTACGGCCTCGCCGGTCGGACCGCTCTAGTCACCGGAGCGGCGCAGGGCATCGGAGCAGCCGTGGCCACCGCACTCGCCGAACGCGGCGCGGTCGTTGCATTGACGGACGTGGACCGTAGGGGGGTGGACCGCCACAGCGCGTCCCTCCAGGGCTCCCGCGCCTACCAGCTCGATGTCACCGACAGCACCGCTGTCGAACGTGTCCTCACCGCCGTCGAGGCGGACCTTGGTCCGATGGAGATATGTGTCTCGGTCGCCGGAATCCTGCGCACCTCACGCCTCGTGGACACCACCGACACCGACTGGCAGGCCACCTTCGACGTCAACACGACGGGGGTGTTCCACGTACTGCGTAGCGCGGGCCGACGGATGGCCCGCCGCGGCCGGGGCAGCATCGTCACCGTCAGCTCGAACGCGGCGGGAATCCCTCGCGTCGGAATGGCCGCGTACGCCGCGGCCAAAGCCGCCACCACAATGCTGACCAAATGCCTCGGCCTCGAACTCGCCGAGCACGGCGTACGGTGCAATGTGGTCGCACCTGGTTCTACCAACACCCCGATGCAGCGGGCTCTTTGGGCTAGCCCCAGCGATGAGAACAGGGTGATCGAGGGCTCCCTCGAGACACACCGGACCGGTATCCCACTGGGGCGTCTTGCCAGTCCCGCCGACATCGCCGACGCCGTCCTCTTCCTCGCCTCCGACCAAGCCCGTCACGTCACGATGCACGACCTGTACGTCGATGGCGGCGCGACCCTGCGCGCCTGAACACCGGGAGATCCACCGATGAGCACCACCCAGTTCGACGCGACGTCTACGGACGCCCTTAATCTCCTGGCCGGCTACAGCTCCCAGGTACCGTTCTTCTTCACCTCGCCACGGGGCACGATCAGTACCGTTGGACGGTACTTCGCCGTACCGGCCGGCCCAGACCTGCCGACCGCCGTGCGTGGCGTCCTCGACCTCGCTCTCCAGGATGGGCGGCACGACCCGATCGTGGTCGGCGCCATCCCATTCGACAGCCACACGGAGCCCATGCTCAGTGTTCCCCTCCACACTCATCGCGCCGGCCCGCTGCCAAAACGGATCGCCGTGCCCAGCGCGCCGATGGGAGTCAACGCCCGCACCGTCGAGGTGCCGGCGGGTGCCACCTATGCCGATGGCGTCCGTCGGGCCGTGGCCCGCCTGCGGGCCGGAGAACTGGAGAAGGTCGTCCTAGCCCGGGCTCTGGACATCACCACCGATGCGGCTATCGATGTTGGTCGGCTGCTACGACGGCTGATCACCCAGGACCCGACGGGCTACACCTTCGCCCTCGACCTCGCTCCCGGCACCCTCGTCGGCAACAGCCCGGAACTGCTCGTCTCCCGTCGTGCGGAGGTGGTCACCGCCAATCCACTGGCCGGTTCGATCCCTCGCAGCCCAGATCCGATCGAGGACTTCGGACAAGCCCAAGCGCTACTAGCGTCCCGCAAGGACCGCCGCGAGCACGCGTTGGTCGCCGAGGCGGTGGGTGAGACTCTTCGCCAGTTCTGCACCGATATCGAGGTACCCGCGACCCCGTCGCTCATCCGAACCGCCACCATGTGGCATTTGTCCACTGTTGTCACTGGCCGTCTCGCCGACCCGACGATCAGCTCGCTCACTCTAAGCACGGCCCTGCACCCCACACCGGCGGTATGTGGGACGCCCGCACGTGACGCCCGCGCCGCCATCGCCGACTACGAGGCCTTCGACCGGGGCTTCTACACCGGCTTGGTGGGCTGGGAGAACAGCGCCGGCGACGGCGAATGGGTCATCGCCCTGCGATGTGCCGTCGCCCAGGGTCACACCGCGCGGCTGTACGCGGGTGCCGGCATCGTCGCCGACAGCGACCCAGCGGCCGAGCTGGCCGAGACCACGGCCAAGTTCCGGACGATCCTCTCGGGGCTGGGTCTGTGATGGACCTGACTCCGTGGCCCCCGGCCTTCGCCGATCGCTACCGGAGCGCCGGCTACTGGCGGGGCCAGTCATTCGGGGCCGCGCTGCGTGAGTGGTCTCGCCGCTACGGGGACCGCCTCGCCGTGGTCGACGGCGAAGTCCGACGCACCTATCGGGAAGTCGATGAAAGGGCCGATCGGTTCGCGGCCGGCTTTGCGGCGCGAGGCATCCGGGCCGGAGACCGGGTCGTCGTGCAGCTACCGAACACCGCCGACTTCTTCGACATCGTCTTCGGCCTCTTCCGACTCGGCGCGGTGCCGGTGTTCGCGCTGCCCGCCCACCGCGAGAGTGAGCTCAGCTACTTCTGCCGGCACACCGAGGCAGTCGCCATTGTGCTGCCTGGCGTACACGAGGGCTTCGACCATCGCACCCTGATCCCCGCGGTCCTTACCGGGGCACCAAGCGTGCGGCAGGTCTTCGAGGCCGGTACGGACCTGGGCACCGACCCGATCGACCTGACCGACCCAGCCGCCGGCGCACTGGCCTTCCTGCAACTTTCCGGAGGCAGCACCGGCCTACCCAAGCTCATCCCCCGGACGGCTGATGACTACCTCTACAGCATCCGGGAAAGCGCGGACATTTGCGGCCTCTCCGCCGCCTCGGTCTACCTGTGCGTACTACCAGCAGCGCACAACTTCACCCTCAGCTCCCCCGGGATCCTCGGAGTCATGCATGCTGGCGGCACCATCGTGATGTGTCCCCGGCCCAGCCCTGACGTCGCATTCCCACTGATCGAGCGGGAACGGGTCAGCATCACCGCGCTAGTTCCGCCGCTGGCCCTGGTCTGGATGGCCGCCGCCACAGAACAAGCCGAATACGATCTGTCCAGCCTGGAACTGCTCCAGGTAGGCGGCGCCAAGCTTCCGGCCGACGCCGCCCGGCGGATCCCACACGCGCTCGGCTGTGCGGTGCAGCAGGTCTTTGGCATGGCCGAGGGCCTGGTGAACTACACCAGACTCGGCGACTCGGCCGAACTCGTAGCGCAAACCCAGGGCCGGCCCATCTCCCCCGACGACGAATTGTTGATCGTTGACGACCAGGACGTGCCCGTCGCCGTCGGCGAGACCGGCCATCTCCTCACCCGCGGCCCATACACAATCCGTGGCTACTACCGGGCGGCCGAACACAACGCCGTAGCGTTCACCCCTGACGGCTTCTACCGCACCGGAGACCTGGTCCGGCTCACCCCTGAGGGCTACCTGATGGTCACCGGCCGAGCCAAGGACCAGATCAACCGCGGTGGCGAGAAGATCGCCGCCGAGGAAATCGAAAACCACCTGCTGGCGCACCCAGCCGTTCACGATGCCGCAGTTGTGGCCGTACCGGACGCCTACCTCGGGGAGAGGACATGCGCCTTCGTCATCCTCCGCAAGGGTGAAGCGCAACCGGGCACCGCGCAGCTGCGTGCCTTCGTCCGATCCCGTGGTCTGGCCGCATACAAGGTTCCTGACAAACTCCGGATCGTTGCCACCTTCCCATCCACCGGAGTCGGCAAGGTGAGTCGTACCGACCTACGCGCCGCGCTACGCGCTCAACTAGCCCAGGAGGCATAGCCAGTGTCCCTACCTCGGATCCCCGGATATTCCCTGCCGACCGACCAAGAACTACCGGATAATCGGGTCAGCTGGCGACTCGACCCCAACCGGGCCATCCTGCTGATACACGACATGCAGCGGTACTTCACCGCACCATTCGAGGACCCCGAGCCGCTCGCCGAGGCCGCGACGAACATCGCCGAGATTCGTAAGTCCTGTATCGAGCTGGACATCCCGGTGGTCTTCACCCGACAGCCCGGCGGCCAGAGCCAGGACGAACGCGGCCTGTTGCTGGACATGTGGGGCTGGGGGCCGCCAGCCGACGCGTCAGCGGTGGACTTTCATGACGGGTTGCAGCCCGACGGTGGTGACCGGGTGGTGGAGAAACGCCGCTACAGCGCCTTCGCCGACAGTCCGCTTGACCAATTGTTCGACGAACGCGACCAAATCATCATTACCGGAATCTATGCACACATTGGTGTCACCGTGACGGCCTGCGATGCATTCATGCGCGGGATTCAGGCATTCGTGGTAGGTGATGCTGTCGCCGACTTCAGTCGCGCCGAGCACCTTGCGGCATTGCGGTACGTGGCGGCGCGCTGCGGAATGGCACTGAACACGGCACAGGTCCAAGCAGAACTCGGATGAAACTGCCGCTCACTTCGTCATACACGCCGTGCTGCCACTCACCTGGAGTCCGTGGTAGGTGCCAGCTCGATCGACTCGCACCCGGGCTGGCACCACTCCATCCTTCCCCCAAAGAAGATGTGAGGGGACTACGAGGCTGGCACGCACGTTCAGTGTCGCCGCCGCAGCGGCAGCGCTGGTCCTGACGCTGACCGGCTGTTTGGACCAACTCGGCGACCGCGGCGGGAGGGTGCCGGCTTCAACTACGTCGGCCTGCCGCTGTACAACGACAGCTTCAAGGACAAGCGGATCCGCCCGGCGTTCTCGTTGACGATCGACCGGCAGTCCATCATCGACGCGGTCTTCGACGGCCGGTACACCCCCGCCACCGGCTTCGTCGCACCCACCTTCGACGGCGCTCGCCCGGGTGCCTGCACCTACTGCGAGCAGGACGTCGAGCAGGCCAAGAAGCTGCTCGAGGAGGCCGGCGGCTGGCCGGAAGGCAAGAAGCTGACCCTCTGGGCCAGTTCGCCGAATACCTGGAAAAGGCGGACAACCGGGAGTTCACCGGACCGTTCCGGCTCGGCTGAGGCCCGGACTACCCGTTCCTGGAGACCTACCTGGCTCCGGTCCATGGCACCGACGCCGACAGCAACGCCACCACCTTCAGCAACCCCGAGTTCGACAACCTGCTGAAGCAGGGTGACTCCGCCCCAAGCATGGCGGAGGCCATCCCCTTCTACCAGCAGGCCGAGGACATCCTGGCCGAGGAGATGCCGGTCATCCCGATGTTCTGGCGGAAGGAAGCGGCCCTCTACAGCGACAACGTCGACAACCTGATCCCACCAATGTGGAAAGGGTGGCAGCGGCGAAGACGCCAGCCGCCTGCGCACTGGCCAGGCGTCCCGCCTCATGGCCACCCCTGCGCAACACCGCGGTCAGCCTGCTCCGGCTGGCCGGCATCACCGCCATTGCTCCAGTCCTACGCCGCAACAGCAGAAATCACTACTGGCCACTCCAAACACTCGGACTCATCTGAAACGGTCATATAGCTACCTTGCCGGAGCCCTGGGCCATAGGTTCGGGCAAATTGCGCCAGGCTGATGTACGCACCATCCCGGCCGGGTATCGGGTTGATAACACGCCTTCTCGCCATCGCGTGTCTGGTGTCACAGTGACAGGCACCTCACACCCCCTCGTGAGCCGAGCGCCCTGAGGAGGCACTCCCATGCGCGGGAAATTTCTGAAGGTGGCGGTCGTAGCGACCGCCACCGCCATGTTGGCCACCGCCTGTGGCAACAGCGACGACGAGCCAGAGGAGGCGACCGACAAGTCCGGCGGTAAGCTGCGGATATACGCCTCGGAGCCGGCGTACCTGCTGCCGTCGAATGGCGATGACGAGCCGTCGATCTATGTGATCCGTCAGCTCTACCGTGGTCTGGTCAAGTACAACGCCGACACCGGTGAGCCAGAGAATGATTTGGCCGAGTCGATCGACTCGGAGGACCAGAAGCTCTGGACGATCAAGCTGAAGGACGGCTACACCTTCGACAACGGCGAGCCGGTCAACGCCGACTCCTTCATCCGCTCGTGGAACTTCGCCGCCTACGCGCCGAACGCCCAGAACAACGGCTACTTCATGAAGCGGATCGCCGGTATCGACGCGGTCCTGCCCGAGGACCCGGACGGCGAGGGCCCGAAGGAGGCCCCCGAGCCGACGGCCGAGACGCTGTCCGGCCTGAAGAAGGTCGACGACCTGACCTTCACCGTCGAGCTCAAGGAACCGTTCAGCGGCTTCCCGACGGTGGTTGGGTATTCGGGCTTCTTCCCGATGGCCCAGGCCTGCATCGACGATATCGACGCCTGCAACGAGACCCCGATCGGCAACGGCCCCTACAAGATCGATGGCAAGTGGGAGCACGAGGTCGAGATCAACCTGGTCCGGAGCGACAGCTGGAAGGGCGAGCCGGGCAAGCCCGACGAACTCTACTACCGGATCTTCGCCGATGTGAACGCCGCCTACTCCTCCTTCCAGGCCGGCGAACTGGACGTGATGTACACGATCCCGCCGGAGCGCTTCAAGGAGGCCCAGGCCAGCTACGGCGACCGGCTGTACGAGCAGGAGGGTGACAGCCTCAACTACGTCGGCCTGCCGCTGTACAACGACGCCTTCAAGGACAAGCGGATCCGCCAGGCGTTCTCGATGGCGATCGACCGGCAGTCCATCATCGACGCGGTCTTCGACGGCCGGTACACCCCCGCCACCGGCTTCGTCGCACCCATCTTCGACGGCGCTCGCGAGGGTGTCTGCACCTACTGCGAGCAGGACGTCGAGCAGGCCAAGAAGCTGCTCGAGGAGGCCGGCGGCTGGCCGGAAGGCAAGAAGCTGACCCTCTGGGCCAACGCGGGCGCCGGCCACGACGCCTGGCTGCAGGCGGTCGGCGACCAGATCAAGTCTGCGCTGGGCATCGACTACGAACTGAAGGTCAACCTGCAGTTCGCCGAATACCTGGAAAAGGCGGACAACCGGGAGTTCACCGGACCGTTCCGGCTCGGCTGGGGCCCGGACTACCCGTTCCTGGAGACCTACCTGACTCCGCTCTACGCCTCCGGCAACGACAGCAACAACAGCACCTTCAGCAACGCTGAGTTCGACAACCTGCTGAAGCAGGGTGACTCCGCCCCGACCTTGGCGGAGGCCATCACCTTCTACCAGCAGGCCGAGGACATCCTGGCCGAGGAACTGCCGGTCATCCCGATGTTCTGGCGGAAGGAGGCGGCGCTCTACAGCGAGAACGTCGACACCTTCGTCTGGAACCAGGTATCCGGCGCCGCCTACGGCGAGATCTCGCTGAAGTAGAACAGAGCTTCAGTAGCCTGAGCCAGCCAGTGTGGAGGGGGTGAGTAGCAGCCGTGGATCGTCCCGGACGATCTCCGGGCCGAATTCCAACGGCTGCTGCTCACCCCGACCCAAGGCGACAACGGCGCGGCGGCCCTGGCCGGTGACGTTCACCGACCAGGGCCGTAGTGGTGGCGATTGCGGATGACCCCACCCCCTTCCGGCGCCACGCCGGTTGGAAACAGTGCGGGAACTCCGGGTGGTGGTCCTGTTCCACCTCGCGGGTACCACCATGGAGTAATACCGGGGTCGGCTCCTACCTGGTGCGCATGTATCGCCGGTTCGACCTACGCTTCGAAACCGGAGGATTTCCCAATAGGGTTCGAGTCGGTTCGCGCCGAGCGCCGTCGATGTGACGTGGAGTGACGACGGGGGTGTAATCGAGTCGGGTACGTCGCTGGTGGAAACGGCGGTCGGCTTCGTCTAGATCATCCGGGTTATGTGGACTCAACTGGTCGGCGGAGGCGATCCGGTCGGTCCGGGTGTCCTGCCACACGATGGCGTTGTTGCGGTAGGGCCGACCGGTCCGGCGATTCCACACCACGGTGGTCTCCCGCTGGTTGGTGACCCCGAGGGCGGCGAGGTCGGTGACGGTGAGGCGGTGCTCGTACAGCACGGTCCGGATGACCGTCTGGGTGCGCTCCCAAATCTCCACCGGGTTATGTTCGACCCCACCGGGCCGCGGCAGGATCTGGCCAGGGCCTGATCAAGTTCCGTGAGTGTCCGGGTTGTTGGTGATGCCCAGGATGGGGAGCGCTCGTCGGGGTTCGTCACGGATGGCCCGGGTGGTCTTGGCGATGTTGTCGGCTCCGAGGGTTTTCAGCACGCCGATGGCGAGGTTGCGGAGGGTCGCCATGGCCCGGGGG